>CAVARE010000074.1:0-31747 GCA_963591145.1 Anaerotignum sp. | reverse complement strand
ATAAACTGACGATGCTCAGGAAACACGATATTAATTGTGAATATGAGTTAGATTCTCTCAAGAATAGTAATATAGAGAATATAGATATCACATCCGTTGTTTCGAATCTGCTAGACAATGCTTATGAAGCTGCTTCTGTATCCAAGGAAAAATATATCAAATTTCAACTCATGGACTATGATTCACACGTCTTTATTCGAACTCTTAACAGTTATGCAGTAGAACCTGTGGAGAGCTCTATCCGTGGCCGTATTTTGAGCTCTACAAAAAAAGATCCAGGTATCCACGGTCTCGGAATGGAGATTATCAGTGACATAGCTGATAAATATAACGGCAGCTTCATCTGGGAAATACACGACGGTCTGTTCGATGCATATGTGACGATGGCCAAGGATGTTTACGGTTCCGATGAGTCAGCTAAATAGGTGTTACAATCTCAATCATTTTCACTTTCATTCAATGCATCGTCGGTAATGCCCACAGGTCAGCAATGAGCTATGCCATCCTCGGTGAATATTCTTTTGCTAATGACTTGGCATTTCTTACCACAGAAGCCGATGGCATAGGCTCGAATATTTTCAACACCATATCGACGCAAGCTGGCAGAATAATCCTTATCGTCAATCTGCTGCATGGCAGCCTTGCAAGCTGCATCCATTTTTTTTGAATCCTTGACAGCCTTGAGCTCTATCACGAAACCAAGCTCACCGTTCTCGTGCTCAACGATAATATCTGCTCGACCCGAACCAGCTTCATCATTGGATGACACGGACCACTGTGCACAGGTATTCAGTAATGCCAGCATAAATCCATGGTAGAAGGATTCCCTGGCATCATAAAAACTGACGGTAGAAATCAGTTGCTTATTCAGAAGCCTGGTGATTGTTTCTGTATCTCCATTTTCAAATGCTTCATATAATCCAGTCAGCTGTGTTGTCTCCAGCTGCGCCTTAGCATTGAACCACTCCAGAACCTGGCTCTTGAAAATCTGCTGAATCTCGCGATTTGGAATTCGGAGATTGTATCTTTCATCTGTCGGGCATTCTGTTACTGTCAGATAGCCTGTCATATATAACAGACTCCAGATGTTATTGACATTATTATCGATTTCACTATGAGTCAGCTGTTCATTCAGACTCTTGGTGATGGCCTGTCCTTCGATTAAATCCTCTACCTCCATGCGTGTAGTGCCCGTCTTGGTCTCGTCGATTAATTTGCGCACCATGTCATTGCCACTGGTATGCAGCCAGTAGGCCTTCGGCTGGGCAGCAGAATTGGAACGCAGGGCATCGCAATAGTTGATCACATCCCACGGACAGTATACCTTCTGACCACCGAACAGATAACCGTCGTACCATTCACGCATTTCGTCGTAATGATTTTCCAAACCATAAGCTAAAAGCAGCTCCCTGACCTCGGAATCCGTGAAGCCGAAATATTCATCAAATTGCATATCTGATATAGAACATATTTTGGGATTATTAAGCCCCGTAAAAATGCTCTCCTTGGACACGCGCAGACATCCTGTTAATACGGCAAAAAAGAGACTGCTGTTAGTCTTAAGCGCAGCTCCTAACATAGATTGAATCAGAGAGATCATTTGTGAATAATAACCATGAGCATAGGCCTTATCCAATGGCACATCATATTCGTCAATCAGTATGATGACCTTTTGACCATGGTGCTTTTCCAGAAGTCGGCTCAACATCTTAAGACTGTCAGTGATATCGGAAATGTGATCCTGTCTATCAATCAGTATTTTAAGTGAGCTCTTGTCAGCATCAGAGATGATATCGCTGTCCATCAGATATTGATGGCGCAGAACCTCGTCAAATATTGATTTTCTCAGGAGTTCGTAAGCCACATCAAATGTCAGACCATCTACATTTTTTAGTGAAATGGAGATTACAGGGAACTTGCCCATGTATGCCTCGCACAGTTCCCGATTCTTGCCGACAGTCAGACCTTCGAATATGGTTTTATTGCCTCCGATTTCGAAAAATGCCTGAAGCATGCTCATATTGAGGGACTTACCAAAGCGTCGCGGCCGTGTGAAGAGGTTGACTTCTCCCCAGTTTTGCATCAGGTCAATGATCAGGCCGGTCTTATCTACATAATAGAAATCTTCTTTTCTTAATTTCTCAAAACTGTCAATGCCAACTGGTAACTTCTTCACGCTGCACCGCCTTTCGGATAATCTCTGCCATTACAATAATCAGATATACAAATCATTGCAGTAATGCACGTCCCGTTGTTTATCGGGATTGCTTTTTCAGAGTAGCACATTATCCATTTGACGGTCAAGACTCAGCGGAATCTGGCGGCAGCGTAAGTATCTGTTGGAAGAATATATATCATGATATATACTTACGAAATAAGGAGGATTATTACTATGATGACAGCAAAATTATTTGAAAACGGAAGAAGTCAGGCTGTTCGGCTTCCGAAAGAATACCCGATTGACCCAATGGATTTATTAATTGCGGGGCATGCCAGATCCGCAGGATTAACTCTCGTAACCAATAACATCAGAGAATTTTTCGAGTAATCGGTTTGAAGGTCGAAGACTGGACGATGTAATAGATATCAACTGCATGCATTTTATATCTATTCTCCTGTGACACTTTTATGACAGTTTTAACGCAGTTTTTCGGAGAAGTTTATTTTCATGTCTTATATAATGGCCAACGTAAGAGATGAACAACATCGAAACAAACAAAGACATTTAAATAATACATAATCAACTTTTAAAAAAGTAAGGAGAAAAAAGACATGAAAAAGAATTTAAAAAAAGCATCTATAGCAGCTCTCGCCGGCATTATGGCAGCCGCAGCACCATTTACAGTTATGGCTTCTGAGCAGACAACAGCCACAGCAGCAACATCTGAACAGACAGAAATTTCAACTGAAGTAACAGATGAAGAGATCGAAGCATTCATTGATTCCCTGATTGCTGCATTTGACGAGGAAACAACAGATTCTGATTACAGCACCGACAGCGACTACAGCACTGATAGCGACTACAGTCTCGACACCATCGATGAAGCTGAGATAGAACAGGGAATCCTTGATATTCTTGATCAGATCGGCACCGAGATTGAAAATGCTCTCTCAGAGGAACAGATCCAGAGAATCAACGATGCATTTGACAATCTTCTGAACGGAGTTGCAGATCATACAGAGGTATTCCTGAGCGAGTTAGTTGAAGTATTCAATGAAGTAAGCGCTAACATGGGATTAACCGAAGACGATGCAAGCTATTTTGAGATGTCCGAGGAAGAGGAAGCTGTTTGGAGCCAGATGAGCATAGTATATGATGAACTCGACGCTCTTGAGGCTACCAACATTGATACCTGGAAGAAGCTGTATCAGAATACAACTGTAGATGACATCGACGAGGACTTCGACGAATCAGCATTTATTCTCAAATCTGATGACCTGACAACAGCCGAGAAGGAAGCTCTTCTTGATCAGATCGAACAGGAGGACACATACCAGTCACAGCTCAGCGAATTACAGGATGAACTCTCTGCCCTCTGTGACACAGATTATTCAGGCGGCACATCTGACGAGGAGCAGGCTTCTTGGAATAGGATCTTATCATTCTACAATCGTGCATATGCAATCCGTCAGACTAACGCTGACCTGTGGGGCACAATCGACGATGCACTGAACGAAAGCGATGATTATCTGGCAGATACCAGTGACATGACGGCCTTCATCAACGGACTCGACACTCTTACAAATGAAGAGAAAACCGCAGCCATTACTGACAACAACTTAGTCGACATCTTCAATAAGCAGGCTGAGATCCTCACAGACTCAATCCTCGGGGATGTTACAGAGGAAACATCTGACGCCTCTAACGCAGTAGGCTGATGTAAGCTGACTCCCTCCTAAATTAACCATTGAGCATAAACTTAATAAAATTCATTTCAGTAATTTTTACAAGGAGGCATTTCATGGATTATGAACAAAGAGCACAAGAGCTTTTCTTGGAAGGATATAACTGCGCACAGGCAACATTTCTTGCCTTCGCAGAAGAGAAAATGGATTCGGCTGAGGTCGCCAGGATTGCCTCAGCATTTGGCGGCGGGCTGGCAGGCACACGAAATGTCTGCGGCGCGGTAAGCGGCATGGCTATGGCCTATGGTCTGCTCCGTGGATACTCTGATCCGACGGCTAAGGATGCCAAGATGGCTGAATACAAGGCTGTCAATGAAATGATGGAGGAATTCCGACAGATAAACGGATCTGTCATCTGTCGCGAGCTGCTGGGCCTTGATAAAGATGTGAAGTTCGTGGCGCCATCGGATCGCAGCGGCGATTATCATAAGAAGCGTCCATGCCCGCAGCTGTGCGCCTGCGCAGCAGGAATACTGGCCAGATATTTGTCATCTCACAATGAAGCAGAATCGTAATTCCTCAATATATGTAATAATTCCGTTTTCATTATACGAAGGGCTCTGATCAGCTGCAGCTGTCAGAGTCTTTTTTGACATTCAGGGCAGATCCGTGCGGCTGTCATATCTGTCAGCCCCTGGAACGCGGACATGGCAGATCTTCCAGTTCTTTTATACTCTCGATAAAATGCTGTTCCACTACCGAAAGCTGATCTTCTTGTTTCTTTTTGTATTTCTCATATTCCTGATGAGCTTTATCAATCGCCTGTTTATGTGATACACGGCCTTTGGTTGTCAGGATGTCTCTTCTGGTCATCATATCACGGATACGTGCAAGCAATTCTTCAAAGTAATTGCCACCACCAAGACGCTTTAAGCGATCATCATCCAGAGCAAACCCCTTTTTCATGTATTCTTTTAAAACACCGCTCGCCCAGATACGAAATTGAGTACCATGCTGAGATTTAACACGATAGCCAACAGAGATAATGACATCCAGATTATAAAATTCTACAGGCTTGTCTGAATTTGCAATGTGCAAAATTTGCACATTGCCTTCTTTAGAAAGCTCACCTTCTTCAAATACATTTTTTAGCAGAATTCCCTGCGATTCATCCCTGTTTCTTCTCGTATTGCCCGCATTTTATTGTCATCCATTCTTCTTCCTCCGTTATTTTATTACGCGCTGCGTGTTGATTATATCACCGTTCAAAAATATACGCAACGCATACTGTAGCTTTGTAACACTGCAACTTGTCGCTTGTCGCTTAAATCTGCAAAGAAATATTGAAAGATAATAGATAATAAGTAACAGTTGGCAAGGGCAAATGACAAAGAAAAACGTCTGCCGCATAGTGCTACAGACGCATAAATCATTTATTCCTTTTGCTCGATTGTAGATCTTCAAAGTCAAACCCCAATCTGCGATAAACTTTCTTTATAGGATAGTTTAACTAAATGTCAGTGTCCGTGTGGTCTGTCTATTTTGTCTTGCAATTTTCATTTTTTTCTTTTATTCTGATAATGTTATAGATAATTGCAGCTTGAATGATGTGTCCCGTATTCCGCGCCCTGAAAAGCACATAAAACGGACTAAATAAAAGAACCTGTGCCAACAAGAGATATGCCGGAGGAGAGTATTATGGAAACCTTTACCGATCGTTCCAAATTAGATTTTTATATTGAAAAATACAATATCCAATCATTTTTCTCTCCGAAGTTATGGGAATATTACCGGGAATATATGGTATTGACCCGTTTTCATGCCTACGAATACATCCATAATCGCAGAGGCGGAACACATTATCTGTATCTCTTTCTAAATGGAAAAATAAAAGTATGCTCCCTCACCAGCAATGGGAACGAAGCTCTTCTGAACCTTATTACAGGTATGTGTGTAATGGGGGATTTGGAAATATTTGATTTGGAAACCCCCAATATTACCATTGAGGCAATGAAGGATTCATACGCCATTGAGATTCCTCTGGATAAAGTAAAATCATTTATTGATCAGGATCCGGTATTTTTGAAATATTTAGGGCGGCTTTTTGCGCAAAAGATCAATAATTTCTCTAATAATGTAACAGTTAATACCAGCTTTCCACTTATAAACCGTCTTAGTGCTTATATAAGCTTTGCTGCGCAGTCGGTGACCTTTTCTGGAGAAACATATCTGTATTTTCATGAGGATCTCACCACCCTGTCCCAATTGCTTTTTACCAGCTATCGTCATTTACTGCGCACCTTAAAGGAGCTGCGGGAGATGCAGATCATAGAACCACATAAGCGAGGATATTTTATCACGGATGAAACCGCGCTTCATACCCTCGCTTCTGATAAGTATCTAAAATAACAAATATTTTTTAATGGTCTTCCTAAATCTGATTACTTCTGTTCAAATAGTTCGATGATAGTATCATCCTTGATGATAAATGCTAAACGTGTCTTTTCATCAAAATTCATTGGCGGAAAGATTATCTGGTCTGCATCCTCCAGATAGGTCGTCATATCATCTACTTTATACGCTACATGCGGATTTTTATGCATAATTTCTGGGAACGGCGTTCCTTCTTCAAATTTCAAGTATTCGATCTTATAATCATAATCATCCACATCGGTATTTACCCAGAATTTCAGCGTTTCATTATACACCATATTAGGTTTTTTATTCGTCACCGGGATTCCCACATGCATATATTCTGCTGCCATGCTATACCTCCATACTATTCTGCTTCATATCCAGGAAAAACTCATAAGCTTCCTTGTCCGTGAAATGCTCGTGTACTACCTTTGCAATTGCCTGCGCCATAGCTTTAGGATTCTCACTCTGGAAAATATTTCTTCCCATATCAACTCCATGAGCGCCCTCGCTGATAGCTCTATAAGCCATAGTAAGAGCTTCCTGCTCAGGCAGCTTCTTACCTCCTGCAATAATGATAGGAACCGGACAAGCTGCCACAACCTTTTCAAAATCCTCGCAATAATAGGTCTTAATAAAATGCGCACCATGCTCTGCCAGCATACGAGTCGCCAAAAGGAAGAACTTCGGAGTACGTTCCATCTGCTTTCCTACCGCTACAACGCCCAACACTGGCATACCATATCGGTTGCCCGCATCCACATATCGACACAGAGTTTCCAGAGATTTCGCTTCTCCTGGTGCACCAATGAAAGTCTGCACCGCCACTGCCTGGGCATTCATGCGGACAGCTTCTTCCATTTCCACACCAATGCCATTTCCAACAGACATATCGTCATAAAGAACAGATGCATCATAAGTTGCCCGTAAACAGATAGACGGATGCATAGTCGGAGAAAAACTTGAACGAATCGCACCCCTGGTACCCATAAATACGTCCACATATTTTCCTAATGGCGCAATCGTAACGTCGAGTCTCTCCAGTCCTGCCGTAGATCCCATGATGTAACCATGATCAAATGCAAGCACCACAGCATTGCCAGACACTGGATTAAAAATATGGGAAAGACGATTCTTCATTCCAAAGTCATTATTGTTAAGTCCCTTCAGAAAAAATGCCTCTGATACGACAGGAACATCCAAATAATATTCCTTGCTTGCTCTATTTCCAATGTTATCAGCCACAATAAACCTCCTTATTATTTGCATCGCTGCGGCATCTCACCTGTTTTCGCGCTGGCTGCCGCAGCAATATATGTTATCGAGAAAATGCAAATGTTCGCGCTGGTGTATTCCAGAGCTTCAGGAATTCGTCATCCCATTTTGAAATGTTAAGCTGAAAGCCTGCCTGTTCCTGAACTGTCAATACCTCGCCTACCATATTGGCAACTACTTCTATTCCCTGGGATTCCAGATACTTCACACAATCCTTGTAAAGAATGAACATTTCCATTAACGTAGTAGCACCGGATCCATTGACCATTACAAAGCATTTGTCTCCTTTCTGCAGCGGGATATCCTTTACCAAGGCATTTGCCATTATCTCCACAGTCTCTTTCGCACTCTTCATAGGCTGACGTCCACCGCCTCCTTCACCATGCTGGCCCATGCCGATCTCCATATCATCATCACCGAGATCACCGAAGGCTTCTCCATTAGCCGGATGTGTCGCACAGCGTACCGCAACAGAAATAGTAGCCATTGAGTCCGCATATCGTTGTGCCAAATCAGCCACCTCGTCAAGACTTCTTCCCAGTCTAGCTGCAGCTGCAGCTATATGATACAGCGGAACCGCACCGGCAAGACCTCTTCTGTCATCAGCATTTTCTCTTGGTGCATTGGCGATGTCTTCCTGGGTAACCACCTTACGAACATTCAGTCCCTCGCGCTGTGCCATCTTCATGACCATGTTACCGCACAACATGTCGCCTGCATGGTTCAACACAAGAAGCAGGGTTCCATGACCCTTATCGGCTAGTTTCAATGCTTCAAATACATCTTGCGGACTCGGAGCAGCAAATACATCGCCGACTACCTGGATATCCAACATACCAGCTCCCACGAATCCCATCTGTGCTGGTTCATGTCCTGAGCCACCCATAGTAACGATTGTTACTCGGTCTGCTTTTTCCAGATCCCTACTGATCACCAGATGTCCCTTTACCTCCACAAGATCTGCCGCACATAGACTATAGCCCTCCAGCAGTTCATCTGTTAATGTTTCCGCACTATTCAAAAACTTCTTCATCTTCACGATCTATTCCTCCATTCGCTATGCCTGATAGCCTTTCTGAAATCCTTCAAATATCAAAGCCATAGAGCAGGCGCCCGCATCCTTTACGCCAATGGAACGCTCTCCATAGTTTTTAGCCCGTCCAAATTTTGCGATATAATCGCTTGTTCTCTCTGCACCGTTCTTAGCTGCAGCTGCTGCCAGTATAAATGCTTCTTCATCCGTTTTTGCATTTTTCATTGCTTCCACTGCCGGTATCAGCGCATCCATCATGGTCTTTTCTCCCACCTTAGCAGTACTCAACGTCTGAAGTTCCTTAAGAGCACATTCTGCATACTCAGCCGCACTAGCATCTGGTGATGCATTCTGAAAACCTGAAAGAAATGTACCAAATAACGGGCCTGCGCTTCCGCCCTGCACATTGATAGCATCCCATCCCAAATCATCGAAGAGATTAGCGGTAGATTCATAATCACCTTGTACCTTTTCTTTCATCAGATGTGCAATCTTGGCAATTGTGATGCCGTGATCCCCATCTCCAATCACTGCATCGATCTTTGAAAGCTCCTTCGCATTGTCAAGAAGCAGATCTGCAGTTACGTCCAGCATATGTTTCCACTGTTCCAATGTAACCGCCATATCATACCTCCTGATAAATCTTTTTTTCGATTGCTTTAATCTTCTCCTGCGCATCCAGAAGAAAATCATGGAAATCATCCAGCCCGTCTGTGATTTGTGTTTCCAAGAAAGTATCCACAATCTGACATCCCAAAAATGGAGCAATAATAAATCCTCCCATGGCTAATACATTGGAATTATTGATTGCACGGGACATCCTGGCCGCGAAAGTGCTTTCCACCACAGCTGCACGAATTCCCTGATAGCTGTTTGCCATCTGAGCCATGCCCATACCAGTGCCGCAGCACAGAATTGCGTAGTCAAACTCCCCTTTTTGCAGCGCTGGTGCTACCTCCGGAACAATCTCATAGTATTCCCGTGCCTGTGGTGCATAATCAATACAGATTATTCCTTTTGCTTCCAAATGTTCCTTTACCGCTTCCTTTAACGCAAAACCGGAAGCATCTGCTCCTACTGCTATCTTCATATAACTTCTTCTCCTTTGTCTGTTTACCGTTGATTAAATAACGGTTATTTTCGCTTTATACTGATAGTTCTTCTCTCTCCATAATGGATTCCTGCAGCTCCTCCGTAAGATCCACAAACACGGCACTGTAACCCCCGACCCGTACCAGCAGATCTCGATAGCTGTCCGGATCCTTCTGTGCGCGGGACAGATCCTGGGCATCCAACACCAGATACTGAATCTGTTGTCCACCAGCATCCATATACGTTTTTACCAAATCCATCCATTTTTGAATATCACGTTCCCCTGCTACTGCACTGATCGGGATTCGTTGATTGAAGGTAACACCATTCGTCGTATGGTATGCATCAATTGCCCTAGCTGCCGAACGATGTCTCTCCGTGATACTTCCCTCCTGTGCATATCGGGAAGGGGCAACGGAATCTGACAACGGTTCTCCCTGCTTTCTTCCATCCGGGGTTGCTCCCGTCCACCTTCCAAGCGTAAGATAGCTTTCCATGCTGATGAGTCCTCCGATAAAATGTCCTCCATGAGCAGTCCGGTGCGATTCTAGATTTCCAAACCAGTAGTCCAGAACCCTCTTGCAGAAAAGATCGGCATATGGATTATCCTTTCCATATTTCGGTGCCTCAATACACTTCTGTCGAAGTTTCTCATATCCTTCCCAATTTCGGGACAACGCTGTCTTCAGTTCCTTCCAGTCAGTCACCCTCTCCCTGTAAATCAAAGTATCAATAGCAGACAGACAGTCGCCTGCAGTTCCAAGCCCAATTCCTAAAGGACCAGTCCAACTGTAACGTGAACCGCCATTGACAAAATCAATACCACTTTTCCGTGAAGTTGGGTGCATCAGGTTATGCCATACTGATGGGTAAAACGTGGTAAATACATAGTCATTGACATTATTTGTCACCACATTCATTTCCACGGCATACCGCATCTGCGTTTCTACTGCATCCAGAAAATCTTGCATGGTTGCAAATCTTTCCGGGGTTCCGGTTATAGGCCCTACCTGTTTTCCGTTGCATGGGTTAACTCCGTTCCAGATGGCAAGCTCAATAGGTTTTACCAAACTGAAAAACCCTCCATTTTGTCTTCCTGAGGTATCGGCTCCTGTCATATTAGGATCCGTTACATTTTCCTGGCAGCCCACATCCCCATAATTACGGGCATCCTCCAGAGTCACTCCACAATTACTCACCATACCAGGGATTATAGCGTTATCATTCAGAAGAAGCGGCAGTCCACCGCCTAACCTCACTACGTCTAGTGCAGCGTGAAGCAATTCGTCTGGAGTTTCATGGTTTATACGAACCGATAGAGCGGGATCCGTCAGATGCACGTGGGCATGAGCTTCCAACAACATGTATGAAAGCTCATTAGTTGCATCATATCCAAGCGTATCAATACCGCCGATATTAATCTTGTCATTGTTTCCTCTTGGACATCCAATCCCCATGGTAAATGCCGTACTCTCATTCCATTTCAAAAACAAGCATTCCAGAAGTTCCTGCGCCTGTTTCCTATTGATCACGCCTGCTTCCAGATCTCGCTTAAGGACAGGCAGCATGTACTGATCAAAACGTCCCAGAGAATGAGAATCCATTCCTTCGATTAGTGCTGTGCCTGCACGCAGAAAGTGGATGCACTGCAGCGCCTCCCACCAGGTCTGGGCAGGATATTCTGGTACACGCCGACAATTTTGAGCCATCTGCAAAAGCTCGGCCTTGCGTTTCTCATTCATTTCCTTTTCCGCAAGCTGCTGTGCATAATCAGCATTTCGATGCGCATAAGTGATCATTGCTTCTGCTGCGATCAGCATACCCTGCATCTGATTTCGACGCTCCAGAGTCGTCATGCCTTCCGGGTTTCGAATATCCAGCTGTTCCATTTTATGCCGAATTTCCTGCATCAGCCCAGAAAGTCCCTTTTCAAGAACTGAACGGTAATCCTGAATCGTATGTGCCAGCGGTCCTCCCACCGTTGGTATATAACACTGTCCGTCATTCATAAACTGATACGCTTCCGGATAATTCAGTTCCATTTCCTTCAGCAAATAGTCCATACGACCCTTGTTTTTCCAATATGGAAGAATCTGCTCTTGAAATTCCCGCAGTTCCTCTGAATCGTAGACATAAATTCGATCCATCTCTGCGCAGCTTCCTTTTTCAGGAAAATCCAGCGCAGGAAAATGAGGATTAAAATCTACATAATGTGGTCCTGCGCTTGCTCCTCCCATCAACATCTGTCCCGCGGTAAGTCCCAGCGGAATTTCTTCTAAACCCCGTTTAATGGATAATGCCCTGCGGATCGCCGGATGCAGCCCTTCTGTTTCCATATAGGAACGAGTCACACTGCTTGCCCAATGAAAAGAAAGCCTGCGCTTTCCCTCCTGGTATCGCGGAAGCATAGATTGTCGAATCTTCTGAACCCGCTGTTCCTCAGGATCTTCCTCCCGTAATACCATCCGGTCAAAAAACTCCCCTGTAAAAGGCATATTCTTCTCTTTCCACCATGCACTTCCTGCCATAGTCCAATCTCCCTCGCTCAGACAATCTTCTTAGAACAAGAAAACCACCTTTGTCGCTTTATGATTTTTCACCAGATCAAATCCATACACACAGTCCTCTGGCTGCAATACATGACTTATGTATTCATACGGATTGATCTTTCCTTCCAATACAAGCTGTGCCATTTCTTCATTAGCATCTTCTTCATCTGGCCAGCGCACCCATACACGTGGGTCATTACGCAGTTCAGGCGCCCAAGAAAGTCCTGGAGCCGCACCATAGAGCTGCACTGTTCCCTTTTCTCCTACAACTTCCAGGCAAGTCTTAAGTGCACTGTCACTTCCAACGGCTTCTATCACCTTTAACAGACCTCCGTCCGCAAGTATCTTCTTCAGTTCGTCCGGATATTCGTTACCAACGACATATAGATCCGCTCCTGCTGCAACGAATTTCTCTCGATGATCTTCTTTTCTGCCAAATACCACTATAGGGTTTGCTCCCATTACCTTTGCAAATCTGGTAAAGCAATATGCTACTGGTCCAGTACCTACTATACCCAGCGGCTCACCTGCTTTAACATCAAAGTTTCTGAGAGTAGTCCATGTCTCTTTCAGTGTAATCATGATTGATCCCTGCACACTGTCGATACCCTCTGGTAAAATCTGATGCTTAGTTGCCTGATAATTTAATGGGATATCTGCCCCATCCTCTTTTATTGCTGCCAAATCTTGTACAACACCATATTCACTCATGCCGCCTTCTGATCCTATTCCGCCAGGATAATGTCCCCAAGTGTGAGCACGAAGCACCCTGTCACCAATCTTGAAATTTCGGCATTTCTCTCCCAGTTCGATAACCACGCCGCAGGATTCATGTCCCAGGTTAATAGGCATACCTTCTGGAAATCCGCCACCTTCAGGTCCTCCAAATACACGATTCACAAACATCATATCTGTATTATTGCAGATGGCGCATGCCTCAATCTTTACTAACGCTTCATAAGGTCCCGGCTTTGGTACAGGAATCTCCCCTAACATAACTTTTCCTGGTTCCGGTGAAATGATTGTCTTCATATGTAATTCCTCCATTTTTTCTGATAACTTTATCCACCCGTTTCTACATGAAAGCCCTTCTGTTCCAGATAGCGTTTCCACTGCTCCAACTCTGTCGTATCCTCTAGGGATTGCCGAAGTGCTTTTTTCTCAGGCAACGCATAATCCCTTCCCAATCTCTTGTATTTATCCTTGCCTAATTGATGAAAAGGCATCAAATGAATCTCCCGAACAGTGGTATCCTGTAAAAATGCTGCCAGCATTCTTAGATTTTCCCTTTGAAAATTGAGTCCGGGAATCACCGGTATCCGGATAATGATTCTGCTTCCGTGTTCTGTAAGACGCCGCAGGTTTTCCAATATCTGGTCGTTAGATACGCCTGTTAGTGTTTTATGGATTTGCGAATCCATATGCTTAAGATCATATAGAAAAAGATCTGTATAATCCGCTGCCTGCCTCAGGACTGTCCATTCCACATTACCCGTTGTTTCAACAGCCGTATGAATATTTCGCCTGTAACAGTTCTCAAGAATTTCAATTGCAAATTTCCCTTGCAGAAATGGCTCCCCTCCAGAGAGGGTAATGCCTCCACCTGATCTTCTGTAATAATCTCTATCCTTTTGTACCTGTGCCAGAACCTCATCTACAGACATCCATCTTCCTACTATCCGAAGCGCCCCTGTAGGGCAATGCTCCGCGCAAATCCCACAGTGATCACACAAAGTCCTGTCAATCTGATTACACTGTTGCCCCTCAGAAACCGTAATAACCAGCTTCGGGCATGCCGCAGCACATTCGCCACATTTAATACATTTCTGATATCTGTATTCCAGTTCTGGAAAGGTACGCTGGGATTCAGGATTGCAACACCAAAGGCATCGCAATGGACAGCCCTTTAAAAACACCACTGTTCGAATTCCCGGTCCGTCATGAGTTGAATATTTCTGGATATCAAATACTATGCCTTCCATCAGGTGTTAAATTCCGGATTCTCTTCTGGCTTGTAGATGTAAGGAATCATGACCTTACCTCCATCAATCAGGATATTTTCTGCAGTAATCCATCCTGAATATTCATCACTTGCCAGCACCACGCACATACGTCCATGATCCTTGTAGCAATCGCCGCAGCGTCCCAATGGAATAGTTGCCGCAATTTTATCTGCTACCTCATGCATAAAAGTATTCATGCCGGTAGGGGTTGGTCCCGGGGCAATGGAATTAACACGGATATGATGTGGAGCCAGTACACCAGCCAGTGCCAGTGTTATCGCCTGTACACCACCTTTTGACGCGCTGTAACCTACACCCTCTGGGAAGCAGGAAGAAACGGCTTCCGAAGAGAAATTTACTATTGAACCATGTACCTTATTTTCAATCATGGTCTTTGCAACAATCTGTGTCACAATGAAAACACTCTCCAGATTTATCTTCACTTCCCTTTCAAATTCCTCTACCGTCTGCTCAAAGAAATCCTTCCAGTAAATTACACCTGCATTGTTGATCAGGGTTGTAACTGGTCCGAAAGTGTCGATGGTAAGCTGTACCATTGCCTTTACGCTTTCTGGATCCGTTACATCTACTTTAGTCGCAATTGCTCTGCCGCCTGCATCTGTAATCTCTTTAGCAACACTTATTGCATTTTCCTCATTAAGATCACATACCATAACCGCTGCACCATGCTCTGCCAGAGCCATAGCAACTCCTCTGCCATTTCCTCGTCCACTTCCTGTAACGATGGCCACCTTGTCTTTTAACTGCAACATCTGTTTCTCCTCCTATTTCTATAATTTCTATCGCATTTGCTTTTTTGTATCCCAATTATAAAATCCAGCTTCTTTTTCTTCGCTGACACATGTCACATAAAGACGATTATTTATATGACAAATGTCACAGCATTATCAGAATTAAAAAACGGGATCCTGATTAAACATCAGAATCCCGAAAAAGGAAGGATATAAAAGCAAACCTACCGTTCCTATCATATATTATTTCCATGTACCGGTGCCAGCCACCAATATCTCCTGTGGTACATGGCTCAACCTCACTGCCCCGTTTGTTCCTGTCAGGAAGTTGTCGCAGCAGAATATGTACGCATCCTCCGTAATTCCAAATGGATGAATGGCAATATTCATGCTTTCTTCTATCTGCATCGTCTCTGCTTCATAGATTACAGGACGCTCTGCCAGCTCATAACCCTGCCCATGAGAGAAGATCATTCCGCAATTCGGATAATCCCGTTCTTGCATAAAACGTTCGTTAAAGGCTGCAATATCCTTAGGTAACGCACCTTTTTTCATAAGAGCGGCCGCCTGCTGCTGTGCTTCTCTGGCAATTTCCCAGCCCTTTAACAGCCGTTTGGATGGTTCACCGATGCAGATAGTTCTTCCTACCTCTTGATACATTCCACCTGGTCCGCTGACCTCCAACATTACCAGCACTTGGTCTCCTGGCTGCAATATCCGTTTCATCAGATAATCCATTTTGTGTGACGCCGGTTCTCCCATAGGAGCAGAACCTACTACAATCATCTGCTCCTCGCTTCCAAGCTCCACCAGAAGGTGTCGAATATCATTTGCCACCTCATACTCGCGTCTTCCCGGACGCACAAACGCAGGAACCGCCGCAAATGCAGCATCTACAATATCAGCTGCCTTTTTTATCAGCGTGATTTCTTCTTCACTCTTAACGCATTTGATACTGTCAATTTCCTCTGTAAAATCCACAAATTCAACATCTGGAAGCGCTTCCTTCAGACAAACCCATGTGGCTGCAGACATGGCAGCCGGTGCAATCAGACCAATTCTCTGATAACCACCTTTTTTCAACACTGCTGCAGCTGCATCGCCATCTTCCCGATTGGTATAATGTATCCCTCGGTAATAAGGAAGTACTATATCTTCCCGAATGCCACGCATCATCCATGATGGCAGTGTCAGAGAAGGAATATTACCCTCGGTAATAATAGTCATATCCTCTTCCAGCGGAAAGATCACCGTGATGGGTGTTCCGAATTTTGTTGGTATATCTGTAAACCAGCGAACATAACCGCACATGAATGATTCACTGTTCTGAAGCACCAGACAATCCAGCCCTGCCTCTTTCATTTTGTTTCTGGCAGCGCACCAACGTCTGTTCAATTCTTGATCCGATATCGGATGTAATGCATTTTCTAATAATTTCCTATCCATATCTTGCTCCGTTTATTCCGCTTTGATCTCTGCCTGTTTCTTTTTATTTGATCCGAGACTCATACCCTCTGTACGAATGGTGATAAATAAGATTACCATCAGCAATATTCCCTCGATCAGTTCTGAGTATTCACTGGATGCGATTCCCATCAGTTTCAGACCATTTTCAATAATGACAAATACCAGACATCCAATGATCATCTTGTAGGTGGAAGCAGTCGAACCACCTTTCACAAGTATGCCTCCTACATAGATTGCAATTAACGAACGCATTTCAAACATGGTGCCCATAGATGTAGTCGTACCTCCGCTTCTTGCAATAATAAACATTCCTGCAATTGCTGCAGTTAGTCCCGAGATCATAAAACAAATTATTTTCAAACTGATCACAGGCTTACCCACGCTGACAGCCAGCACCTCATTTTCACCGATTGCCTTGATATTCCTTCCGAAGGATGTCCGCTCCAGAAAATACCATGAAAGTACAAGTATCAGAAGCAAAAATGGAAGCTTAATATAAACCTTATCAATAGCCTTAATAAATGCTCCGGCATAAGTAAGTCCCGTAAAGCTCTGAATATAATTGATGATTCCCCGGACTCCGATCAGCATAGCAAGAGTCACCATGAAAGAAGGCACTTTAAATTTTGCGTTGATGATGCCATTTAAAGCACCAAGTCCAACGCCTATCGCAAATGCAGTAAGCAGCATTAGCAATACACTTCCCGTTGCTGTAAACACAGCATCTCCTACTACAGCACTTAGTCCTGCATTAACACCTACCGACAGATCGCTGCACCCAAGCGCCACCACAAAAATCGCCCCACTGCACAGAATCAGCAACACCACGACCTGATTCAACAAAGAATTCAAGTTAAATGGAGTGAACATTTTGCCTTTGGTCAGAATTCCGAATAGCAGCAGGATCACCACCAACGTGATAAAAGGAACCAGTTTTCGTATATCGATTCTATTTTTCATTAAACCATCACCTCAATCAATGCTTCCTGGGTGAAATTCTCTCCCCTTGTAAATTCTCCTGTGATTCTTCCATCCTTCATCACCAATAATCTGTCTGACATACCCAGAAGCTCTGGAAGCTCATCCGAAATCAGTATCATAGACAGTCCCTTTTTCTTCGCTTCCGCCATAACATGATAGATATATGCCTTGACACTGACATCTACCCCTCTGGTCGGGCAGTCCAGTACCAACACATTCAGATCCTTCAAAAGCCACCTTCCCAAGTTGACCTTCTGCTTATTTCCTCCTGAAAGATCTGACATACGCTGTTCTGGTCCGGTGCATTTGACATTAAATTCCTTGATTCCCTTCTGTGCAAATGCCTTCAGTTTACCTGGCCGCAGATGCATTGCTCTTCCCTGCAGCTCCTGTGTTGATGGAAGAACGAAATTGCTAAGGATGGTATCCGAAATCATAAGAGCTGCTCCGTCTCTGTCCTTTGGTACATATGCCATACCGTGTTTCTGTGCAGTAACAGCATTATTGATCTCGATACTCTCCTGTCCACATAATCGGACTTCACCACTTCGTCCTTCAGAAAGCCCAAAAATTGCCATGCCGACATCATGGATACCGGAATCACTCAGTCCTCCAAATCCAAGGATTTCCCCTTTGTGAAGCTCGAAGGAAACTCCTTCCAGTGCGTTAGGAACATTCACCTTTTCCACCTTCAGCACCACCTCATCCTCATAACTTGCTTCCAGATCATCCCGATAGTATGCAGAATTAACCTCTCGTCCTACCATCAAACGTTTAATCTCATCTACCGTCAATTCGCTGCTTTTTCGATCCGCTATGATTTTTCCATCCCGCAGCACGGTAATGTTATCGCATAGCTCCAGCATTTCCTCCAGATCATGTGTAATTATCACAATGGTCTTGCCTTCACTTTTCAGGCGCTGGATTAACCGATAGAGCATTTCACGATTGTTTTGAGACAATGACTGTGTCAGCTCGTCCAGAATTAAAATGTCAGGATTCTCAGAAAGCGCCCTGGCGAGTTCCAGCATTTTTCGGGATTCGATATGCATTTCCGAACAGTCTCCGTTCAGAGGAATTTTCATCAATCCGTATTCCTCAAAGATTTCCTCTGCCTTCCTATACATCTTTTTGATATTCACGAATCCAAATTTGGCGAAGCGATCCCAACTTCCCGCAAAAACATTCATGCCTGCAGGCAGCGTGTTTAGCACACCCAGCTCCTGCACTACAATTCCAATCTTGTTCTTTTTTGCATCTAACGGACTTTTAGGATCATAAGGTTTCCCATGAAGTGTAATGGTCCCCTCATCCTTCAGATAAATGCCCGCAATCTGTTGCAAAAGCGTAGATTTGCCTGATCCATTCTCTCCCGCCAGTCCTCGCACCTCGCCCTTCTGCAGAGAAAAATCAATATGGTCATTGGCAATAGTAGGTCCAAAATATTTGCAAAGTCCTTTTACTTCTAAAATCGTTTCCATTATTTCACCACCTTCTTTACGCCTCGCTGTGCCATAATGCCAAACACGATTACAATCAGTCCCAGCACTGCTTCCTGCAGAGTTCCAGATGGAACGCCCACAATGGTCAGCATATTAAAAATTGCATAAACAAAAAGAGAACAGATTGGAACACCAATTATGATATTAATACGAGATTTTAAAACCTGCGCCAACATAACGGCGGCAATAGGCTGAAAGATCATAGTCATGCCTGTCAGTCCACTCTTAATATTCATACGTGAGTTGTAGCTTTCATTCAGAAATGCAGAACATCCTACAAATATTCCCACGATAATTCCTACCAATAATATTGTTTTCACAATGTTAATGCCCATGGCTTCGGAGATACGCTGCCCACTTCCCAGGGACCGAACCTTCAGTCCAATCGTTGTATAATTATAAAGAACATATGCAAGAACAAACCCAATGAAGAATACAATATAAATCATAGGTGCTCTGGCAAGTCCCCTCATGTCTTCACTTAACTGAGCGAGAGATCCTCCATGTGAAAACTGATAATTAGAGTAAAATACACCTATTGCCTCATAGACCATTACCATGCCGATACTGACAATCCATGACGGTATCCTGGATTTGGCAAATAACAGGAAGTTAATCATGACACAGATAACAGATACCACCATAGCTCCCAGAATAATCCCGAAATATCCAAGTGATGTTGAACCCAGGATGCCAGCCGCATTAGCAGCAAGAATTACGATGGGGCCTAATGACATATCGGTAAAATCACAGGCAAATACAAAGCACAGTGCCCAGCCCAGAAAACAAGGAATAATCGCATGTGGAAAAAGTGCAAGAATGTTGCTGCCTGTCAGGAATATCCGACCGGTAAGAAAATGAAAAACGATACATACTGCAGCAATCACTGCAAGAACAATCACAAGTCGGACGATACTTTTTTTCTTTTTTGTTTCCATAAAAATCCCCTTCTCCTTAATGAGGTTGGTACACGTGCGCACCGACCTCATTTTCCTTGTGATTAGTTTGTGCTTGTCTCTAGACCGTAGTTCTCGATAAATTCAACAAAGGTTTCATAAGTTACATCATCTGCGATGAGCTGAGCAAACTGATCTGCAGAAAGCGGATGTCCTTCCAGGTAGTATTTTGAAAAATCGTCTGCATTATCCGCTGTGATTACGAATGGAACCACATTGTTGAAATGCGGAGCATTTCCGTCTTCATCAGTAATGCGGTTGCCTTTTGCGTTATTGATTAACAATGCTGAAGCGATAGAGATAACAATCTTAGAACCACTGTCCGCATAGGCAATCGTTCCATCTTTAATATAAGGGATATTTTCTGCTGTTGCGCCAGATACATAAACCTTCATATCTAAATCGCTGTGGTTATCCAATGCTGCAATGGCTGCTACCGCATAATCACCTGAAAGAGCATATATTGCCTGTGCCTGTGTGTTGGCGATCAGAAGATCTTCACACTTCTGAGTTCCTTCAGAAGGATCAGTGCATCTCGCTGCTGCCATCAACGTTCCTCCGCCTTCGGTAAATGCATCTGTAAATCCCGCAACTCGCTTGTCATGGATCGTATCTCCCACGGAACCTCCCAGAATCAACGCCTGCGTATATCCATCTGCCAGCATATTCTGCGCCGCCTGTGCGCCTTCAGCGTAGCTGTCCGTACCGACACAACCCAAATAGTATTCGTTTTCATTGAGCATTTCGATCACTGTTTCATCATTAGGTATCTGATCAAACATGGTAAAATATGCGCCAGCGGACTTCAGAATTGATGAAATCTGCTCATAAGCTGCTGTATTCCAACCATATACCAAAAGTCCATCATAACCTCTGCCTGCCATGGTTTCCACATTCGACATCTGCGTGTCTGCAGTAAAATTGTCATTGTATATTTGGAAGTCATAACCAGCATTTTCAAAATTATACTGCATCTCACTGACGAACAGATCCAGGGCAGCACCACCCTGTCCTACAATGTCTCCTGCAAAGCTGTAGTCTGCTGCCTTTGTAACCCTCGCATTCAGACCACTCGCAGTAATTAAAATTCCCCCCATAGCAACTGCAAGAACCGTTACCATAATTTTTCTTGAAATTGTCATCTTTGTTTCCTCCATTTCTTCCATAAAATAAATTTTCCAGCCTTCTCTGGTTCCCTTCCTTACAGCGTTATTCTACCGCAGCCAATAACGTCGCAGCTATGACATATGTCATAGCTGCATTGAAAAGAATATGACAAATGTCACATTGTCAGACAGTATTCAATAAAAAAGGCTTCTGCACCATTAACCTGCAAAAGCCCTTTGAAACACTATATTTATCTGCTAATTGTTGAAATATTTCTTCTGCTCATCCCAGAAGAGCTGTACATTTCGAAATTCTGTCTGCAGTTCCCTCATACTGTGTTGCACCTGACCTCTGGCATCGGCTTCCGGCACTGCCTCATTTTCCGGAATCATTCTCACACTTTTTCCATCTTGCCAATGAACCCCATGCCATACAGTAAAAATCGTCTCCTGCCCATCCGGAAGATCTCTGGTATAGCGCACTGCCGTGGCATAACGAGGGAACTTCGAAACGTGGTACAGCGGATAAGATATCCCATTTCCACCGCTAATCCCGATACAAGCCCCATCCCTTTCAGCAAGACTACTGTCGATTCCCAGAATCTGCGCATTAAGAGGTGCAACGAACTCCACTGCCTCCAGCCCACATCCTACATCTTCAATCGCCATATTGATATAATGTCGCAGGTGTGCTCCAGGAAACCAGATTTTATAAAATAGATCTTTTTCCGCCGGCCTAAAATGATCTTGGAAAAATCGCATTTTTTCTTCATTGATTCCCTCTCCTTTCACCCTGACAAGAGAAAAGCCAATTCCATTTTTCATGACCCGATATCCTGTATGAAGCCTGTTGATTTCCGACGTATTCATGATTCTGGCATAATCCTCCGGCATAAAGCATTCCTCTTCCGCCAGCAATGTTCCCCTTTGCGCTGCAAGCTCATTTTCCAGTGTTGCATTCGCTGGCCCCAGATAGAAATATTTGGCATAAGGGGATTTTTGTTCTTCTTCTGTAAGCTGCAGAGACATAGTTTTAATCTCCGCATCCCAGTTATTTACCTCCCAGGATCCACGCCCACAATTCTGTACCTGCCAGATGGTTCGTTCTTTATCCGACATTGATGTTTCCCTCCTTAATTGACTTTTTATAAAAGGTACTAACAAACCAATTACCTTCGGCCGCTTCAATTGTCACTATAAGGAAAGGCTCCGAATCTGTCAATTATTCTTTTTATCTTGACATCTACTTTGATATCTGTTGTAATGCTGTTGATGATATCAGATGTTTGATTCCACGGCACGTCCCCTTGTGTCAATGGATGAAAAACTTTCGACGCATTATTAAAGACGGAGGTATCCCCTGTGAGCTATATAAATGTTAAAACTGCAGCTGATCGTTGGAAATTAACCGAGAGAAGGATTACTGCGCTCTGCAGGGATGGACGAATTGAAGGAGCCAGGAAAGAAGGCGGCTTATGGCTCATTCCTGACAACGTCGAAAGACCGGCTGATGGTCGCAGGGATAAGACCATGCGAGCCATGAAATCGACTACCAAATTGCCTTTACCTATCGGTGTGTCGGATTTTAAAGAATTAGTCTCAGAGTACTATTATGTGGATAAGACCCTGATGCTCAAGGAATTTATTGATTCCAAGCCTAAGGTGTCCCTTTTTACCCGTCCTCGACGCTTCGGAAAAACTCTGACGATGGATATGTTGAAGACATTTTTCGAAATCAGCGATATGGACAACTCTAAGTATTTCAGGGATAAAAAAATCTGGAGCTGCGGAGAATTATATCGTCGGGAGCAAGGCAAATATCCTGCCATCTTCGTCTCTTTTAAAGATATTAAATTTGCAACCTGGGAACAAACCTATACGGCGATCCGCGAGATTATCGCAAATGAATATCTGCGTCATGATGTTCTGCTGACAAGTGACAAATGCAATGAATTCGAGAAGGAATATTTTCGCAGGGTTGTGAACGGATCCATTTCAGAGGTCAGTATGGCCAGAGCATTTCTGGAACTGTCGCATATGCTCAATAAGCACTACAACCGACCTGCTGTTATTATCATTGATGAATATGATACTCCTATCCAGCAAGGTTACATGGAAGGATTCTATGAACAGATTACCAGTTTTATGCGTAATCTGCTGTCTGGTGCCTTCAAGGATAACTCCAACCTGGCCTATGGATTTCTAACTGGCATCCTTCGTGTGGCCAAGGAGAGTATATTTAGTGGTCTCAACAACTTGAAAGTAAACTCCATTCTTGAGAATCGCTACAGTGAATATTTCGGATTCACCAAGGATGAGATCCGTGACATTATGGATTACTACGACCAGACAGATAAGTACAATGAAGTCTGTGAATGGTATGATGGATACAGCTTCGGCGATACAGATATTTTCAATCCATGGTCTGTTCTTAATTACATGGATGAAAACTGCTCAGCCAAGGCATATTGGCAATCCACCGGCGATAACAGTATCATCCGTCAGATCGTCGCAGAAGCGGATGCTGAAACTGCCGATAATCTCCGCAAATTGATGCAAGGGCAAGTAATTTCATCCTATATTGATACCTCCGTTATCTATCCTGAGATACATGATAACCCTACAACGATCTACAGCTTCCTGCTTTCAGCTGGCTATCTGAAGGTTGTAACCAAAAATGAACTGCATGATGGAAATGCTATCTGCGATATTGCCATCCCTAACAAGGAAATCTTCTTTGTTTACGAGAAGGAGATTCTGTCAGCACTCACAAATGTAATCGCTCAGTCAACTGCCATTGCAATACAGCAGGCCATTATCACGCAGGATATTCCTAAATTGCAGGATAATCTGCAGAAATTACTGCTGAATTCTATCAGTTCATTTGACTATGCTCACGAGAACTTCTACCACGGACTTATCCTCGGAATCTGCGCAGTTATGAACAACCTGTATCGCGTGGACTCTAATAGAGAGTCCGACCACGGCAGATATGATATTCAGCTGAGACCATTTGACAAGAAGATGCCTGGTATCATTATAGAGCTTAAGGTATTAAGAGACGGCATTGACGAGGCACTTATCGACAGTCAGCTTGAGGCCTCTGCTAATGATGCTCTGGAGCAAATCGATAACAAACAATACATTGCGGCGATGAAACAAGAAGGCATCACCCGTTTCTTTAAGATCGGAGTTGCCTTCTATAAAAAACATGTTAAGTTAGTGAGCGAGTGAGAACGAGTTATTTTTTTCTCGCAAATATCTCATTTAGCACATCTGCTATCGCCTCAATGCTGATCGGCTTAATAATATGTCCGTTCATGCCGGATTCGAATGCCTTCTTCCTGTCTTCTTCAAAGGCATTGGCCGTCATGGCTACGATCGGAATGTTTGCCTTTTTGTTGTCTTCCAGAGTTCTGATCTCCCTGGTAGCGGTATAGCCATCCATTCTCGGCATCTGAACATCCATAAAGATCATGTCATACTTATCCGCCGGTTCTCTGTTGATGACTGCGACCGCCTCATCACCGTCTCCCACACTGTCGATGGTCATGCCGGTCTCCTCCAAAATAGCTGTGGCAATCTCACGATTCAGTTCATTGTCCTCAACCAGAAGAACATGTTTACCACTGTAATCGAAGCTCTTTCTCTTCTTTTCTTCCTTGGCATTCTTCTCGCTCACCACTGGCTGCGTCAGTACCTCTCGAAGCTCTGACATAAAGATCGGCTTGGATACAAATGCCGTAACTCCCGCTTCTCTGGCCTCATACTCGAAATCTGCCCAATCATATGCTGTCAGAACAATGATTGATGCATCCTCACTGATGACCTTACGGATTCTGCGGACTGTCTCGATGCCGTTCATGTCTGGCATAAGATAGTCTATGATATAAACCTTGTACTCATCATTCATCTCTGCCGCATCCTGTGCGCGAACGACGGCCTCCTTACCAGATACCGTCCAGTCAGGGCGCATCTGAATATCACGGAGCATCTTGCTGACACTTCTGCAGGTATTAATATCATCATCGACAACCAGTGCCTTTGCCCCTAAAAGATCCGGTATAGGTTCATTTTTTGCAGATTCATTTGCAAGGCGGAGATTAATGGTGACTGTAAATAAGGATCCCTTACCTTCTTCACTTTCTACCTGTATGTCACCGCCCATCATATCCACGATATTCTTGGTGATAGCCATACCAAGGCCTGTTCCCTGAATACCGCTGACCGTTGCGCTGTATTCCCTGGTAAAGGTCTCGAAGATATGTCCGAGGAATTCCTTAGACATACCGATTCCATTATCCTTTACCGATAATACATATGTCGTATAATGCTTAGTTTTGCATGGTTTCTCAACCAGACGGATGATGATATCTCCGCCCGGCTGTGTGAACTTCACAGCATTGCTGACGATGTTAAGCAGCACCTGATTAAGCCTTAACTTATCAGTCAGGACATCTTCATGCACTACATCCTGTGTATCAATGAACAGATTCAGGTTTTTGGAGTTCACCAGTCCCTGTATCATAGTTCTCAGGTCATGCAGAAGATCTGGAATATGTACAGGCTTCTCATCCAGTTTCACTGTACCGCTCTCAATACGGCTCATATCCAAGATATCATTGATCAGGCTGAGCAAATGTGTGCTGGAAGTGCTGATCTTACTAAGATAATCCTGAACCTGATTTTCATCCTTAATATGTGTCTGAGCCAATGCCGTGAATCCGATGATGGCATTCATAGGTGTACGTATATCATGGGACATACTATTAAGGAATGTAGTCTTGGCCCTATTCGCCTGCTGTGCCGATGCCAGGGCATGTGTCAGAGCTTCCTGCTGTTTTAAATCTCTCGTCTTCTCCTCTGTAATATCACGCGCGACATAGAGGATTTCCTTCGCGACACCATTTTCATCTCTTCTTTTGGCGATGAATCGAGCTTGCATCCACTGACCCGTAGGCGCTTTATAATCAACCGTTACGGTATTAACATTTGCAAGTCTGTCTGCCAGGGTATCCAGATTCAGAAATTCACTGAGCGGTGCCCTGAATTCCGGCTCCATAAAGTTCTCAATAATGATCCCCTTTACGTCATCAAAATTACCGGCGGTTGGCGCCACCTTACCCATAAGCGGAACGCTGCATAAGATCTCATACTCATGAGTATCAATATCCGCCCTGAAAATGGTCGAGTATATCGTGGACAATGAATTTACAACCTCTGCATGCTCTCTTTCCTCCTTGAGATGCAGCTCCTCCAGTTCTCTTTCTTTATTCAGCCTCTCCTGCTCTCTTGCTTTCTCCTCTGAAACATCGCGGACTACATAAAGTGCTTCCTTAGCCACGCCGTTTTCATCCCTCTGCTTAACGACAAAACGAGCCTGAACCCATTGTCCGCTAGTTGCCTTATAGTCGATCGCGATGGTATTCACATCCTGCAGTCTGTCTGCGAGAGTGCCAAAATCCAAGAATGCTCTCATTTGTTCCTGCATCTCAGGAGCCATAAATGTAGAAAGGATGGATTCCTTTGTATCATCAAAATTTCCTTGCATTCCTGCGACTGATTTCATAAGCGACACACTGTTAATTATCTCATAGCGGCGCGTGTCAATCTCAACTTTTACGATAGTAGAATAGATGTTCGACAGGGATCTGATCACATTCTGTGATTCTTCAATCTGGTGCCCTAAAGTGCGAGGAAACTCTTCATTTGACAGCTGATCCTTATTCGGAACGGAGTGATGAATGTGCAGCACCTTCCACTCACCGTCAATCAGACCATAAAGGATTGTAAATCTGGTATCCATACTGATGACAGTATCACCATTTATAAATTTTCCCAGAATCACTACTGAGCCATATACCATGACATGTGTTTCATCTATATCCTGTTGTTCTATGCAGAAATCCTGCCATTCAAAGTGAATCTTCTTCCTCTCTTCAGCCTCAAATGTGAACGACTGGGAAAATTCCTGAAGATTTCTATAGAATTCCTGTTTGCCAGTGCCGATTACACTCAAGCTGTCATCTAACAGCTCGAGGATATCCATATTTTCCTGTGAATCTGCATCCAGATAAGACCTTAAGATATGCCTGGTAAGCTCTTTAAAGTCTGTATTTGATCTATTCTGTGGCTCTTTTGTCATGCTTATGTACCCCCGCGGAATTTTAGCCATTTTAAGATGATAATATCGTATGGCACCTGATAATTCAACTTTTTCGTGACAACGAAACTACGCACTCTACATGCGCGGTATACGGGAACATATCTACCGGTTGTATTTTATTGACTTTATATCCTCTGGCTGTCAGTGAGGCCAGATCTCTGGCCAGCGTCTCCGGATTACAGGATATATATACTATCTTAGGCGGTGCCAGCTTTATGAGTGAAATCAAGAACTTCTTGTCACTGCCGGCTCTCGGAGGATCCATGAATACAACATCCGCACGCTGTCCTGCGGATACCATCCTGTCCATGTATTCACCGGCATCCCCTGCATAGAAACGAGCGCCTGTTACCTTGTTCAGCCGGGCATTGGCTATCGCATCCTTAACTGCATTCGGATTAAGCTCAATTCCCGTGAGCTTTAGCTCCATTTTCGTACCAGATGCATCTGCCGTGCTATCATGCGCTTCGGTGACATTTGCCGCAAATGCTTCTCTCATAATTCCAATCGCACTCAGGCCGATCGTGCCTATGCCGCAATAGGCATCAATGATGCTCTCGCCGCCTTGCAACTCAGCCATCTCAATTGCAGCCCTATAGAGCTTCTCCGTCTGCACCGGATTTATCTGGTAAAATGCATCCGGCGATATGCGAAATCTCATTCCGCACAGCAGATCTTCTATATAACCGCTTCCGTACAGCACTATATTTTTTCTGCCGAGAACCATGCTGTCGCTGCGGTCATTTACGTTAAGTACAATCGTCGTTATCTCAGGATGTTCCTTAAGAAGCGCCTTGACGAAATTATTTTTGGACGGGATTATGGCCGATGCTGCCACGAGCACCACCATGATCTGCCCGGTCTGGAATCCCTTTCTCAGAAGCACATGGCGCAGAAGACCATATCTCGTATCTTCATCGTAGATCTTGAGCTTAAATGAGCCAGCCAGCTCACGTATCGTTCCTATAATCCGCTGGCAGTCTCTGTCCTCCAGCATACACTCGTCCGTAGGCACAACTCTGTGCGTACCCTCCTCGTAGCTGCCAGATATTATATTTCTTCTCCTGTCAAGGCTCAGCACATGATGAACCTTGTTGCGGTAATATGCAGCTTCCGGCAAATGCGTATTACCACCAGTCTTATCAGGAACGCATACTGATGCTCCCCCTGTCCGTTTATCATCGATCGTCATACCAATAATCGGAGATACCTTGCCATATCTTCCCAGTAGCTTGGCCGCAAATGCCTGCTTCTTCCTCAGCTGCTCACAATATTCCACTCCCTGATATTGGCAGCCGCCGCATTTTTTATATATCTTGCATGTTTTCATTTTAATTTTCCCTTCACAAATACGATTCATTATAACATATGACAAATGACGATTCACCTCGTGATTCGCTCAAACGCCATTTAACAAATGCCGTCCTCTATGCTATTCTATCTGCAAAACAGAAAGGAGACGTGTCATGCATTTTCCAGACGCTGATGCAAGAATTACTTGCGCCAAACGCTTATGGCAACCATGACACTAAAAATCTATGAAAATCATACATACATCAGAGGCTCCCGCAGCCATCGGACCTTATTCACAGGCATATACAACAGGCAACCTCATCTATACATCAGGTCAGTTAGGAGTAAATCCTCAGACAGGTGCCTTCGATTCTGAAACCATCGAAGGTCAGACCAAACAGTCTATCAGCAATATTGAGTCCATCTTAAAAGCCGCCGGCACAGACCTTACTAAGGTTATCAAAACAACCTGCTTCTTACAGAATATCTCAGATTTCGCAGCATTTAATGCAGAGTATGAGAAATATTTTACAAGCAAGCCGGCCAGAAGCTGCGTAGAAGTAGCCGCGCTTCCTAAAAATGCTTTAGTTGAGATTGAAGTTATCGCCGAATTGTAGGATGGCAGAAAGCCTCTCTATTGGGGAACATTTTCGTTAAATATTATTCAAAAAAGTTCCCCAATAGTCAATATGCATTGGGGAACTTTTTTTGCAAATAGACCTTTAACATTGTTCCTCAATTGTCCGGAACAGTAAAATACCGGTATCGCTTGAAATCCAAGCAACACCGGTACTTCATCTAACGGAGAAGGAGGGATTTGAACCCTCGCGCCGCGTTAACGACCTACACCCTTAGCAGGGGCGCCTCTTCGGCCTCTTGAGTACTTCTCCTCATTAATCCAAAGTCTATAAGACCTCTATTAAATTATGCATCGCTGAGCCGCAATGCAAGTTGTATTCTACAGGACTATCTATAATTTGTCAAGCTGGCATTTTGATTCTGACATGGATTCCATAGCAACTGAAGCGAAAGGTTTATTTCCACTTTGAAGCGGGCAAATTATATCTTAACCTTTCTGGTTCTGTGTTCGGGTTTCGTTTTCACTGACACTCAAACTAATCCGTATGTGTTTCATGCAGAATGTGCTATGCTCGCCCTGTGAAGAAGCTCTCCGCCATTGGCCTTGAGCCAGTCATGCCACTTATAATAATCCGGATATACCTTCAGAATCTCTTCATAGAACCGGCTTGAATGGTTCATCTCCTTTAGGTGGCACAGCTCGTGTACTACCACACTGTCCAGCACCTCTGGAGGCGCCAGCATGAGAAGGCAGTTAAAATTAAGATTACCCTTGCTGCTGCAGCTGCCCCATCTTGTCTTCTGGCATCTGATGGTAATGTGTCCATATGTAACACCTATTAATGGCGCATAATATCTTACTCTCTCAGGGATTACCTTCACAGCCTTGTCGCCCAGCTCGTTTATCTCCTCCCATGTGAGTGCACCCTGCGCCTCAGCCTTGTCCTGCTGTGCATTTTCCAATGCCATGTGCTTATCAATCCATTTCCTATGCTTCTGAACAAACTGCATGATCTCCGGATCAGTATATGTGAACGGCGTTCTTACAATCAGAGCACCTTCTTTTATCTCCATAGATATGGTTCTTCTTCTGCTACGTATGACCTGCACACGAAGATTATTTATCTCAAGCAAATTTTCTTCCCCTACTATCCTAATTATTTTTGACTGATAACTACTCGGAAGCGCATACGCTGATGTGTTATAAAGGTTCCAAATGGCTGCTAATATAATATCTTCCGATATCCCGGATACTTCGAGAACCACTTCTCTGCGCACTCATCATATGACGCATAATCAGAGTCGCCTCGATGATCTGGCAGATCATACATTTCCTTCAGATCCTCGCCCAGAGCCCTCGTGAATTGGACGCTGCCTGATATGTTCAGATGCTGCCAATCCGCGCACTGGGTCTGATAGTCTATGCCTACAGAATTCTCCGGAAGATTGTAGTTGATTCCCGTTATACCATATTCCTCAGCGATTTCAAATGCCGCGCAGTAATACAGATGATCATGCTTATAGTCAGCATTCGGATATCCGATGAGCATAACCTCTATGTCATTATCGACGCACAGCTGAAGTATTTTCTCAAAATACTCTATCTCATGCTCATTTACATAGCTGGCCGTCTTAAATGAATAATCAATATTAGGTGCATCATGGGCCGCGGTTTCATCCTTTTCGATATATCCCTTCCAGCTGCTGCCGCGATTGCCATTTGACGGCGGAATATTAAAATCCGACTTGGTCCGGCTGACATAATTAGTATGGATCTGCGGAAATGCCAGCGCATAGCCCAGGAATTCCTCAGGCTCCACACACTCATATATACACTGCAGTCTGCTGATCGGATTAAGTATGCCATACGAACACAGGACAGTTCTCGTTCGGTCAACCTTATCATCAAGATATGTTATGGCCTTAAGATCCAGCAAAACAACCTTCGGCTTCTGATATTTCAGAGCCTCCTTAAGATAAAAATATGTGCTCCAATACGGCTGCTCCGCTGTTGCCAGATCGTAGCATGCGATGCCATATTCATCCCACATGATGTTAGTATTCAGATTCGTATAAGTAAGGCTCGTTCCCACTGCCAGCACATCTATATTGCCCTCAGGTATGCTGTAGTAATTATACAATGCACATATTCCATATGGATATTTCGGTGTGAGCACATAGATAACGTATGTAAGCAGCATCAGCATAACGATGACAAATGCTGCCAGCCGCACCCAAAACCATTTCTTTCTTCTATTTTCCTTAAGTTCTTTTGTATTTTCCATATCAGTATTTTCTATATGTTCAGTACGTATTAGTCTGTTGTAATTTTATCTGCCAGTCCAGATACCATTATTAAGAAGGTATCTGTCTCTTGCAATCTCTAAAAATGTGTATACAGGAATGCCGATGCATCGAATCCTGTTCCATAGCAGCCATAGATCAGTACAATAAGTATGAGCACTATCATGATCGGCCATCTTACGAAGAACGGCCCTTTGGCCAGTTTCATATTCAGGTCTGGCTTCTTCTCGCAAATGATATCCACCACCAGAAGTATAACGCATGCCCCTGCTGCAATATACCACTCGAGAGCAGTCATCGCAGACGTAAACTGAACCTCAGAGTTGCTGAAATTCCAGTTCTTGAAGGAATTAACCAGCATTTGCCAGCCTACAGATGGTCCTGATGTGAATGCAAAATACTGAGGAATCAGTATCAGTATCCATGTA
>CAVARE010000073.1:0-32833 GCA_963591145.1 Anaerotignum sp. | reverse complement strand
CTAAAGGTAAAGGAGCTCGGCACAATTGATGATATCAGATCTGAAAATAGATCAAATAAGCGAACCATAATAATGGTTGACCCAGACAGTATAGATGATGATGAATTCTGATAGAAATACGAGAAAAATAAATAGAGTACGCAAGAAGATCAACAAAGGAAGATCAATTAACCGGGATATCATGAAGGTTTTTGGCTTCTTTGTTGTGATATTCGCCGCGCTTATAATATTCTTCACATATTTTCTGTCATTTGAGTCCAGTTCAGTAATCAACAGCAGCTACAACAGAAGGTCAGACGCACTGACCAAAACGGTGAAAAGAGGAAGTATTCTTGCGTCAGATGGCACCAAGCTGGCATATTCCGAGGTGGCTGAGGATGGCACGGAAACCAGGATTTATCCGTATAGTAATGTCTTTGCACATGTCGTTGGATTTTCCACAAACGGCAGATTAGGACTTGAATCGTCGTACAATTATTACCTTCTCACATCGCATCTGGGAATCTTTGACAAGATTTCTAATGAATTTCATAATAGAAAAAATTCAGGTGATGATATCTTGACGACACTTGATGTGGGTCTTCAGAATTATGTATATGATGCACTGGGTGACAATTATGGCGCAGCCATATGCATGAATCCTGATACAGGTGAGATATATGCATTAGTTTCGAAGCCTGATTTTGATCCAAATGTCATAAATGAAATATGGGATTCCATAGTTTCTTCAGGCACCGATGAAGAAGGGGCTGAAACCACTTCTGACAGCACGGTACTCCTTAATCGTGCGACTCAGGGATTATATACTCCGGGATCTACATTTAAGATTTTTACTCTATATGAATATTGTCTGGAAAATCCAACTGCAGCCCAGGATTTTGCATATAATTGCTCAGGTGAGATAGCCGTCGGCGATACATCACTGTCCTGCTATAGTGGTGCACATGGTCAGGAAAATCTTCGGACAGCATTTGCCAATTCATGCAACTGTGCCTTTGGTACGATTGGAGCAGGACTTGATCTTAACAAATTTAGTGAAACAACTTCCAAATTACTATTTGACACAGCGCTGCCTGTAGATTTATCATCTTACGAAAGCAGATTTTCCTTATCAGAAAGTGATACGGATTTTGATATAATGGCGACTGCCATAGGGCAGGGCAATACTCTGGTATCGCCCCTGCATCTGGTCATGGTTATAAGCGCTATAGCAAATGACGGTGTATGCATGACACCGCATACAGTATCAGCGGTGCTTAATCCATCAGGTGAAACAATAAAGCAATTCAGAAATGAAGAATATGCGACTCTGTTTACCGAAGAGGAAGCCGCTTCATTGAAGGAATATCTTAGAGCAGTTGTAACAGATGGAACTGCTCAGGTACTGTATCCAGGCAATTTTGTCGCTTATGGTAAGACTGGAACCGCCCAGAAGGAACGTTCTGATGACGAGGAATATGACCACTCTTGGTTCGTCGGCTGGGCTGAAAATAACGAGCAGAAGCTGGCAGTTTGTGTCATCCTGGAGGATGCGGATACAGCCGGAACCACCTCGGCCAATATAACCAAACAAATTTTTGATTATTATTTTAATTAAAACGGAAGGGTAATTTATGATCAGCAGTATGACAGGCTTCGGCCGCTATGAATTAATTAATGAAAAACTTAAACTGACAGTTGAACTAAAATCAGTCAATCATAAATATTTAGATTTAAGTATTAAGATGCCGCGCAAATTCAATCTATTCGAGAATAGCATTCGCAATCTTCTTAAAAAATACGCGGTCAGAGGCAAGATAGATCTTTTCATCACATATGAGGATCTGTGTGATGAACAAAAATCCCTTCGTTATAATTCATCCCTGGCTCAGGAATATTATAAATATTACCTGCAGATTCAGCAGGATATTGGAATAGCAGAGGAAATTAAGCCTTCTGTTATTGCAAGATGTATGGATGTCCTTGTTTTAGAGGAACAGGAATCAGATGAAGAAGAATTGTGGGCAGTTTTATCTGAGGTTTTAGAAAAAGCCTTTTCATCATTTAAGGATTCAAGGACAAAAGAAGGCGAGGCGCTTAAGAATAATATTCTTGAAAAGCTTGATGACATGGATAAGATCACTGACTATATAGAAGGATATTTGCCGCAGATAATCGCTGAATATCGTGCCAAGCTTGAAGATAAGGTTAAGGAATTCCTTGAAAACAGTCTGATAGATGAAGCGAGAATCGCTGCCGAGGTTACAATCTATGCTGATAAGGTAGCAATTGATGAAGAACTGGTAAGATTAAAGACACATATCAAACATATGCGTGATATTCTCAATGCAGGCGGCGAAGTAGGAAGAAATCTTGATTTCCTCGCGCAGGAAATGAACAGAGAATCTAATACGATCTTATCAAAATCAAATAATATAAATATTACAAATAGCGGCATTGAACTTAAGACTTGCATTGAAAAAATAAGAGAGCAGGTGCAGAACATTGAATAATAGCGGACTAATTTTAATTGTCAGCGGTCCTTCAGGAGTTGGCAAAGGAACGATTTGCTCCAGACTTGTCGATAAGTATCCGGATGAATATGTGCTGTCCATTTCGGCCACATCCAGAAAACCCCGGGGCATGGAAGTTGACGGGAGAGAATATTTTTTTAAGACAAAGGAAGAATTCGAGCAGATGATCTCTGACGGGATGTTCCTGGAATATGCACAATACGTAGGTAATTATTACGGAACACCTCTTGCATGGGTCAAAGACAAGTTAGATAAGGACATCAATGTAATTCTCGAAATCGATGTGCAGGGAGGCCTGCAGGTTAAGAAAAAATATCCTGATGCAGTTACGATTTTTGTTGTGCCGCCTGATAAGGAAGAACTGATCAAGAGACTCGGCGGACGAGGTACAGAGAATTCAAAACAGATTGAAAATCGTATAAAAAGAGCCAGCGAGGAAATGAAATTCGCCGAAAGCTATGACTATGTTATAATCAATGAAATCGTTGAAAATTCCGTTGATTTATTGCATAATATAACTCTGTCTATAAAAGAAAAATTATCTAAGGAGGCATAAAATGTTACATCCATCATATACAGATTTAATGGACGCAATTAACAGTGAAGTTGAAGAAGGTGAACAGCCAGTAGTTCAGAGCAGATATTCTATTGTTATGGCTGCATCTAAGAGAGCTCGTCAGTTAGTTGACGGAGCAGAACCATTAGTTCCTTCTAAGGGCTCTAAGCCATTATCTACAGCAGTAGACGAAATCTATTCCCAGAAGGTTACAATTATCAATAACGACGAAAATAAATGAAAATATTTTTAGTATCACTTGGCTGCGATAAGAATAGAGTAGATTCAGAGGAAATGCTGGGGTACTTAAGTGCTGCCGGTTTTTCTTTCACTGACGACGAATATGAGGCAGATATTATAATTGTTAATACCTGCTGTTTTATTGATGACGCTAAGATGGAATCAATCGACACTATTCTTGAGATGTCAGAATATAAAGAAATCGGAAATTGCAAATATCTGTTTATTTCCGGCTGCATGGCAGAACGCTATAAAGAAGAGATTCTAGTTCAGCTGCCAGAGGTAGATGGCTTTATCGGCACATCAGATTTAACCAAGATTGTGGATCTTGTTAAGGAGAAATTAGCTGAAGATGAATTAATCTCTGCGGAGGATTTCGATAATAAGAATTCATTGAAGCCGTTAAAAAGAATCATCACAACACCGGGACATTATGAATTCTTAAAGATTGCGGAAGGCTGCAATAAGAGATGCACATATTGCATTATCCCTTATATCAGAGGACATTACCGCAGCTATCCGATGGAATCATTAATTTCTCAGGCAGAATATCTGTCAGAACAGGGCGTATCAGAGCTTATTTTATGCGCACAGGAAACAAGCATCTACGGAAGGGACTTATATCATGAAGACAAACTTCCGGAACTCCTTAAGAGGCTCGCACAGATAGAAGGTATCAAATGGATTCGGGTTCTTTACTGCTATCCTGAGGATATTACCGAGGAATTTCTTGAGGTTATGGCTTCAGAGCCTAAGATCTGCAAATATATTGACATGCCTATACAGCATGCCTCAGATAAGATTCTCAGGAGAATGGGCCGAAGAACTAATCACGATGATCTGGTACGTATTATTAATATGGCACGAAAGATGGTTCCCGGCATTACTCTTAGAACAACACTTATATCAGGTTTTCCAGGTGAAACTGATGAAGATCATGAGATCCTGAAGAATTTTGTAAAAGAAATGCGATTTGACAGGCTGGGGGTTTTCACATATTCAAGAGAAGAGGGCACACCTGCATATTCCTTTGAAGATCAGATTGATGAAGATGTTAAAACTGCCAGAAGAGATGAGATCATGTCCATGCAGGAGCTTATTTCATATGAGAACCTGGCAGGACATATTGGTGAGACCTTTGATGTAATAATCGATGGCTATCTTCCTGATGAAGACGTTTATGTCGGCAGAACCTACATGGATGCACCTGATGTTGATGGAGCATTTTTCTTCAAATGTGATAACCAGCTAATGACCGGTGATCATGTCAGATGCGAGGTTACAAATGTCAGTGATTATGACCTCTATGGTGAATTTATAGAAAAGATATAGCAGGCATTCTGCCATAGGCTGAATGCTTGTGAGTTTTTGTAAGGAAATAACATAATGAATATTGCTAATAAACTGACAATTTCAAGAATAGTGATCATACCTATATTTGTATTGTTCTTACTTGTAGAAATCAGCAAATATCATTTTATTATTGCTGCAGTTTTGTTTATTATTGCTTCCATAACGGATTATTTAGACGGGAAGCTTGCCAGAAAATATAATTTAGTATCTGATTTTGGTAAATTTGCAGACCCATTGGCAGATAAATTATTAGTGCTTTCTGCAATGATATGCTTTGTAGAACTGAATCTGATGCCCGCATGGATATGCATAATCATCATGGCCAGGGAGATCGCCATAAGCGGATTTCGTCTGGTCTGTGCCGGCAATGGTGTCGTGATTGCAGCGTCTAAGCTGGGCAAGTTTAAGACAGTGACACAGATGGCATTTATTATTCTTACAACAATCAACGTTCCTTATTATTTCGGCGATGTAGCACCAGGCCTTTGTTCAGCTGTTGAAGTAATAAGAATTATACTAATGTATCTGGCGCTGGTTATGACCGTGCTTTCACTTGCTGATTATCTTTATAAAAACAGAAATGCATTTAACGTGAAATGAACCGGCCGTAGCTTTATATGTAAAAAAGCATCTACTAATCCGATTTGTATATTCAGCTTACAAATTGGATTAGTTTTTTGTTATACCCTTATTTAGTTCATAGGATAAGATTAGATACTGACGTTCATGAAAACTACTGTAATCTATTTGAACCAGCGAGTCTATTTTTTTCAGTCGATATATAATTGTATTTCTATGCATATACATAGCATCGGCCGCCGCTGAAACATTTCTCTCGGATATAAGAAACATATACAGTGTATATGCCAGTTCGGAATCATGGGCTTTATCATAATCCAACAAGAGCTGAAGCTTTGGATGACAAAAGGTTTTTTCGGATTCCTTCTGAGTAAATATATTGGCAATATGCTGCATATAGAAATTCTGATAGATAAATAATCCGGGTTCATTTTTATTGCATACTCCCAGCTCAATGGCACGAAGAGCCTGCTTATAGTAATCAGCTAATTTCGTAATACTGCTAAATTCATTGCTCATTCCGGTATAAAGTCCAAATCGCTGACATATATCATCTATTGCTTTGTAATCGGCATTATTCGCATGATTATTATTAAAACTGAGGAGTATAACGATCTCTCCGTTGTACAATAATGTTTTTGTGCCTGAAAATTCCTGTTCAAAAATACTTCTTATCTGTATGGTATTAAGAGTATTGGAACTTCGCGCAGTTTCAATGACCAGACAATATAAATTGCCTGAGAACTTCAGGTCAGTATAATTCATTCGTTCCAGTTTATTTCTGCCTGTAGCAATTTTGCCGTCCAGCAGATCTTTCATGAAATATTCGTAGTGCAGTCCATTATTATTTCTGATGAATTCATCTTTTTTCAGCTGCTGGTCAATCGCCCGCTTCAGCAATATAAGATATTTTTCATCTTCACTGGTAAATGGTCTGTTGATGGCATTTATTACAATATGACCCATATCTTTTTTTGTATTTATTATGCAAATCATTTGCTCGTATCCTAGTCCTGCATGGGAAGTACGGATAGGAGTTTCACTTTTCTTTATTCGTGCATGTATATGTTCATGGTTTATAATTTCAAATTCTTCCTCTGTAAAACCGCCATTTTCTATCATTCTGCGGCCATGTTCAGTTTTTGATGCCTCCTCCCAGTTCGCAGCAATTAAATGGAACCCAGCATCAAATACACAGATTGGGTTTTGAAATACAGAAATAGCCTTATCTACCATTGCCTGTATACCGCCTTCATAAAATAGGATTTCAAGTATGCTTTCGGCAAAAAGTCCCAGTCCGCATCTGCGGTCAAAGAAGTTTTGAATCTTGTAAATTGCAAATGTAACATCTTTAGTTTCCACTGCTAATAAATGGATTTTTTCATTTAAAGAAGTACATATGGACTTTACTTCGTCAATATTTTGGCTGATTGCAAGAATATGCATGGTACAAGGTGCAGTGATTTTTGAAATTTCCGAAATATCATGTGCAATATACAGAATATGCGGGTTGTATAATGCATAGTCATTGTGCAGAAACTGATAACCGATAAGACAATGAGAAGGCTCACTGTCGTGTAGAAAAGTTCTGCAATCTGCAAAAAGTTCCTGAATATTTGATAATTCTATAAACATATTTGTGATTCCTTAATTGCTGTTTTATGAATATTAACACGGATAGTTGTTGTGCGCCAGTGCACAAATCATTAAATCATTTATGCCGTTTGATACCAAAGAATAAAATAGCTGCTCTGATAAAATAAAGCCAAGGGAAAAAGCAGTTGGCAATGAACAAAGTAAGGAGGAGATTGAAAATGATTGTTACCAACAGGGGACAACAACAGAGTGTTAAGTTCGTTGTGGATACGGACAGATGCTGTGGATGCAAGAGATGTATTCGCAGGTGTATTGAAAATGTATGGCAGTGGGATGAGAAAAACAGATATGCTTATCCAAAATACCCGGATGAGTGTGTAATCTGCCTTCAGTGTGAAATGGATTGTCTGAACAATGTTATTGATATTTACCCAATATCCACATTGCAGGTTGATCCATTGTATTACAGCGCCGGACTTATAAAAGACAATGAAGCGAAAGGAGCACTATGATATGAACAATATTAATGAATATGGCAAACTCTATACTTCAGACGTTTTGATAGTCGGCGGAGGTATGGGCGGACTAGTTACAGCAATTAAGACAAAGGAAACCAATCCGGACTTAGATATTCTTGTTGTTGACAGAACAATAATCGGCTGGGCAGGACAGTCTACGAAGGCAGGAAATGGTATAAGGGCTACCTCCAAGGCACCAGGAGCAATTCCTAAGGCTCTGGGATATCTGGTTAATTCACATACAGAATTTTTAAATGATCAGGAATTTCTCCTTAAATATCTTGAAGCACACAAGGAATGCATAGAATATGCACACCATTGCGGAATAAAAGTATCCGTAAATGAGAAGGGTGATGTGGAGCCGTTTGACATGCTTCCGGGAATTTTCTCGGCAGCCGGCATAGAGATAAATGCCTGTGTATCACTGAGAAATAAGGCCTTAGAGCTTGGAATCAGATTGCTTAATCATGTTAATATTTTTGAATTTCTTACAAGCGACAGCGGCAAGGTTATCGGAGCAATAGGTTTTGATATGGAAAAGGGTATATGTCATATATTCCATTCGAAGGCAACTGCAATGGTAACACAGGGCTGTCATTTCAAGAAAATCGGTCTTGAATTTATGGGATATGGAACAGGCGTAGGCGCAGCCTACCGTGCTGGCGCTGTAATGAGAAATGTGGAATTTTCAACCCAGACAGACATTGTATTCAAAAAGACTAACACTCCGATCTATGGCGGATTCAATATTATCTATAATGGCAAGGGTGAAAATCTCAAAGACAAATATTGTGGAAAAGCGCCTTTAATGGAGGTAGACACAAGGCTCGTGCTGGGTATGCTTGAAGAAGTTAAACTGGGAAATACTCCTATTTGGTGCGATTTGGAGCATCCGGATGAAGTAAGAAAAATCATAGGTGGTCAGGATCATTCCAGTGAGATGCGCATGCTTAAAGACAAAATCGCATGGGAGAAGCATGTGTTCGAGACAACCTCAAGAGCCTGCGGTGATGTAGGATTACAGCCGGAAACAACGATAAAAATGGTTCTTCAGGTAGAACCTGTCAAGGTTGACGCAGAATATAAAACAGATGTTGAAGGCTTATGGGCACCAGGCAAGGTAAGTACACAAGGCTGCGCATATTTTGGCTGGACACGAGGTGACGGAGTAGGAAATGCAGTTACCACCGGAATGATGGCTGGCCCAAGCATTGCTAAATATGCTGCAGAGGCATCATTCGATGACATAAGAATCGAACAGGTTAAAGAATACAAAGAAAAAATATATGCTCCTCTTAACAGAAACTCGAATCATAAACCTAAGGAAATATTTGATAAGATTGAACGATATATATTCCAGGTAGATAAACTTCTTGCAAAATCTGAGGAAAGCATTAAATCAATGCTTCAGGATGTGAAAGATATGAAGAAAATTATTCCTGAGCTTACTGCAGATGATCCGCATACACTGGCAAAATGCCTGGAGGCAGCAGACACTGTGCTTTGTCTTGAAATGGTATGCAGAGCAGCACTGGAGCGTCGTGAATCACGTGGACAGATGTATCCGCATTTTAGAGTAGATTATCCTGAACACGATGATAAGAATTGGCTTAAATGGATAAATTTAAAAATGGGCAAAGACGGTCAAATGGAATTATTCACAGAGGATATCCCTATGTGGAGATATGGTATAAGGCCCGAGGGCTACACCATACCGGAAGGACATCATGAAGAGTTTTATACGCCAGATAATCCGTTGGCTATGGAAATGATCGAATTAAAGAAGCAAATGGCAGCAATGCAATAGTGGTGCAGGAGGAAAATTATGGCTAATGTTAATATAAAATTTAATGGAAGAGATTATTCTGTTACCAGGGGAATTACTATTCTTGCTGCAGCTCAGGAAACACAAAAACTAAAGCAGGAATTCAGGCAGGTATGGATCCCGACATTATATTATCTCAAAGGAATCAATGATATAGATGAAAGCGGTGTCTGCATAGCAGAAGCAGACGGAGAAATTGTTAATGCATCTGTCACCAGAGTTTATGAGGGCATGAATATTGAAACAATGACAGATAAAATTGTAAGTCTGAGAAAAGATGCTTTATCCAAGATTCTAAGCAGGCATCATAAGGACTGTATTAATTGTATGCGTTCTGAAACCTGTGAACTTCAGAATTTACTGCATGAATATGGATTTAGAGACGAACCGACTCTTCCACAGGAAGAACTGGAAGAGATTGATACATCATCGATAGTTCTTGTCAGGGATAACAATAAATGTATCAGATGTAAGAGATGCATTAATGTATGTGCCAAGAAGCAGGCTGTTTCTGCCATTGCTGCTACAGGAACCGGGCTTGATGCAAGCATAAAACCATCATCGCCTATGGGTCTTGCATCTGCAAGCTGTGTGAATTGCGGACAGTGTGTTGCTGTCTGTCCTGTCGGCGCATTATATGAGAAAAATTCAATAAATGATGTTAAACATGCTATAGCTGATCCACGAAAGTTCGTAGTTGCCCAGGTTGCACCGGCTGTCAGAGTCTCTATCGGAGAAAGCTACGGATTCCCTGCAGGAATTGATTTTGAAGGTCGTCTTTCGGCAGCAATCAGAGAACTGGGATTTGATAAGGTATTTGATACAAAATTTTCAGCCGACCTGTGCATAGAAGAGGAGGCAAACGAATTTATTGACAGAATTCAAAATGACGGTGTTCTTCCTCTTATCACATCCTGCTGTCCTGGATGGATAAAATATGCTGAGCATTTTTATCCTGATATGTTAGATAATATTTCGAGCTGTAAATCACCTCAGCAGATGATGGGAGCGGTAATCAAGTCATATTGTGCCAAAAAGTTCAATTTGTCAGAAAAAGATATTGTAGTTGTAAGTATTATGCCATGTACTGCTAAAAAATTCGAAATTACAAGAGATTATGAGGCTGGCACCGGAGTTAATGATGTTGATTTCGTACTTACAACAAATGAACTTGGTATAATGCTTAAAGAAGCTGACATTCAGCTTGCAGCATTTGCAAATGAACCTTTTGATGAGCCTGTCGGTGAAGGAACAGGAGCGGGCGTTATATTCGGTGTAACAGGCGGAGTTATGGAAGCTGCTCTTCGTACAGCTGTAGAAAAGATAACAGGAAATGCTGCAGATAATATCGAATTCAGTGATGTGCGAGGATTGACTGGAGTAAAAGAAGCCTCATATGATGTAAACGGAAGCGACATAAAGGTAGCGGTTGTATCAGGTCTTGCCAATGCAAATATGCTGTTGTCCCGCATAAAAAATGGTGAAGCAGATTATCAGTTTATTGAGATCATGGCATGCCCTGGCGGCTGCATTAATGGCGGAGGACAGCCGCATCATACAGCCGGAGAGCTTGTTAATTGCAATGTGTTGGAAAAACGGGCTCATGCATTATATAAAAATGATTTAAATAGCACTGTTCGCAAATCTCATGAAAATCCAGCGGTTATAAAATTATATAATGAATATCTGGGATATCCTGGAAGTGAAGAGGCTCTTAAACTTCTTCATACAAAATATATTGTGAGATAGGAGAAATTTACAATGAATAAGTATAAGGAATTTAAGGAATATAAAGCTCCTGTACTGTACCATAATATGATAAGCAAAAAGGATGTTTATGTTGAGATGCGGGATGGCGAGAAGTTATGCATTGATATATATATTCCTGATGGAGAAGGCCCATTTCCAGCACTTTTGTCATTTGGACAGCATAATAAGGATCTGTTAGATGCAGATTATACAGCATCTATGCCATCACAGCCATCATGGTCACATTTTTGGTTCGGAAATATCGAATCAGGCGATACAAAGTTTATTACTTCCAGAGGTTACGTTCATGTAATTGCCCAGGCAAGGGGTGCCGGCAAATCAGGTCACGGTACAGCCTTAGATGCCAGATGGGATCACTATGACTTAATTGAATGGATGGCTGAACAAGAATGGTGCAACGGCAATATAGGCATGTGCGGACTTTCTAATTTTGGACTTAATCAGATCATGGCAGCCTTAAGTCAGCCGCCGCATCTTAAAGCCATATTTCCATTGGATCCTGGCTCTTTCTACGGATTCTTTAGAGAAATACATCTGGGTGGAGTATTAAATACTTTATTTTATCATTTGGATCATATGAGTGTAGATCATATGGTAAGAAGCACCCCACCAGAGCTTCCGGAAAACGAGCAGGCATTATGGGAACAGGCAATGAACAATCCGGATTTCAAAATGTACAAAAATATATATAATATACTTACTCAGAAGGGGCAGTCGAATCCTTTAGGCCTGTTCTATCCGGCACTGCTTTATCCATATGACGATCCATCCCAATGGCAGCCAATGGTTGAAATGAAAAAGAAAAATATAAATATTCCTGTCTACACAGGTTCAGGTCAATATGCCATTGATTATCATTTCCATTGGCAAGGCGCGCAGAATTTGTTCGAAGAATTGGAAAATACACCTAAGAAAATGCTGCTGACAGGCCCGGCACACCAGGAACGCCCATATCATAATGTGTCAATTCATAATGAAATGATGAAATGGTATGATTATTGGTTAAAGGGTATAGATACAGGCGTAATGGATGAACCGCCGGTAAGATATTGGGTTACAGGTGAAAATAAATGGAGATATGCAGATAATTGGCCAGTACCAGAAACATGTTGGACACCGCTTTATTTTGACAGTTGGGAGAGACTTCGTACAGAACCAATTGATCCGGACGCATTTGATGGTTCAGATGAGCCTGATGCATTCGTTCAGATGCAGCCAACGCTTACAAATAAAATAGAAAAAGTCAGGTATATGACCGATCCGCTGCCAGAGGATATAACAATAGCTGGACCTATTTCTGCAAAATTCTGGGCTTCATTAGATAGTGATGATACTAACTGGTTTGTAACTCTTAAGGATTTAGGCCCTGATTGTTCAGACAGAACTGGACGAAAGGGTGAATGGGAGATTCCTGACCTGCCAGAGAAATATCTCACCAAAGGAATGCTTAAAGCCTCTATGCGTGAAATTGATGAGGAACGATCTACGCCTTACAAACCATGGCATAAATTAACTAAGGAAGCTGAGAAAAAGGTTATTCCTGGGGAAATTAACGAATATAACATTGAGGTTATGTCTGTATGCCATACGTTTAAAGCCGGACATAGAATATGCGTAGAAATTTCATGTCTTGACTTACCTGACGGAGCATGCTGCGTATGTGATACTGAATATATTCCTTATCATATCTGTAGAAATGCAACAGTTCTTCATAAGATATACAGAGATGGCAAACATCCATCAAGAATATTGCTTCCGGTTATTCCTAAATAAGATTGTGAAAATATAAATCAAGAAGCTCTGGGCATAGCACGTTTTAAAATCGCTCAGAAACATATGCCCGATGAAAAACAAAGGGGCTGCCGCACTAACTTATATAGTGGCGACAGCCCCTTTATCATTAATCTAAATCCAGATCATCCGGATTGCTTTCTGCTAAGCCATATGCCGCAAGAAAATCATCATCTTCAGTATTGCTCTGAGCTTCAGGAGCCTCATCTTCAACAGGACCATTAAATCCCATCTTGTCACGGACTGCCTTATCAATCATAGCGAAAAATTCAGGATTAGATTTGATATATGTCTTGGCATTTTCACGTCCCTGTCCGATCTTTTCGCCATTATAAGAGAACCATGCTCCGGATTTATTGATAATATCGAACTTAACTGCCATATCAAGGATATCACCGACGGCCGAGATGCCTTCACCGAATATAATATCGAATTCTGCCTCTCTAAACGGAGGAGCAACCTTGTTCTTAACTACTTTAGCCTTAACTCTGTTGCCGATAACTTCACCGGCCTGCTTGATGGATTCTATCCTTCTTATGTCAATTCTGACCGACGCATAGAACTTAAGAGCCCTGCCGCCGGTAGTTGTCTCTGAAGGTCCGTAGAATACACCGATTTTTTCACGAAGCTGATTAATGAATATGATAGAGCAGCCTGTCTTATTAGCAACAGCAGTAAGCTTTCTTAATGCCTGACTCATAAGTCTGGCCTGAGCACCTACAGTTGCTTCTCCCATTTCTCCTTCAATCTCATGCTTAGGAACCAAAGCCGCAACTGAGTCAACTACAATAATATCAACAGCACCTGATCTGACCATGGTTTCGCAGATCTCTAATCCCTGCTCACCATAGTCAGGCTGTGAAATATACAAATTATCCACATCAACGCCTATATCTCTGGCATATTTAGGATCCAGTGCATGTTCTGCATCTATAAATCCTGCGATTCCTCCGGACTTCTGAACCTCCGCAACGATATGAAGAGCCAGAGTAGTCTTACCACTTGCTTCAGGACCATATATCTCTATGATTCTTCCCTTAGGGATGCCACCTACACCCAGAGCCTTATCCAGACTGATGGATCCCGTAGGTATCGTATCTATATCCATGGCACTCTTATCGCCCAGTTTCATTACCGAACCCTTGCCATAGTCTTTTTCAATCTTGTTTATTGCTGCCTCTAATGCTTTTTTCTTCTCGTTATTATCCATTTCTATCTCCTTTAGTCAGCTACGAACTAATGTTCGTTGAAATGTTATAATAATCATCATCCTTTGTCAATATGAAATTTCACAATAATTGATTTATTTTGAATGAATTATGAAATCTGATCCGTGACTTTTTCTTCACCTATGTAACTTTTTACCAAAATAGATTTTGAAAAGTATGTTTTTTCTTGTACAACTTGAAAACAATTCTTTTTTTTAGTACAATTCTACAGAAAACATTTGAAATAATTTTTGGAGGTATTTTTCATGAATGTTTATAAAACAGAAGAGATCAGAAACGTCGTATTATTGGGACATGGCGGATCTGGTAAATCAACATTAGCGGAGGCAATGGCTTATTCATCGGGTGTTATTTCCAGAATGGGAAATATTAATGATGGCAATACTATTTCGGACTTCGACAAAGAAGAGATTAAAAGAAAATTCTCAATTAATTCAACTGTAATTCCTGTTGAATTTGATGGCGTAAAAATTAATATTCTGGACACACCGGGATACTTCGATTTTGTAGGAGCTATCAATGACGGACTTAGCGTATGCGATGGAGCAGTTATTGTAGTTAATGCTAAATCAGGTGTTGAGGTTGGTTCTGTTAAAGCATGGGCATTTTGTGAAAAATTCGATGTTCCTAGAATTATATATGTTTCAGGCATGGATGATCCAAATGCGGATTATATTAAGATCACACAGGATTTGAGAGCCAGATTTGGTATCAAGATCGCTCCGTTCCAGATTCCTATCAAGGAAGGCGGCGAGCTCAAAGGATTCGTGGATGTAATCAAGAAACAGGCATTTTTATATAAAGAAGACGGCACATTTGAAGAGTGCGCTATTCCTGCAGATCTTCAGGCTGATACAGATAACGTACGTGAAGGCGTTATGGAAAGTATCGCAGGTACATCTGAAGAGCTGATGGAGAAGTTCTTCGCAGGTGAAGAATTTACTGAAGAGGAGATTATTTCAACACTTCATGCATCAGTTACAACAGGTGACTGTGTTCCTATTCTGGTTGGTGCTTCAACTAAGAACTTTGGCGCAGCAAGCCTTATGAGAGCAATCAAGAAATACCTGCCATGCCCGGCTGATTCACCAACGCTTAAGACAGGCAACGACCTTAAGAATGATACAATATTTGAAAGCAAATGTGATCCTGCAGGACCTCTTGCAGCATATGTATTCAAGACGATCATGGATCCGTTCATTGGTAAATATTCTCTGGTTAAGGTTTACTCTGGTATTCTTAAAGCTGATGATACATTATATAATGCTGAGACAGATCAGAGCGAGAAGATCGCTAAGCTCTATATCATGAGAGGCAAGAACGTAGAGGAAGTTAAGGAGCTTCAGCCTGGTGATATAGGTGCAATCGGTAAGCTTGAACTGGCCAAAACTAGCGATACATTATGCAGAAAAGAATATCCGATTACTCTGTATAAGTTCGTATATGCTAAGCCATATACATACAAGAGATATTATGCAGCAAATAAAGGCGAAGAGGATAAGATCTCTCAGGCACTTGCTAAGCTGTGCGCAGAAGACAAGACTCTTAAGATTGTTGCCGATGAAGAAAATAAGCAGAGCCTTATCTACGGAATCGGTGATCAGCAGCTGGATGTTGTTGCGTCTAAGATGAAAGAAAAATATAAAGTTGAAATCATACTTGATAAGCCGGCATTCCCATTCCGTGAAACTATCAAGAAGTCAGCAGAAGTTGAAGGAAAGCACAAGAAACAGTCTGGTGGCCACGGACAGTATGGTCATGTTAAGATGATCTTTGAACCATCTAACGACCTTGAGACACCATATGTATTCGAAGAGAAAATCTTCGGTGGTTCTGTTCCTAAGAACTTCTTCCCGGCTGTTGAAAAGGGCGTTCAGGAATGCGTTCAGAGAGGTCCTCTGGCAAATTATCCTGTAGTTGGTGTTAAGGCAACCCTTATTGATGGTTCTTATCATCCGGTTGACTCTAACGAAATGTCATTTAAGATGGCTGCAACTATTGCATTTAAGAAGGGCTTCCTTGAGGCAGGACCTATCCTCCTTGAGCCAATCGCATCTCTGAAGGTTACTGTTCCTAATGAGTTCACAGGTGATGTAATGGGTGATCTCAACAAGAGAAGAGGACGCGTACTTGGTATGAATCCTACAGATCTGGGAAGAACGATCATCGAAGCTGACATTCCTATGTCAGAGCTCTACGGCTACAACACAGACCTTCGTTCAATGACAGGCGGATACGGCGATTTCGAATATGAATTCTCACGTTACGAGCAGGCTCCGGCTGATGTTCAGCAAAGAGAAGTAGCTGCTCGTCAGACAAAGGACGAAGAATAAAATAAATGTTTTATGATATTATAATCATTGGAGGCGGTGCATCAGGTTTATGCACCGCCATTCAATCAAAAACCGAAAATAATACAATTCTTATACTGGAACATAATAATATGGTCGGTAAAAAGATATTATCGACTGGTAATGGCCGCTGCAATTTAACTAACGTTAATGCAACGGTCAGTCTTTTCGACAGCAATCCTGAAGGACTGATTCCATATATGACATCCGGTGATCCGTCTTTTTATACAGAGGTACTGTCTCAGTTTGACTGCATGGATACGATTAATTTCTTCGCAGATATGGGACTTTTATGTACAGATAAGAACGGATATATTTATCCGAAATCAGAGCAGGCCTCTTCGGTTCTCGAGCTTCTTAAGTGCAGATGTGAAGATCTGGGCATTGAGATCGTTACAGGCCATGATGTTAAGACTATCACTAAGAAAAAGGATTCCAGATTTATTGTAGATTCCAGATATGAATGCAATAATCTGGTTATTGCTACTGGCGGCATGTCAGGCGCTGCTACTGGTAATGACGGAAGCGGATATAAAATGGCAGAGGTCTTCGGGCATGAGATAATTGACCCGATCCCGGCATTATGCGGAATAAGATGTACAGATAATATATTTAAATATTTGAAAGGCACCAGAGCCGATGGCAGACTGTCGTTTTCTGCAGGGAAGCAGAATGTAAGCGTTCAAGGCAATATTCAATTTACAGATTATGGCATATCCGGCATTCCGACGTTTCAGATTTCTTCAATTATTGGCTATATGCTGGCTATAGGCGAGCAGCCTATAATCACAATCGATTTTCTGCCTGATATTGCAATGTATGACCTCGTTAATATCCTGTATAAGAATTTTCAGCTTATTCCCGGCAAGAATAAGGAGATAAAGCCTTATGACAGGATGCTGATAGGACTTCTTAATAAAAACGTAGTGGCGACAGTTATGCGTCAATACTCTTATTCCAGGGACAATTCGTCTGTTGATGCAATGTGCCTGGCATTGGCAAGAGTCATTAAGCTGTTCCAGGTTCATCCGTATGAGCTGATGCCGTTTGAAAATGCTCAGACAACGGCCGGCGGTGTATTTACAGACCAGATAAATCCAGATACGATGGAATCCAGAATTGTAAAGGGACTGTTTTTCGCCGGAGAGATTCTGGATGTAAATGGAATATGCGGCGGATATAACCTTCAGTGGGCATTTAGTACGGCAGCAATCTGCGGTAAGGCGCTTAAGACCCGCCAGTCTTTGATATTATGATCAGAATCAATCAGATAAAATTAAATATAAATCATTCTCAGGATGATTTAAGAAAAGCTATAGTCAAGAAGCTTAACATTTCAGATGTGAAGCTTCTTGATTTTGTTATTATAAAAAAGTCTATAGATGCCAGGGATAAAGCCAATATCTGCTATGTCTATGCAATTGATGCGAATACAACCTGCGAAGAGCTTATATTGAAGAAAAATCATAATGCGAATATAAGCAGATCAAAAAACAAAAAATACGTTTATCCTAAGCACGGCGGTCATGCATTGAACTATAAACCCGTTGTAATAGGAAGCGGTCCCGCCGGGATTTTTTGTGCTTATTTTCTCGCAAAAGAAGGCTACAAACCGATTGTTATAGAGCGTGGTGAATGCGTCGAAGATCGTATTAAAACTGTAGAAAAATTCTGGAACAGCGGTGAGCTGGATCCTGATAGCAATATCCAGTTTGGTGAAGGAGGCGCCGGAACATTTTCTGACGGCAAATTAAATACCGGAGTAAATGACCCGATGGGCCGAAACAACCTGGTACTTCAAACCTTCGTGGATAATGGTGCTCCGGATGAAATCTTATATATCAACAAGCCGCATCTGGGTACTGATGTGCTTATGAATATTGTCTCGAATATGAGGAAATTCGTAATAGATCAAGGCGGTGAATTCAGATTTAATTCCTGCTTTACGAGATTTGATATCAAAAATAAATTCGTGAAGGGTATTTATCTGGCAGATGGTCAATACATTCCTGCCGATGTTATTGTCCTTGCGATAGGACATTCAGCAAGAGATACATTTGAGTATATTATAAACGAGTCGGATCTGTCGGTTGAAGCCAAAGCATTTGCAGTAGGGCTCAGAGTTGAACATCATCAAGCTATGATAAATAAATCCCAATACGGCGACATTGATGAAGGAATACTGCCTGCTGCCGATTATAAGCTGGCATGCAAGACATCTGACGGAAGCAGTGTATATTCATTCTGCATGTGCCCGGGAGGATATGTGGTCAATTCGTCTTCGGAGCCGGGGCATGTATGCGTCAATGGAATGAGTTATTCAGGACGTGATTCTAAAAATGCCAATTCTGCGATAGTTATGGCAGTTAATCCATCTGATGATCCTATTGAAAATATCAGATTTCAGCGCGAGCTGGAGAAGAAAACCTATGAAGAAGGTCACGGTATGATAGTGAGCCAGTTACTGTCTGATTTTGAAAATAATAAACCGTCTGACAAGTACGGTTCGATAACGCCTGTGCATAAAGGCCTTACAGCTGCTGGAAATATCAATAATATTCTACCTGAATATATATCTAAGAATATCAAAGAGGCAATGCATACATTTGCTCATAAAATAAAGGATTTTGATAATCCTGATACAATTCTATCCGCGATAGAAACCAGAACCTCGTCTCCTATAAGGATCCTCAGGGATGAAGAATTGGAGGCAAATATTAAAGGTATATACCCAGCAGGTGAAGGTGCAGGATATGCAGGCGGAATCACCAGTGCTGCAATAGATGGCATAAAAATATTTGAAAAAATATGCGGTTTTTACAGACCTTTGAGGTAGATTGTAAAATAGTGAGATTATATTGCTGAGGACATGCAGTGATTATTTCATAAATACTGATCCACAATGCATTTTGACACATATATTATATTATGCTAAACTTCCCAAGTTATGGATATTTCATTAATCAGTTACAAGGAAAATTTATATAACATAGCTGTGATTGGTGATTATATAGCAGAATATTACCATGATATGAGCAATCGAAATCTCTATCATATTCAGCTTTATAATCCTGCGAAAAATCTGGTCAGAGAGATTCTTCCTAACCAGAAAAAAAGTGACGTCGTTGAGATTATAAACTGCATATGGAATAGCCAGGATATATATTTTGCCTCATATACTCAATTAGATGACGAGAGGATAGAATTCTCCATCATCAAATATGTTATCAAATCGGATACTCAGACCACTATATGTACCTTTGTCGATAACAGAGCAGTTTTAGATCAAAGCAAGCGAGTCAAGGTTTTTATATTAACCGAGACAACCATTTTGCTGCAGGGTGAGATACAGCGCAGTGAAGCCAGCGAGAATATGATAGGCAATATTGAATTCAGCCTGTCTTTATATAATGTCGAGACATACAAGGAAACGTCTGTAACAGAAACCAATTTCCTTAACAACGGCATAGACATCATTGTACCGATTTCTGAAAATAAAATAATGATCAAGACCGGATATTCGTACCTTGAGGATGACAGATTGAATCCGACGTACAAGGACGAAGCCTTCATTGAGAGCGTACAGATTACAACTGCTGCCAAATTCATCGCAGATATTACGCTGGCAACTGACTCTGTGGATATGGAACTGATCGAATCATCTTATCTGGACAGTCATATAATAAGACCAAAGGTAACTGGCGATTATATTCATTTCTGCGTTATTAATACAGAGAAGAACACCACAAAGTGTATCTTTTATAACCACAATACCGCTGAAAGATTTGAATATAACATTAAAGGAACTGACCTTTCTGATATTTATATCACCTATGTCATCAATAATATTCCTTATGTAAGAAAGAAATCTGAAAAAAATGTCAGCTTTGTTAATTTAAAAAAGGCTGAAATTGACATAACATTTTATGATGCAATATTTGAGGATCAGGTAGGAAAGCTATTTATTTTGTCATCTTTTAACGGCAAATATATGAAGGTCTACTCATATCCCAAGTTGAATCTGCTGCTGCAGGAAAAGAAGATGTATTTTCTTTCCTGTGAACTTAATGATGCATATTATATTTATTATTAGCCCGATCAAGGCTTTAAAATGTTAATTATAAGGATTGCTTATGTCATCGGCATCATGCAATCTGACTTAAGATTATTATGGATATAGATTTAATACAAAATATACTGGATGAGGCTCCTTCGAGTGAGCCTGAGAGACAATATTTCTTCGTAAATGAATGTCGAAGAATCATTTCTGATAAAGCAGCCGCCCTCGGAAGGCCTCTCACATGCTGCATTAATACGTTCGGATGCCAAATGAATGCCAAGGACTCAGAGAAGCTCCTTGGGATTCTTCTTGATATAGGCTATCAGGAATCTGACAGCGAGAATTCTGATTTTGTGCTCTACAACACCTGTACTGTCCGTGAGAATGCAAATGAACGTGTATACGGAAGACTGGGTGCATTAAAAACAACTAAAAAGAAAAATCCTGAAATGGTCATTGCTCTATGCGGATGTATGATGCAGGAAGAGCATGTCGTTGAAACTATCAGAAAAAGCTACAGACATGTAAATATTATTTTCGGAACTCACAATATATATAAACTGGCTGAACTCCTTTTCCTTTATTTTGCCAAGGATGAAAATCAGACAGAGATATTGCAGGGAACTGATAAGATTGTCGAAAATCTTCCGTCATCCAGAAAATTCTCATTTAAATGCGGCGTTAATATTATGTTCGGCTGCAATAATTTCTGCAGCTATTGCATTGTTCCTTATGTAAGAGGCAGAGAACGAAGCAGATGCCCGGAAGAGATCATCAATGAGGTTAAACAGCTGGTCAAGGACGGCGTAATAGAGGTTATGCTGTTAGGACAAAATGTTAATTCCTATAAAGCAGATATTTCATTTCCTCAGCTTCTTAAGAAAGTCTCCGAAATCGAAGGCATCGAAAGAGTAAGATTCATGACATCGCATCCTAAGGATCTGTCAGATGAACTGATAGAGGTAATACGTGATAATCCAAAGATCTGCAGGCATGTGCATTTGCCGCTGCAGTCAGGAAGCAGCCGTATTTTAAAGGAAATGAATCGTCATTATGACAAGGAAGGCTATCTGGCACTTGCAGACAAAATCAGAAGAGAGATTCCAGGTGTATCAATTACAACTGATATTATCGTAGGCTATCCCGGTGAGACCGAGGAAGACTTTCTTGAGACGCTGGATGTAGTTGAAAAGGTAAGATTCGACAGTGCATTTACCTTTATCTATTCCAAAAGATCAGGCACCAGAGCTGCTGCCATGGATAACCAGATTCCGAAGGAAATTGTAGATGAAAGATTCAAGAGACTGCTGGATCTTGTCACTAAGATCTCACAGGAACAGACAAAAAAATATGAAGGACAGATTCTTCCTGTATTGGTTGAAGATGTCAATACCAAGGATTCCTCACTGGTTACCGGCAAGCTCTCTAACAACAGCACAGTACATATGAAGGGCAGCAGTGATCTTATCGGAAAAATTGTTAATGTTCATTTAGACGAAGCAAGAGGTTTTTATTATTATGGCACTATCGCCGATGATGTCTCAGTATCTTGAGACTAAAAAGCAGTATAACGATTGTATATTATTTTATCGCTTAGGAGATTTCTATGAGATGTTCTTTGATGATGCGCTTACTGCATCAAGAGAACTGGAGATCACACTGACCGGTAAGGATTGCGGACTGGAGGAGCGGGCACCGATGTGCGGCGTTCCTTTTCATGCTGTAGACAGCTACTTAAACCGTTTGGTATCAAAAGGATATAAAGTGGCCATCGCAGAACAGGTAGAAGATCCTAAGCTGGCCAAAGGAATCGTAAAAAGAGAAGTAATCAAGGTCGTTACCCCGGGTACAAATATTAATAACATGGCCCTGGATGAGAGTAAGAATAATTATCTCATGTGTATCTATTATGCAACAGATTACTACGCCATAGCACTGGTTGATATAACAACCGGAGACTTTCTTACAACGCAGATTGACAGCGCATCAATCCTGATGGATGAGATAAATAAGTTTTCTGTTGCGGAGATTGTATCAAACCATGCCTTCATGATGGCACCGATTGACTTCGACTATCTAAAGGATAAGCTGGGTATTACATGTTACAATCTCCCGGATTCATATTTTGATACAGACAGCTGTGAAGCAGTCATAAAGAAACACTTTAATGTTATTGACCTGTCTGGGCTGGGTCTGAATGATTTTTCAGGAACAGTTCCCTGCGTAGGCGCACTGCTTACCTATCTCTATGACACGCAGAAAACAAGTCTTGAATTTCTAAATAGGATCACAACCTATTCTACAAATAAATACATGATCATTGATCATGCAACCAGAAGAAATCTTGAATTAGTCGAAACCATGCGTGAGAAAAACAAGAAGGGCTCACTGTTATGGGTTCTCGATAAAACCAAGACTGCCATGGGCGCCAGACTGTTAAGGTCATTTCTGGAGCAGCCTCTTATTGACGCCGATGAGATCATAAAACGCCAGGATGCCATAGAAGAGCTTAATTCCATACTTATCGACAGAGACGAGCTGAGAGAATATCTTAATCCTATATATGATCTGGAACGACTCCTGGCCAAGATATCTTATAAATCGGCTAATCCCAGGGATCTTATTGCATTTAAAAATTCCCTTGAAATGCTTCCGCATATCAAAAGAATCCTTAAGGGATTTAATTGCGAGCTGCTTGTGTCAATCTGCAATGATCTGGATTGCCTTGAAGATCTGTATAAGCTGATAGATGATTCGATTACTGAAGACGCCCCTATCACCATAAAGGATGGCGGAATAATTAAAAGCGGCTATTCAGAAAAGATTGATATGCTTCGTAACTCTAAAGTAGAAGGCAAAAACTGGCTCTCACAGATAGAAGAAAAAGAACGCGAGGCAACAGGAATCAAATCATTAAGGATCAGATACAACAAGGTATTTGGATACTATATTGAAGTTACCAATTCATTTAAGAACATGGTTCCCGACAGATATATCCGCAAGCAGACATTGGTTAATGCAGAACGATATATAACTGATGAATTAAAAGAGCTGGAGGGAGTTATTCTGGGTGCAGAGGAAAAATTATTCTCCTTGGAATATGACATCTTCACAGAAATCAGAGAAACAATTGCCGCTCAGGTCAGCAGAATTCAGTTAACCGCGAGGGCTATTTCTCAAATAGATGTCTTCTGCTCACTTGCATATGTGGCAGAGCACAACAGATATGTAAGACCTAACATAAATTCAAAGGGAATTATTGATATAAGGGATGGAAGACATCCGGTAGTTGAAGCCATGATCGGGGACGGACAGTTCATTCCGAATGATACATTTGCCGATCAGGATGATAACCGCGTAAGTATAATCACGGGTCCTAATATGGCAGGCAAATCAACCTACATGAGGCAGCTTGCTCTTATTGTCCTTATGGCTTGTGTAGGAAGTTTTGTTCCTGCTGCAGAGGCTAATATTTCTACATGCGACAGAATATTTACACGAGTGGGAGCCTCTGATGATCTGGCCAGCGGTCAGAGCACATTTATGGTTGAAATGACCGAGGTGGCCAATATTCTCAGGAATGCAACGGCCAACTCGCTGGTTATTCTGGATGAAATAGGAAGAGGTACCAGCACCTATGATGGTCTGAGTATTGCATGGGCAGTTGTTGAATATATTGCAGACAAATCGAAATGTGGTGCGAAGACGTTTTTCTCGACACATTATCATGAGCTGACAGAGCTGGAAGGAACGATTGACGGCGTTAAAAATTACTGTATCAGCGTCAAGGAACAGGGTGATGACATAATATTTCTTAGAAAGATCATCCGCGGCGGTGCTGATAAGAGCTATGGTATTCAGGTTGCAAGGCTGGCAGGAGTTCCTGAGGAGATTACAGACAGAGCTAAGGAAATTGTAACTGAGCTTACCAGTGCTGATATAGTTGAGGGCACGATTATTCCTAAGCAATCAGGCGGTAATACGTATAAACCGCAGCCATCATTCAGCATACCGCAGGATAAGAATGGCCAGTTTGTTTTAACAACAGCCGATGATATAGTTCACAAGAAATTGAAAGGTATTAATCTGGATAAGATAACACCAATTGAAGCAATTAATACATTATATGAACTGCAGCAGCTGCTATAGTTTGGACAAGTCATAATGCAAATTATCGTCTTAAACAATATAAACGCTGCAAGCTAACTATTATAAAAAACTTAGGGGATTAAAATGAGTAACATTTATCTGGCATCATCGTCACCAAGAAGGAAGGAACTGCTTACACAGGTAGGCATTGATTTTACAGTGATCTCACCACAGTGTGATGAATCGGCTGATATAGAGCTTCCTGATGAATTAGTTGAAGAGCTTTCAAGAAGAAAGAGCCTGGCAGGCCTTGAAATGATTAAAAAAATGCCTGACGTGTCGACTGACAGTATTGTAATCGGCGCAGATACGGTTGTCGCTTATGACGGAATCATATTAGGCAAGCCTAAGGATGATATTAACGCATTTAATATGCTGAAGATGTTATCTGGCAATACGCATGAAGTATATACAGGCGTAACCTTAACTTATCTGGACGGAAGAGCACCTGTAACATTTTCAGAAAGAACTGAAGTAACATTCTATGAACTGACAGATAAGGAAATCGAAGACTATATAAGCACAGCTGAACCGATGGATAAGGCTGGTTCTTATGGTATACAGGGATATGGCGCCACATTGGTTGAGAAGATTCATGGAGACTATTTTAATATCGTAGGACTTCCGATCGCCAGACTCGCAAGGATGCTCAGAAAATAATTGTCAGAGAAAGCATTTTCCTACGCTGGATTTGACAGTACTTAAGCATAAATTCAGCATTAAAATAAGGCTATATGGGTACAATAAAGTTACTGGATAAAAATACAATAGATAAGATTGCTGCCGGCGAGGTTGTGGACAGACCAGCATCAATTGTTAAGGAGCTGGTCGAAAATGCCATCGACGCAGGAGCAACTTCCATATCAATTGAAATAAAAGATGGCGGCATTTCTCTTATCAGGATAACTGATAATGGCTCAGGTATTGCTAAGGATCAGATTGCCATAGCCTTCCTGAGACACTCCACAAGCAAAATAAATGACGCTTCTGACCTGTCCTTTATTCATACTCTGGGATTTAGGGGAGAAGCATTATCATCAATTGCTGCCGTATCTCAGACAGAGCTGTGTACTAAAACAAGAGACGAGCTGACGGGCGTAATTTATAAAATTAATGGTGGAGTGGAAGAATCCGTTTCCGAAGCAGGACTTCCAAATGGTACTACGCTTATCGTTAAAAATCTGTTCTACAATACGCCTGCCAGATTAAAATTTCTAAAATCTGCTCAGACTGAGGCAGGATATGTTATGGATATAGTGCAGAGAATCGCTCTGTCACATCCTGAGATATCATTTAAATATATTGCAAATGGCTCTGTAAAATTAAGTACCTCTGGCAATGGTTCACTAAAAGATGCTGTATATTCGGTATTTGGCAGAGATATTACAGCTAATCTGCTGCAAATTGACGGCAGCGATGAAACATTATCTGTAGCAGGCTTTATAGGAAAGCCTGAAATTGCCAGGGGAAACAGAAATTTCGAATATTTCTTCATAAATGGAAGATATATCAAAGACAAGATAATCCAAAAGGCCTTAGAAGAAGCCTATCTGGGATATCAGATGAAGGGTACATTCCCATTTGCCGTTCTTAATATAAATATTGAACCTGAGCTTGTTGATGTAAATGTACATCCATCAAAAATGGAGATCAGGTTCTTTAATAATGAGGTTGTTTTTAATTCTGTCTATGAGATTATCAGAAATAGAATTACCAGACGGGAAAATATTCCTGTTGTAAATTTATCTAAGCCTGATACAGCTCCGCCGGTTCCGAAGGAATATGTCCCGGAGCCATTTGAAAAGGCAGCAGAGAATACAGCATTTTTATCTGAAAATAAGGCCGATTCCAGGGCATTCAGAGAAGAGACAGCATATGCAGGAAAATATTCCCAGGATTCGCATGATCTGAAATCACCTGCTTCTAACCATTTATATACAGAACAATTAGAAGCACTGCGTACAGCTACAGGTGTATCAGGCAATGAGAGCAGTTATGATTCTAACGAAGGTACGAACAATCACGTTGAGGATGAAAGCAATAAGGATTTATCGATTTCATCCAAGCTGGCTGCGGAAAATATCTCATATGAACAATCAAAGATAGTGGTTCCCGATTTTGTATCCACAGCAGCCAGAAAGAATCACAGAATAGTCGGTGAGGTGTTTAATACCTATTGGATAGTCGAATATGACGACAGCATGTTTATAATTGACCAGCATGCTGCCCACGAGAAGGTTTTATATGAGAAATTCATCAATAACCTTAAGAATGACAAGCATTATTCGCAGCGTATAATGCCATCATTAGTAGTTACACTGACACAGCAGGAAGAAACAATACTCAAAAAATACATGAGTAGCTTCGAAAAACTGGGATTTGAAATAGAACACTTCGGCGGTTGTGAATATATGATCAGTTCTGTTCCTACTGACTTGTATTCCCTGGATAACAGTATACTGTTTCTTGAATTATTAGATGATCTGTCGGATATTTCTTCCAAATCAGGGCCAGAGATAATCGTTGACAGGGTAGCAACTGCTGCCTGCAAGGCTGCGGTAAAGGGCGGCAACAGGTTATCCCTGGCCGAGGCAAATACGCTTATCGACGAACTGTTGTCACTTGAAAACCCTTACAACTGCCCTCACGGAAGACCAACTATTATATCTATGTCAAGGACAGAACTTGAGAAGAAATTTAAACGAATTATATGAAAAATAGACCTCTTATAATCATATCAGGCGCAACAGCCGTTGGTAAAACCGAGCTTTCTATCAGGCTGGCACAGCTAATAAATGGCGAGATCATAAGTGCTGATTCCATGCAGGTATATAAGAATTTCAATATTGGAACTGCTAAGGCATCTGCCATGGAAATGAAAGGAGTAAAACATTATCTTATCGACGAATTAGACGCTGACGAGGAATTTAATGTATACGAGTTCAAAATAAGAGCAGAAAAATATATAAATAAGATTCTATCCGATGGTAAGATTCCTATAATAGTCGGAGGAACCGGATTTTATATTCAATCAGTGCTGTATGGCATCGATTTTTCCGAAGAAGAATCAGATACTGAATATCGGCAGCAGTTGGAAAGTATTGCCAAAGAAAAGGGAAATGCATTTCTTCATGATATGCTGCAGCAGGTTGACCCTAAGGCCGCAGAGAAGATTCACGAAAATGATATCAAGCGTGTCACGAGAGCTCTCGATTATTACCATGAAAATGGGCATCCTATATCAGAACATAACTACATACAACAGCAAAAAGAAGCTATATATAATTATGCATATTTCGTACTTAACAGAGACAGGCAGACCATATATGACAGGATAAACAAGAGGGTTGATATCATGATAAGCGATGGCCTGGTTGACGAAGTGAAGGAACTTATCGCCAGCGGCATTTCCCCTGATTCACTGGCAATGCAGGGCTTAGGATATAAAGAAACCGTCAGATATATTAACGGCGAGATTACGCTTGAAGAATTATCAGAGCTCATTAAGCTTGGGACAAGACATTTTGCCAAAAGGCAGATCACATGGTTTAAGCGTGAGAAGGATACAGAATGGCTTAATTATGAGGACTATGCAGATACTGATGAAATGCTGCATAAAATGATTGAAATATTAAAGGAGAAAAAAATTGTTTAAATACCCGGATATAAATAAAAATATACTTGATATCGCTGAAAAATGTGAAGAGGAATTAAAAGCTTCATACGCTGAGATTGAGGCTATTTCAGAAGCCAACCAGTACAAGGTTCTTCAGAGCTTTATTAAAAATAAAGTTGCTGAATCGGATTTTTTTGCCAGCTCAGGTTATGGCTATAATGAATTAGGAAGAGAAAAATTAGAGCAGGTATATAGCGACATCTTTCATACAGAGGATGCTCTTGTAAGGCCTCAGATCACATGCGGAACTCATGCATTGTACCTGGGTCTGGCCTCTGTACTGCTGCCTGGTGATGAGATTCTGTTTATGACAGGAAAGCCATATGACAGCCTCGAAAAATCCATTGGCATTACTGCATGCCCGGGTTCTCTCGCTGAATTAGGCATTACATACAAGGCAGTTGAATTAATTGACGGCCAGGAATTTGACTATGACAAAATATCTGAAGCAATAAATGACAGAACTAAAATTGTATATGTTCAGCGATCAAAAGGATACGGAGACAGACTCTCACTGGCACCTGAACATATAGGAAAAGCAATTGCATTTGCCAAAAGTATCAAGCCGGAGCTGATTGCATTTGTAGATAACTGCTATGGTGAATTCGTAGATTATGATGAACCGACTGATCATGGTGCAGATATGTGCGTAGGTTCGCTTATAAAAAATCCTGGCGGCGGTCTGGCGCCGATGGGCGGATACATTTGCGGTCGTAAGGATCTGATTGAAAGATGCTCTTACAGGCTTACAGCCCCGGGACTCGGCAAAGAGGTCGGCGGTTCACTGGGTGTACTGAAATCCTTCTTTCAGGGACTGTCATTGGCTCCATCTGTCACCGCAAATGCTGTTAAGGCAGCAGTATTTGCGGCAGCATTATTCGAAAAATTAGGATATGAAACCTCTCCATCATCTGATTCTAAGCATCATTGCATCGTTGAAGCGATCACACTCCATGATGCAGACAAGATCAATAAATTCTGCGGCGCGATCCAGGGTGCATCCTATGTAGACAGCTATGTAAGACCGGAAGGCTATGACATGCCGGGATATTCTGACAATGTCATTATGGCAAGCGGCGCGTTTATATCAGGCTCTTCTATAGAATTATCCGCAGATGGTCCGATTAGAGAGCCATATATCGTATTTTATCAGGGCGGACTTACCTACGAACATGGCAAATATGCCATCATGAAAGCGGCGGAAGCAATATGCTAAGAGGTCTATTTTAACCTTTGTATTTTAATAGATATATGCTAAAATGTCGCTGACTGAATTTATGCTGACTCCGAGTAAAGAGGAGATTTATGCATAAGCTGACCACAAAAAATTTACAACCGGAATACAGACCAGATGAGAAATTTATGGATTATGGACCGAAGTCTCTGACAGATGCAGAGCTTCTGGCCATTATTCTGCGAACTGGTTCGTCAGAACTTAATTCTGTTGAATTAGCAAGAAAAATATTAGCTCCGAACGGAGAAAAGAATATATCTATTTCCAATATTTTTAATTATGAGTTATGCGAATTAACGAAAATTAAAGGTATCGGAAAAGTCAAAGCAATACAGATAAAAGCTATAGCCGAACTGTCACTTCGTATCTCACAGAGCCAGCTAAGGCCTCATCTTGTTTTTAATGATCCGGAAATAGTAGCAAATTATTACATGGAACAACTGCGGCATGAAAGAAACGAGCAGGTTGTTCTTTTGATGCTTAATTCGGCATGTGCTCTCATAAAAGAACATATAATTTCTGTCGGAACGGTAAATGCATCCTTGCTGTCAGCAAGAGAGATTTTTTTAATTGCACTTAAATATGATGCTGTATTTATCATATTATTGCATAACCATCCTTCTGGAAAACCTGTTCCAAGTAATGCCGACATAATGTTCACAGATGAGATTAAAAAAGCCGGCGATCTGGTGGGAATCAAACTTCTTGATCATATCATCATCGGAGATAATAGCTACTACAGTTTTAAGGATAAGGAGTTAATCCATGGCTGAAGAAAAATTCGGATTAGATATAGGAACTTGGAATATCAGATTGTCTTCACTTAGTGCAGGCTCATTTATTTCTGAGAAAAACGTTATAGCTGTCAAGGACGATAAGATCATTATCGGATATGGCGACGACGCATTCGAGATGTATGAAAGAGCACCTGAAAATGTCGATGTTATCTTTCCTGTCAGAGACAGTGTTATCTCTCAGATAGAATTGATGCAGATGATTCTTGAATATATCTACAAGAAGATAAACAAAGGCAAGATGGTTAAGGGTGCCAGCTTCCTTATCTCTGTGCCAACAGACACAACCGAGGTAGAGAAGAGGGCATTCCATGAGCTTGTTGCCAATTCCAGATTAAAAGCCAAATCTATCTCAATGGTTGAGAAGAGCGTTGCCGATGCAGTTGGCTCCGGAATTGATATTAATAGTCATAAGGGTAATTTTATCGTAAATATAGGTGCCGATACCACGGATATAACGGTTTTGTCCTTAGGAAGTATAGTTATCAATCATAAAGTAAAAATCGCAGGACGCAAATTCGATGAAACAATCATCAATGCTGTTAAGGCAAAGCATCAGAAATTGATCGGATATAAAACAGCCGAGAACCTTAAAATCAAGCTTGCAGATATGTCAGAGGAGCCTGTTAAGGATGAATGTCAGATATTTGCAAGAGTAATGGCAACGGGTCTTCCTGTCAGAACAATTATAGATTCTGATCTCATTAATAATGCAGTTCGGGAGCCTGTTCTGCAGCTTATAGATCTGGTCAGAAATACGCTGGAAAAAACTCCTCCGGAGCTTGCTGCTGATATAATCGAAAACGGTATCTACCTTCAGGGCGGATCTGCTGCCATGAAAGGCATAGGCAGCATCTTCGCCAGAGAGACAGGAATCAGAGTAAAGCTGCTGAAGGATCCCGGCAATAGTACAATTCGTGGAGTAACAACAATTTTAGGCAATTCCGCATTTGATTCAGTAAGATATATACCTCAGGAGAAAGAGTATAATTAATGCCAAATTATAATAAAAAATCTTCTAAAATCATAAAAAAAGAACCAGATACATCACCTGATTCATTAAAGGCTGACGGTAATTCTAAACTTGTTAAATATGTCCACAGACAGGCTCAGAAAAAATCTGAGGAAAGAATTGCATCCGAACGTTTCAGCGAGATAGCTAAGGCGGACAAGAAGAATAAGCAGCAGCTAAGAGATGTTGATGTTCCTGTACCTATAAAGGAAAAAAGCGAAGACACATTCAATAAAGTAAAAAAATATGTAAAAAGTCACAAAAAGCCCAGAGACGAACGTTCTGTAAGGCATATTAAGCCCAAGCATTTGCTGATAATCCTGGGTCTTGTATGTATTGCAATGATCATTCTGTCATCTGTCAGCGAATCATTCAGAAAGCCATTTGACAGTGCCGCATCCGTATTAATAACACCGGCTCAGAAAGGCATAAATACAATTGGATTATGGCTCTCTGATAAAATAGAAGCTCAGAAAACACTTGATGAATTAGAGCAGGAAAACAGCGAATTAAAGGATCAGATAGCTGAGCTTACGATGACCGTAACCACACTTAGGCAAAAGGAATCTGAGCTTGATAATGTCCAGTCGCTTCTCAAAATGAAGGATGAATATTCTGATTATGAGATGGTGGCAGCTCATGTAGTTGCCAAGGATTCATCATCAAGATGGTTTTCAGTATTTACAATTGATGTAGGAACTAATGATGGCATTACTAAGGACATGAATGTAATCTCATCTGGCGGTCTGGTGGGAATTGTTATAGATGCAGGACCTAATTTCGCTACCGTAAGATCCATTATTGATGATGACAGCTCTGTCAGTGCCAAATTCGAAGGCTCCGACGGACTATGTACAGTAAACGGCTCGCTCAAGTTAATTGAGGACGACTTAATTGAATTTACAGGCGTCAGCGATGATATTACGATTTCAAATAACGAAGCAGTCGTAACCAGCCAGATAAGTTCAAAATATTTGCCTGGACTTCTCATTGGTTATGTCCGTGACTACAGCTCTGATGCAAATGATCTCACTCAATCAGGTCACCTGCAGCCTATAGTCGATTTTTCAAATCTCGAGGAAGTACTGGTCATAACAACACTTAAGGAAACATCAGACTAATATGTCATTGTATAAGATTAGAAATTTTATAATAGCGGCAATTCTCATTATTGCAGCATTTATAATGCAGAATACCATCATAAGCAGAATACCAGGCTTAGGATGTGCCCCTGATATCATTCTTGTTATTGCATTTGTATACGGATACAAAAACGGCAGGATCTCAGGAATGCTGATAGGCTTTTTCGGCGGCTTAATAACAGATGTTTTTTTCTGCGATTACATTGGATACAATGCACTGATACTGCTTATAATCGGATTCATAAGCGGCATATGGAATACATTTTTCTATTCTGATGATCTGTATATACCATTGCTGCTGCTAACGGGCAGTGATCTGTTGATGTGTCTTATAAATTACGTATTCCAACATTTATTACAGGCAAGATTTGATTTTGTCTACTACCTGGTGCATAGTATTTTGCCGGAATTTCTGATGACATTTATTGTTGGAGTTATATTATAT
>CAVARE010000072.1:0-34615 GCA_963591145.1 Anaerotignum sp. | reverse complement strand
CGCCGCTATTGGCGGCCAGCATATGGATCGGTACCCACTATGGAACGTTTACGTTTCAGCTCTTGTTTCTAACCGAACCCCCAGTAGTCAGAATCTACTTTATAATGTAATACTGTAGTGGCTCTTGTACCAAGCCTTCTTTGATAAGTATCTACAGGCCTTAAGCTTCATACCATAATGTGCGCTCACATCACTGCCATATCATTTTTACTCCCAATACCGACCTATATAATCCACCATCTTCTCGGCGGCATGGCCATCTCCGAACGGCTGATATTCAGGATCTATCTTCTGAGGCAGCATTATTTTTTCTATAATATCCTCACGTTTTGGTTTCGCAAGCACATTCCTGCCGTCTCGCATCGTTTCAGGCCAGACCTCAAAGTCCAGAACTGTTACACACTTTTTCCCTGCAAAAAAAGCCTCCCTCTGAACTCCGCCTGAGTCTGTAACTATCTTCTGTGCATTTTTTGCAAATGCAATACTGGATAAATAGCCAACTGGCTGAATAAACAGTATGTTTTTAAACAGTTTTTCATTAATAAACTGTTTTACGATGCTTTGGTTTCTTGGATGAACAGGATAAATCGTTGGCGCATCAAGTGTTTCCATAGCGCTGAGAATTTCTTTTAATTTTTCAGGATCATTTGTATTCTCCTGTCTATGACACGTCATATAATAAAATTCATCAGGAACCATCACCCTGTTTCCCTGAAAATCCTTCACGTCATTAAAGATATTTTGATTGTTTCTATTGCCATAATAAATGAATGCATCATACATCGGATCCCCTATCATGTATGAATTATCACCAATATCCTCCTTTTTTAAAGATTCCAATGCACTTTCAGAACAAGCAAATCTTAATGACGACACATGATCCGTAACTATTCGATTAACCTCTTCAGGACTATCAAGAGTATTGAATCGATTGCCAGATTCGACATGGATAACAGGAATATGCAGCTTTACCGCAGCCAGTGCAGCTGCCATAGTGGAGTTCGTATCCCCATAAACCAGCATTGCATCCGGCTTTTCCTTCAAACATACTTTTTCCAGCTCAATAAGCATTCTTCCAGTCATCTCGCCATGGCTTCCACCTGCTATGCCCAGATTATAATCAGGTTTTGGAATATCCATTTCTTCGAAGAAGACATCTGACATATTTGCATCGTGATGCTGGCCAGTATGAACAAGTATCTCCTGATGCTGTTTTCTTATCTCTCTCGAGCCTACAGCAGCTTTTATAAACTGTGGTCTGGCTCCTACAACTGTTATTATTTTCATATACTCTTTTCCTCGTTTTCTATGTGTTAACTGAAATTACTCCTCTATATGCAATCCCCATTTCCGTAAATAGGAGTTTCTTTCATCTATCATTTCGTCAGTGATTTCTCTTCCGACCACCCACTTGGTGGCTACGAAGATATTCTTTTTTGCTATGTTATAACAGCCTCTGTGAAACCATGCAAACGGCAATAAAAATGGCTTGTTATCCAAATAGCTGTATCTGGGGATTTTTTTCATTGTCCCATATGCAGGAAAACACCTCTGCTGAATCATTTTTATCATTCCGACCTTTTGATACGAGCCGCTATACAGATCATTTACTCTAGTATTTAACTGACGTTTATCATTATCCTTTCCAAATAGTCCGTCAGAAAAAAGATGTCCCAAGATATCTTCATAAAAGGCATCATCTATACAATTCTGGAAGCTATCAATTGCAATATTGAACAAACGTCGGCATAACTCTATGCATACACGACCAAATTTCTCAAGTCCGATTTTTTTCAATTGTGTATTGATGTAATCTTGATTCAAATCATAATGATCCAGCATCACAACCAGATCCATAAACTGCCTGAATCCGACTCCTCCCTGCATTAAATGCACTCTTATGTGTACAAGTAAATAAATAAAATGAAATTCGGGAGTAAACAAATATTCACAGCCATTTTTCTGCTGAACCGATTCACTCCAGCAGTTCTTAAAAAAGCTTACCAATTCTTTGGAATTGACATTATTCTGAAACAGCAGGCTGTCATGTAGCTCTAATCTGTATCCATTTTTTTCGATTATATATTCTTGATTTCCAGGATTATCAATAATACACCTATTATTTTCAAATGCTGCCAGGCATTTTTTTACATCATAATCATGAACCAGAATATCTATATCGCCCATGGTTCTTAATGAAGGTATGGGATAAAGGTCTTTAATTGTCGCCCCTTTAAATGCTATGAATTGTATATTATTTGAGATAAATATCTGTTTAATTTGTGACCTCAGCTGATCCAGCTGAATTGAACGAAATATGGTTTTTGAATAGCGTTCACTATAATACTCGTTAAGTGATTCTAATTCTGGATTTTTAGCAAAAAATTCTCTGCACTGGTAAAATACTATTCCATCAACGCCATGAATTTTAGAATATTCTGTAATATATTTCCAGTTAATATCATTTTTTATAATCGTTTTTCGTTTAGCCAAGAAGTCAGACAGGAGACAAAGAAAAAACTTTTGCTCTCGTACATTCATCTGCTCCACTGTGTTTTTTTTCAAGCGATACCTCTTAAAATCAGAATAATGTTGCCAGCTATAATGTAATCAATCAAAATAAAAGTCACTGACTTCTAATACTTTACAGCTGTCCTTTTTTTCTGACGTTCAAATACAATCTTTTGCATCCACTCTTAGACATAAGCTTTCGAACCTGGAAATAAGGAACCAGGTCGGCGTTAAACCTTCTATAATAATCAGATACACCCTTTAACATAGATCCTTCAAAATCAAAGTCCCTGTTTGTCTCGCAGGCATACCTGATCATCTCTGCTGTCATATATGATTTGTAATTGTACTTCCTATACTGTGGGTCTGTTCCCAACATGATTTCATATACATATTTATCGTCAAAAATATAAAATCCCGCACAGTGGACGTGCCCATCATTGTCTTTTGCCGCCATTACCTTGCACGCGTTATTAGACGAGCATGTCTCATATACCTTCTTTACAAGTTCATATGAATGAGGATTTCCTTTTCCCTGCCGTTCAAATGTCATACAATTGAGCTTATAAAATAGCGAAATATCGGTTAATTCAAACAGTTCAGCTGTTTCCTCGGCAACTTGAATATTTCTCCGCAGATCTTTGCTCATATTTGAGATAATATCTTCATAACATTCGTGGCAGTTAAGTATATATGTGTAATATGTCTGCTGCTTAAAGTCGTGCCAGTAAAACGGCTGCCAATTATTAAAATCAGTAGCAAAACTCTGTTTATAATAATCTATGTTTAATTCTTCCAGTTTTTCTATCAATTCCTCATATATATCATTTTCAAACTCTATTCTCTGCCGGTTTATACCTTCATATTTAAGCCAGATTCCATTGTGCTGAGTCAGTGGCGGAACAGTAACAGACCTTATTCCCAATCTCGACTTCTGATAGTAATACGGCAGGGCTGCAACTATGTCATCATTTCTGCTTACAAGTATTACACTCCAGTTGTTTTCGCCACATACTGCGTCCAGATAAAAAGGCTTATCATATATGCAAATTGTCTTTTCCGTTTTGCACATTTCTATATATTTTTCTTTATCTGTCATAGCGTCCTATCAAATAATCCAGTATACTGGCTCTCCCTTTTCAATTATTCGCATCAACGTCAATGCTTAGATGCAACGTACTTCATAAAGCTAAATTAAAGCCTCCAAAATCTCATTCTGGATGCTTTTAATTCATCCATACGATACAGGCTCTTAACATCAATCAAAACCTTCTCATCGTCATTTAACTCTTCTTTAAATAACGACTTGAGCTGCATAGTCGACATTCCCCTATATTCACTATGACCAACCGCAACTATTACGCAGTCTGCCTTTGGTATTTCAGAAAATGGTATAAGGTCGACATCATATTCACGCTTCGCAACCTCAGCATCTGCCCACGAATCAGTAACAACTGGGTTGATGTCATACTCCCTGAGCCTTTTTATAATATCAACTACCTTGCTGTTTCTTGTATCTGGGCAATTTTCCTTAAACGTAATACCGAGAATTAAGACGGTTGCTTTTTTTGGTGCCAGGCCAGCCTCAATCATTTTCTTGATTGCTGCATCCGCAACGAAAGCTCCCATACTGTCATTAACTTTTCTTCCGTTAAGGATAATCTGACTGTGATAGCCCAGCTTTTCCGCTGCATTTGTTAAATAATACGGATCAACGCCGATACAGTGTCCTCCTACAAGACCTGGTTTAAATCCCAAGGCATTCCATTTGGAATTCATCCCGTAAATAACTTCATCCGTATCGATTCCCATCCTATCACAGATCATAGCTACTTCATTGACAAATGCGATATTGATATCCCGCTGGCTATTCTCTACAACCTTAACTGCCTCTGCGGTTCTGATCGTAGATACAGGAACGGTACCCGCCTTAATAACAATATCATATACCTTCTTAATTTCAGTTGCTGATTCTTCGTCCATTCCAGAAACTATCTTCCGAATGGTCGTTAAAGTATGTACCCGGTCACCAGGATTTATACGTTCAGGAGAATATCCAATCTTCCAGTCAACACCACATTTAAGTCCCGATTCTTTTTCAATGATTGGAACACAGATGTCCTCGGTAACTCCAGGATAAACTGTAGATTCAAATACAACTATGGTTCCCGGTCTTATATTCTGTCCAACCGTTTTTGAGGCCCCCTCAACAGGATTGAGATCTGGCGTATTGTCATCATTTACCGGCGTAGGAACAGCAACGATAATAAACCTTGCTTCCTGAAGTCTTGTTGCATCAGCCGTAAAGTCTACTGTTGTTTTGCTGATAGCCTCGCCGATTTCATTAGTAGAGTCAATACCATTCTTATATTCCTCAACCTTTTTTTCGTTAATATCAAAGCCAATAACAGAGATGTGCTTTGCAAATTCAACCGCAATAGGCATACCTACATATCCAAGTCCAACTAAGGCGAGTTTTTCTTTTCCTTCAATAAGTCCAGAATAAATCTGATTAAAGTCCATTATTTTATTCCTCCAAACAACTTCAGAATACAAAAGTCATTAAATATTTTTAAGTATTTCCTTACATATAAAATCGACAGTATCTTCATCCAGATAAGGATGCATAGGCAAACTCAAAACCGTGTCCGCTGCCTTTACAGTATTCGGGAAAGCTTCATCCCTAAGTTCCATATATTTAAATACCTGCTGCTGATGCATTCCCCTTGGGTAGTAAATCATTGACGGAATTCCTGCATCTTTAAGCTTTTTCTGCAAGGCATCCCTTTGTATCCTGTTTTCAAGTCTTATCGTATACTGTGCCCAGCTTGAAACATAACCTTCTGGAATGACCGGAACAACGACATCCTTCTGGAGGCGCTCTGCATACCACTTAGCCACTTTATTCACATCTTCCACTTCGTGCTCATCAAAAGCCTTCAGCTTCGGCAGCAAAATCGCTGCCTGGATAGTATCCAGTCTGGAGTTATATCCGATTTCCCTGTTATCGTATTTATCCGCCGGAGATTTACCGCCAGCACGAATCGATCTTAATCTTTCATCAACACTTTCATCATCTGTAAATATCGCTCCGCCGTCGCCATAGCACCCGAGCGGTTTAGCTGGGAAAAATGATGTTGCAGAAATATCACCAAATGCACAGTCCTTTTTACCGTTAATGCTGCCGCCAAATCCCTGTGCTGCATCCTCAAGTACCACCAATCCATATTTTTCTGCTATTGCAGCTATTTCAATATGATTGGCAGGTAATCCAAACAGATCAACAGGAATGATTGCTTTTGGAGTTAATCTTCCTTCTTCTATGGTAGCAGCTATAGTCTTTTCCAAAGCGACTGGATCCATATTAAAAGTTTCCAGATTAATATCAACAAATACAGGTGTTGCATCTACAAGTGAAGCACAACTCGCAGAGGCAATATAAGTAAAATCAGGTACAAATACCGCATCACCCTTTCCTATATTAAGTGCTCTAAGTGAAAGAACAAGCGCATCCGTGCCGCTTGCACATGTGACACAATACTTTCTTCCTACATAATCAGCCAGCTTGGCTTCCAGTTCAGCAACGGGCTGCCCCAGAATAAATGACGTACTGTTGATTACGCTCTGGATATTTGCATCTATTTCAGTTTTTAGAACTTCATATTGTTTTTTTAAATCTCTAAACTGCAATTTACTCTACCTCCTCAAGCCCGTCTGAACCTTCCGTATATTTACGACCGCAATTACTACATACATATCCTTCCCTCAGAAGCGTTCCGCACTCGCAAGCCCATCCTTTTCTGACTGCAGGAACACCCAGCATCAATGCATGAGAGGGAACATCTGACGTAACCACGGCACCAGCACCAATCAGAGCCCATTCTCCTACTGTATGTCCGCAGACTATCGTTGCATTTGCACCTATGGAAGCTCCTCTCTTAATTACCGTCTTCTTATAATGCTCATGTCCCTTAGGATATTTTGCCCTCGGTGTCAGATCATTTGTAAAAACGCAGGACGGTCCGCAGAAAACATCGTCCTCTATCTCCACTCCCTCATATACAGCAACATTGTTCTGAATCTTGACTCCGTTGCCGATCTTTACGTCATTTGAAATATTCACGTTCTGTCCCAGTGAGCATTTATTTCCGATTCTGGCGCCCTTCTGTATATGGCAAAAATACCAGATTTTTGTTCCCTCACCTATTTCCACATCGTCATCAATATAACTGCTCTCATGAACAAAATATTCACTCATCTATCAAACCTCCCCGTAAAATCAGTTGAGGCAACATCCTTAAGGGGAAGCTTAACCGGCATTCCCGTTGCTGCTGACTGATAAATGGCAAGTATCATCTCAACTGCATTGCGCCCTGCGACAGCGTCAATATATGGTTTACGATCACTCTCTATAGCATCAATAACATCCGCGTAAAGGCTGGTGTGACCATTTCCATAAACATTGGAAGTCTGCTCTTCTAAGCCCTTATTTTTCTTATCAGCCTCGTTTTCATCGGCGAAGTCCCAAACATCAATGTTATTCGTAGACTTGCCTCCAATCTTTACTGTTCCTGTTTCGCCAAAAAGATAAAGTGTTTCTTCCAGATTCTGCGGATAAACATTGACAGTTCCTTCAATCGTTCCTACTGCACCATTCTTGAACTTAACAACAGCCATACCGATATCCTCGCATTCCAGATAATGATGGAACTGCTGTTTCGTGACACCATAAACTTCTTCAACCTCATCACCCATCATCCATCTCAGAAGATCAATGCCGTGAATGCACTGATTGAACAAACATCCGCCATCAGACGCCCACTTTCCTCTCCATGGAGCCTGATCATAATAATTCTGATTCCTGTTCCAACGAACATTTATGGATCCGTGGGACAGCTTTCCGAAGCGACCCGATTCAAGGGCCTTTCGCATCTGCTGGACTGCTATATTGAATCTGTTCTGGTGACATACTGATACTTTTACATGCTTTTCCTCACTTCTTCTGACAATCTCCTCGGCATCTGCCATCGACATCGCCATAGGCTTTTCAATAATAACATTTATGCCATGATCTATGCAGTAAAGTGCAATCTCAGCGTGAATACCACTCTCGGTAGCAATAGCCACGAGCTGTAAATCAGGGATATCCTCTATCATCTTTTTATAATCAGTAAACCTTGCAGGTGAACCCGTATAGCCAGTTTTCCCAAAAAGCGTATCTATATTCTCCAAATCTATATCACATACAGCTACCATGTCCAGCTTATTACTGACAACAGCCTTTATGTGATTTACTGCGATTCGTCCACAACCTATCAAAGCGTATTTCATTAAATTGTCCTCCTCGTACATTATTTTATTATAGACTCTATTTCGTACTATTATTCTCCCGAATCGTTTTTATCAGATCCAGAGAGTTTTTATAATTTCTCCAGTTCAAGCTGTCTTTACCGACCGTTTCATTATTATGCCATAAAAGGCATAAATCGCCGCCGTATGTATAAACATTCTGTATTATCTGCTCTGTCAAACCATAGGAAGCCTCTTCATCCAAATTCATGTATTGTTTCGCATATAAGGTTCCATCCATGATGTCCAAAGGATGCAGACGCAGATTCGTTAATCGTCCATTTTCTGGATCAATCCATCGAACAACACGGCATGTTCCGAGCCGGAAGCCTGCCTGATCAGCGTAGCCCATCGTGAAATCGTCAGTTATTCCATTATCAAGAAGATAATAGAAATCTCGAGGCTCAAGAGATGCAAGATAATGGTTGCGACTCATAACCGTATTTTCGCTGAGAACATCTCTTAAAACTTTTAATTCTTCAGTAATCTTTTGAGGATGCTTTCCAGCTTCAAAGCTGACATGGTATCCCAACTCTGCATCGCTTTCCTTCAGCAGTCTGATTAACTTCTTCGTCTCCTTTTTTCTAATATACGGAACACAATCCTCAGGCTGCAGATATCCTGTGCTTTTCACAAAATAAATGCTGCGTGCCTCGGGAACCGACCGATCCGCATTAATTAACTCATCAAAGGTATATCTTGGATCATCTTTTGGAAATCCCAAAATATTTTTAAGCGGATATAAGGTAAAGTTATGACGTTTAAATGTTTCTCCTAATATACGTCTGATGGCAGAATATAATGTAAAATGCTCCCATGGTATATCCACATCATGCGTTAAATATATGTTGGAAAACCCCTTAACAGGTTCAGGAATGTTCACCCCTACTTCTCTCATGCACTGACGCAAAATCACACCATACTCCTCAACTATAGGACGCCTGATAAATCCTGCCCTTGACGGTAGAGACTCAATTCCCGGGAACCTTCCGTATTTGTCCCTAACGTCAGGCTGTATCATTTCCTCATAACGCGTTATCAGGAAATAAGTTGATGCAACAATATCCCCATGAATAATAACCTGTCTGTCATTCTTCTCAATCAGGGGTTCTCCAAAAAGGAGAGGAACCCCATCAATTGCTGCCAGAGGAAACTCTGGCATGCTTTTTTCTGTTCCATATATATCTTCATCAAAGAAGCCTGATGAAAGGACAAATACAGTACCTGGAGTTCCATCAGGCTGGCTTCCATACATTACATATCTATCATAATTATCCGTTGGAAGCCCGATCAAAAAATTTATTATATAGTTTAAACTTTCTTTATTTATCATAATACTGCACCCTCAAGCAACAACCGAATTCCAGTTGCCGCAACAGCCGGAATTATTAAGTAAAGAATAAGAAAATAGAAATAATCCTTTAAATTAACTCTGCTCTGCTTCATAAAAATAAATGTGTCCGTGAGTTCAAACAAAGCTCCAGATATGGCAAATACCGTTATACTTGTCAGTGGTGTAAACGAAAGCAGATGACATACCATAAACACAGCAAAATAAAATACAACTCCTGCAATATTCAGAAAAAGTATGGTTTTCTTTTTATTAATTACAACAAATTTCCCTGCAAGACAGCTATTGCAGAACACCATAACCTGATATATTCCCATTACAGAAGCAAAAGTTCCTGCCATCTCCCAGTCACTTCCAAGAATAAAGGAGAAAATCGGACCACCCAGAACAATCAACAAGGCAATCGGAATAATAGCTATCTTTATATTGGCTTTTAGTATCTTAAGAGTAAATACACCAATATTTTCTCCATTGTTGTATCTCTCCGTAGCTTCTTTATAAAAGACACGATTAACTGGTCCTGCAAGGAATTTTGACGGCAATCCCAAAATTGTCATACACATGGAATATGATCCCAAAACTGTGCTGCCCCAAAACCGGCCTATAAGCTGTACTGGCATCTGCTGAGCAAATGTTCCTACCAGATTAGACGGAAATAAAATCAGCGGGAACTCCTTATATTTTTTAATTAAGGTTCTGTGCCGATAATCAGCTGCAATCTTACCTTTAAATGGATTCACATGAAATAACATGTGTAAAATATTCAGTATCAGTGCCAACAGATTACCACAGATATACCCCCATAATCCACAGCCCAGGAGTCCTAAAATAATGCTTATGGCAGCATTGGAGACCGTACCGATTGTAGGATTCCAAAACAAAACCCTATACAATCCCTGCCTATTTACATATGAGTAACAGACAGATGAGATGTTGGTTAAAATCACATACAACCATAGAATACAGCAGGCAAGTCTATAATCCAGACTTACCGTAAAAAGCTGCAATACTGGTGAAAACGCTAAAGCAACACATAAGAGAATCGTTGTCAGGCCAATTATAAGGAATGTAAGAAGACGACAGAGTCCCTTCGCCTCATCATTATCCTTCGGAATCATAATAGCTGATATAAGACCAAGGCAGACTATAACCCCAATAATAGTTGCATTTGAAGTTATCAACGAGAAATCACCTAAAACCTCTGGAGTGTAAATTCGACTGATAACAGGGGTCGTGCACAGTGCAACAGCCTGTGAAACTACCACTCCGGCAGAAAGCGTTAATACACTTTTGACAAATGTATTTTTTCGGATTCGTGTCACTTGTCGTTGAAAAAAGCTTTTGATCTTATTCAATATTATCTACCTCTTACACATTTCTTACAGCATTTTTCTTGTTAATAATAATCGTAACGCACACAGCTACCAGTAGATAAAAACCTCTGCTATCAACATAGCTTCCGGAAAAAAGAAGAGGGAACAAGTACGTTCCAATTAAAATAATAATAAAATTTTTAGATTGTATATCTTGAACTGTACGATATGCCTTTACAATCATCCAGATAATCGCAATTAAAATAGCTCCGCCAATGAATATGCCATATTGCATGATTATCTCAGTAAAAATATTGTGAGGATAATTACCATATGCGTCTGCTCCGCCACCCAGGTGCTCTGCAATATATATTCTGTCATTTACCGGTCCCGTGCCCAAAACAGGGTTATACTTTATTCTCTCCAAGCATATGCTAGTGATATTATTTCTTCCTACATCAATCAGAAAATTATTATCCAATAGTCGGTTAACTACACGTACACTAAATCCCATCCGTTCAAACTGTGTCTGCAGCATTAAAAGAAACGAATAATAATTATTGTAAAGCACTATTACTGCAATCCCGATACAAACTGCAATAAAGAATCTTTTTATGACCGTTAGCCGTTTTAGCTGAATCATTAATTGCAAAATCACAAATAATCCCCAGCAGACCAGTGGGCCTCGTGCACCATAAGCGATCATGAAAAACATGCTGATACAAAGCGGTATCAGATACTTTATTGAAAATTTTTCAAAAAGTGCACTCGTCAGTACAACAGCTAAAAACAGCATCTTATAGCTATCTGGTTGTGAATATGTTGCATCTGGATCAAGCATATTTAGCCCAAGCAGCATCAACATAAACAGATAACAATACGGTATAATTGTCATTACACGTATTAATTTATCTCGTACATTACCATAATCGCAAATAAAAACACCGCAGAAGAAAAAAGGCACACATTCAGTTAAAAAGCCTTCTAGTACAAGGCTGTAGGTCTCTCCGTCAGATGATATCTGGGTACCTACACCCAGATATAAAAAAACTATAAGGATTCCCAGTAACTGCCATACTCTAAGCTTATCCCAAACCTGCGGCAAAACCATAACAAAAACAAAAAAAAGCGCCCCATATATAACAATAGTGTCTAATTTATTTGTGTTTCCAATAAAATGACGTACCGTCTGATTAACAATACTAATAATGTATCTCAATGTCAAAAAAAACACTACGAACGTGTCTAAGTCTAGTTTTTTGGCTTTTATATTAAATTCTCTTTTTTGCAAATTAATCATATACATTTTCCAGAGACTCAAGCAAAACCTTTTTCTCTTTTTCCCAGCAAAGCTCCTGCTTGGCTTTTCTGGTATTCTCTACGCACTTCTGATAAAAGGTCTTATCCGTGCGCAAGCGTTCAACACAAGAGTTGATCGATTCAATATTAGTCGGGTCACATGTAAGACCTATCTGATAACGGTCAACAATTGGCTTCATCGCCGGATACTCTGGACAGATAACCGGAGTCTCACTCTGTATGTTCTCAAAAAATTTATTCGGAAGAGAATACAGATGATTCTTTACAACTGCCGGTGCCAAAATCATTCCCACGTCTGCCGCCCCTGCATACTTCCAAAGCTCCTCTATGGGTACAGCAGGAAGGAATACGACCCTCTCCGTTATGCCCAGATTGTCGGCAAGCATTCTTAATGACTTCTGGTACTTTTCCTCTCCGTTACCCAGGATAACGGCACAGACATTACTGTTTTTGCTGACAAGTTCCAGTAGGGTTTCTATTCCCCTGCCAGACATTACCCCGCCATGGTACATCATAAGAAAATCCTTAGGTTCTTTCATTCCTGACAGCATTTCCTTCCTCTTCTGCGAGCAGACTTCAGCATCAATCTTCCAAAGAGTCGGCGTACTGCGCACAACAATCGGTCGCTCTTCCAGCTTATGTATCCTCTGTACCTCATCTGCTATGGCATCGTTTACCATGATGGAAAAAACACAACGCTTCATAAGAAAACCTTCCATATGCGTGATGAACCATAACTGAAATCTATTACGTTTTTTATTCCTTCCGATTTCAAATTCGTGAGAATCATATATCAAGCTTGGCTTTTTTGCTTTAAAAAATAAAGTCAAGTAACATTTACAAAGAGCATCAATATTATGACAGCTTATAACATCGCCAGATGTCTTTCTTATCGCCTTCATGGATGCCAAAATATTATATAAAATAAGCATATACCTTCTTATACGCGACATCCCGTAGTTAAGCTTAATCATCCTATCCTTAACTAACTCATAACCAGGGAAATTTTTTTCAAACTCAGACTCTTCGTCTGAACTGACGACCTTAATCGTATATCCCGCTTCCTGTGCCGCCTGTAGCTCCCGCTTGTTTCTGCTGGCAAAAGCAAGCGAATGGCCTGGCATATATTTTACGTAAATCATTTTACATCACCTTTTTATATGCTGACTTCAATATTTCTTTTTCTTTTTCCCAGCAAAGCTCCTGCTTGGCTTTTCTGGTATTCTCTACGCACTTCTGATAAAAGGTCTTATCCGTGCGCAAGCGTTCAACACAAGAGTTGATCGATTCAATATTAGTCGGGTCACATGTAAGACCTATCTGATAACGGTCAACAATTGGCTTCATCGCCGGATACTCTGGACAGATAACCGGAGTCTCACTCTGTATGTTCTCAAAAAATTTATTCGGAAGAGAATACAGATGATTCTTTACAACTGCCGGTGCCAAAATCATTCCCACGTCTGCCGCCCCTGCATACTTCCAAAGCTCCTCTATGGGTACAGCAGGAAGGAATACGACCCTCTCCGTTATGCCCAGATTGTCGGCAAGCATTCTTAATGACTTCTGGTACTTTTCCTCTCCGTTACCCAGGATAACGGCACAGACATTACTGTTTTTGCTGACAAGTTCCAGTAGGGTTTCTATTCCCCTGCCAGACATTACCCCGCCATGGTACATCATAAGAAAATCCTTAGGTTCTTTCATTCCTGACAGCATTTCCTTCCTCTTCTGCGAGCAGACTTCAGCATCAATCTTCCAAAGAGTCGGCGTACTGCGCACAACAATCGGTCGCTCTTCCAGCTTATGTATCCTCTGTACCTCATCTGCTATGGCATCGTTTACCATGATGGAAAAAACACAACGCTTCATAAGAAAACCTTCCATATGCGTGATGAACCATAACTGAAATCTATTACGTTTTTTATTCCTTCCGATTTCAAATTCGTGAGAATCATATACAAGTGTTGCCTTGCTTTTTCTTAAGCAATTAGACAACCATCCTATTGACAATCCCCACATATCATGTCCGCTGATAATATCAGGTGCTAATTTTCTGGCATAATGTGCCCAGCTAAAGATTGAAAAAAATCGATTAACGCAAACAGGAACAAGGCTTACAGGGCGTGTTGAAAATTTCAGTACCTGAAATCCGGATATTTCGCACTTCTTGTATTTATCCCCAACATCACCCTTTGACATTACAATGGTTTTCATTCCAAGTTCCTGACAAACCGAAAGTTCGCGCTTGTCCCTGCTATAATTTTCCCAATCACCACAATATATTTTAAGAACCAATTTACTCATTTATTTTCAACTCCCTTAGCTTCTTAAATAAGTGACTCTCAATTATCACTTTTCGTCTTCCTTCTGTTTTGTCAACTTTTGGATTTTTCAGCGACGACATCACTTTGTTCTTTCAAGATGGATAGCCTGTCATATTTTTCACTCACCCCCACATCTCGCATGTGCCTGTCTCCAGCACGTCTGCGATTCTCTGGCACGCGTGTCCGTCGCCATATGGATTACATGCCCTGGCCATGGCATCATAGGCGGCCGGATTCTCCAGCAGCTCCTTGAAATTCCTGTAGATGATCTCTTCATCCGTGCCCACGAGTCTGAGTGTTCCGGCAGCAACACCCTCCGGGCGCTCGGTGGTGTCCCTCATTACGAGAACTGGTCTGCCGTATGACGGGCACTCCTCCTGGATGCCGCCCGAGTCAGTCAGGCACAGGTGGCATCTCGCCTCGAAATTATGACAATCGAACACTTCGATAGGCTCGATGATATGGATGCGATCACACCCGCCCAGTTCCTCATCAGCCGCCTTCCTGACCACAGGATTCATGTGAATCGGATACACTGCCTTGCACTCCGGGTGCTCGTCCAACACGCGTCGGATTGCCCTGAACATGTTATGCATCGGTTGTCCCAGATTCTCGCGCCTGTGAGCGGTGATAAATATCAGTTTGTCATCGCCTACCCATTCCAGCTCAGGATGCGTGTAATCCGCCGTCACCGTATGCTGCATCGCATCGATTACGGTATTGCCCGTGATATAGATGCTGCCCGGATCCTTGCCCTCAGCCAGCAGGTGCTCCGCTGCCGTCCTGGTCGGTGCAAAATTATATTTGGCAATAATCCCCACCGCCTGACGGTTGAACTCCTCTGGGTACGGTGAGTAAATATTGTAAGTGCGCAGCCCTGCCTCCACATGTCCAACAGGAATCTGCAGATAGAAGCAGGCCAGCGCCGTAACAAATGTGGTCGACGTGTCACCATGCACCAGCACCACATCTGGCTGAACCTCCTCCAGGACAGCCTTGATTCTCTCCAGGATGCCCGCCGTTATATCGAACAGTGTCTGCCCCTGCTTCATGATCGCCAGGTCATAATCTGGAACCACATTGAACGTATTTAACACCTGATCCAGCATCTGGCGATGCTGCCCCGTTACGCAGACAATCGTCTGGATGCCTGCTCTCGTCTTTAATTCATTTACCAATGGGCACATCTTTATAGCTTCCGGTCTCGTGCCAAAGACCAACATTATCTTCTTCATAAAAGTACTTTTATCTTGATTTTATTTTTCTTCTCAAAACATTTTCATTCTTTTATGCCAGTTACTTAGCCAACTACCTGAAATATTCCAGAATCACATGTGCTTGAATCAACTACGGACACCCTGCAATTAAACCATTTCATTTTTTTCTTTATGCTCTTCTGCAACTCCGTCATTATCATCTTCTTCGTTCTGGTCTTGCTGGCGAAGTCTCCCTCCAGAAACAGGATTACAATTTTGTTCTTAGCGTCAGCCGAAAATACTTTCGACGAAATGAAGTCAATAACGTTCTGTAATTCTTCTATGCATATTTTGGTGTTTTCAAATGATTTCGCACCAATCAGGGCAGCCATTGTCATTGCCATCTTCTGAGCTACTTCAATATCCAGACTATCACGTCCTTCTGTGTCCACCTTCGTGTGTGCGGTATCTCTCTTCGTATTGTTCGGAGCTATCCTCCAGCGGCAATTTCCCTCATCTCCAGTACAATTTTTTATTTCTATAAATGCGATTTTATTCTTATCTACCGATATGAAATCTACACCCTTCGACCCAGGAACCACATTAAAACAATCTCTATAAAATCTTGTATCATCGAACTTTATCACACTGTTATCCTCGGGAAATTCAAACTTCAATCGGCTCTCTGATATAATATTAGTCCCCATAGATAATCCTCTGCTCCCTGTCATACATTGCATCAAACTCTTCCATAATCGCATTATGCACTAAATCTGATGCCGAGCCCTGCATCTCAAATTCAATATTATGCGTCTCTTCGTTTTTATACAGAGAGACAAATCGTATATCCAGATTATGAGGATTTAACTCTGGATATGATGCCACCATGTTGAATTCCTGTTGGATGAAATAATCATGAGTTGACACGAAGATCTGTACACCCATCTGCGCCAACGCAATCAATGCCTGCACTATCGGCTGAATCATCTTAGGATTCATATTCGTCTCTGGTTCGTCCCAAAACAAAATCGTATTTTTATTTAAGCTTCCAGAGAGGATCATATAGATAAGCATGGATAACTTTCTATACCCATCTGAAAGCAGTCCCATTTCAAACTCGCCTTCACCTTCACTTTTGAAATAGAACTTCTTATTTTTACGTACAATCTTGCCCTTCATAATACTTTCCAGATTTTTCAATACACTATTCTGTTCCGCAGTATTTGGTCCCTTTGAAAGTGGTCGATCCAACAGCTTGGCCAAATCATAGTACATCTCCTCAAACTCTATATGATATTCGTCATACAGAGAGACAAAATGCTCCACCGTAGAAATCATCTCCTTAGTTGGAATATAGATCGCATCTTGTCTATCTACAATATCCTCATGCTCTATTGATACATCTGCATGATTTTCCTGTTTACTTGAAAATTCCACATTTACTCTCTGACCATTTTCCAAATCGACCGAACAGCTGGTTCTATTGCTTCCCTGTCTACGGCTCACTAATCTGCCGATCTTCATTTCATCAGGTCGGAAAATACCCTGCAGTTTCTTAACAAATAGTTGTTCCTCCATATCCTTGGTTAAACTCTCTCTGCCTGCACCGCCAAGTGGCTTTACCAATGAATACATCACCTTCAGAAGAGTAGTTTTACCTGTGCTGTTCTCTCCGCAAATAATATTAATATTGTCCGACCAGTCCATTTCAGCATGATTAAATGCCATAAAATTATTTAAAGTAAGTTTCTTTATTCTCATTTGTATACTACTCCTTATGCTAAGAGCAATTCTTTCTATGCCTACCAGCTCCTAAAAAAGCTCTGGTCTCCACGATTATTTTCTGTTAAACCCTAGTTCAACGCCTTCGCAAAAGATCAATTCAAATCCACATCCGCTAGACCGCCGTGACACATAAGTTTCAAGCTTAAATTCCAGCTTTTGTACGAGTATAATCTAATCTTCAATACTATAACGATTTTTAAAAAAATCCCTAATTTCAGAATATTTATCAAAGAATATTATCAGCTGTCTGATTTCGGGAAGGACGGCATATCTGATGTCAGACATACTATCCGTTCACTTATTCGATCAGACCATTATCAAACCTTCTAAATTCAAAGACATTCAAGTCAATTAAAAATTTTTCTTTATAGGATTCCTTTTGAACTTCACTATCAATGTGGTTAAAACACAGTTACTCTACGTGGGTAGCAGCACTATTGAGATGTTGCTATTGCTTTCACCTTAGAAATATACTCCACAAAATAATCAGCAAACATATCACCACAGCTACCATCATAAATCGAACAAGATAAACAAGTAATTTTGCTTTCTTGTTGAACTTATATATGTTTTTAGCTTTCTGATATGTACATCTGATTCCAAATAAATTTGACTCCCACTTGATTATACTTTTTCTGGCAACCACACTATCTGCAACTCGTACTTCATCCAGTTCCGACTCACGAATTAGTTTAATATCGGGATCACCTTTGATGAAACTTATGGCCTTCCTTAGTTTATTTAATTTCAATTCATTCAAAACAGGATTATCCGGATTATCCTTCCAAGTTAGTAATGAAAAGGAATGGAAAAATAAAGTAATTACTATTGGGAAATCTTGTTGTTTTACTTGTTCAACCGCATACTTAAGTTCCTTTGGAGTCATTCCCTCTATGTCAAGCTTATCTTCTCTTACTAATCTACCGATATGGACACTCTGATGCATGGTAACTGGAAACTCTCTCATATTCCCATACCTCACAGGGGAATTTATCGTAATATAAGGATCAATCTTGCACCATTGCTGACCATAAAACTCAGAAAAATCATACTTATAGCCTAATTTTTCAAGTATATCCAGTGTATCTGTATTGGCTCCATATTTTCCAGCTCTAAATGAGAGCGGACGTTTACCAACTAATTCAAAATATAAATCAGTACACTTTCGAATAATATCGAATTGTTCATCGTAACTATATTCCCACAAGAAAAGTCTATTTTTATCTGCCATGTGATCAGGATGAATATGAACGCCTATATCATGACCTCTGGATATTATAGTATCTACTATCTTCTTAACTTTGTCTTTTCCATAATCCCAAGCCTCCGCGAAATCAACAAAAAATAGAATTTTTGCATCGACTGTTTCAAATTCATCCATGATTTTTTCAATACCAAAATATCCATCTTTTGTTTTTCCAAAAATCAACTTTTTTATTGGATCATCACCACGATGCCCTTCTGTATCGATTGTGACAAGTATTGGAACCATTTAGTATCTCACTCCTATTAAAATTTAGACTTTAGATTCAAGCTTCTTCAATCTTTCCTTCAACTTATCGTTATAGAAGTCCAGATTACAATAATCCTTATGTTTCCTGCAGTTTTCCACAATGTTATTATAATACTCGCTGTTATTTTTCAATTCAGTTATAACTTCTACCAGCTCTTCTACGCTCTTATGATCAACTGATACTCCGACTCCCCATTCCTCAACAAGTTCAGAGAGGTATGTTCCCTTTGCCACTATGATAGGGATCTCGCAATATATTGCTTCATACAATTTATTCGGCAACGCAACTCTCACGTTCTTCATATCCGCATCATATACCGAATATACCAGATCACATTTTCCATATATCTGGGCAGCCTGCTTCTTGAAATCAAACCGTCCCATCCACTCACACCGATCATACTCTTTACAGCGTTTCTGTATCCCGAATTCACCTTGCTCAAATCCAGCCATTAATAGCTTGTCCTTCGTCTGCTCCACTGCTGTAATCAGATTATTAATTTGTTCAGGATATCTGATACTACCGACAAACCCCACTGTAAAATCATTTATATCTGTCCTCTTCCTAACGTAATTATTAAACGCTGTTAGATCTGGAACATTAGGTATAAACAACGTCTTTTCTGCTGATACGAAAGTTTTAAAGTGCATATCTATATATTTTTCCGAAGTAACAATCAACATAGATATTTGCTTACACATGTTTCGTTCTTTTTTTCTTAGATAATACCGAGCTACTTTTGTTATAGGATTCTTTTGCTCATCTATAATCAGACGATGTAAATCTGCAACCTCATATATTAAATTCACTTTTGGATTGAAATTTTTCTTGTAATTATATGCGATTTCCAGCATATCCAATCCTTGCACATGAATCACATTCGGATTAATCTTCTCTAAAAATTTTTCTGCCACCGAAGTGAATTTCTTATACGGAATCATTCTTTTTAACGGATTATTTGGAGCACTAATATCTATGCAATGAATGCTGTAACCAACTGGATTGGGGTTTATTTGTGTTCCGTCATCTCTATTCCAGCAGATAAGATATAGGTCAAATATATCCTTTTCTACTTCTATTCTCTTATACATCCTTGGATTTGGCATAAACCCTATAAGAATAACTGACTTTTTCTTCATCACTTCTCCTTGTGCTACCGTTAAATCAGATACATTTGTTAGATATGATATACCCCTGGAAGCTTTATTATATTATGGCAATCCAATACTATCTTATCCGCCAGCTTCTCGACATTATTCTTTATTTCGTCATGCTTTACCATAACTACAACCATGTCCACAGACTCTAAAAATTCATTCAGATCATGATACTGATTTGCGACTACATCTTTTGTGATATATGGATCATATACTTTTAAACCATTGGCAAGGTGTCGTTCCTGACTTTCCAATAACTGAAGTGTCGGAGATTCTCTCATGTCATCAACATTTTCCTTATATGTGAGTCCATACAATCCGACCCTTGTTATGTCTGTCAGCTTATTTTCTTTCATTATCTCATATATCCTATTGAGAACGAAGTCTGGCATACCATCGTTAGTTTGCATTGATTCATCAATTACCTTGGCCAGTGATGGATAGTCACCAACCAGGAACCAAGGATCCACAGATATACAGTGTCCTCCTACGCCAGGACCAGGCTGAAGGATATTGACTCTTGGATGCATATTGCAGATTCTAATGATTTCATATACGTCCATTCCGTCATGCCTGCATATTTTCGCCAGCTCATTTGCAAATGCTATATTTACCGCTCTATATGTATTCTCAACAACTTTGGTCATCTCTGCTGTACGGATATCAGTTACTACTATTTCTCCCTGACAGAATGACGAATAGATTGACTTAACCCTTTCTCCGATTTGTCTGTTATCCGCACCGATCGTTCTATTATTGTGGATAAGCTCATAGACCATGTTTCCCGGGATAATTCTCTCTGGAGCATGAACAAGGTTAATATCTACACCAATTGTAAATCCCGCTGACTCCACTGTCGGTCGGATATACTTATCCATCGTTCCAGGAGATACAGTTGACTCAATTACAATAATTGCGCCCTTAGGAGCAACCTCTAGCACACTTTTTACTGCTGCAACCACGTAGCAAGGATCCACCTTTTTACTAAATTTATCATACGGGGTCGGCACCGATACAATATACAAATCTGTGTTCTGATATTCAGAACTAAATTGGATTCCCGAATCTAATGCTTTCCGAAACAATTCATCCAGACCTTTCTCTTTAAATGTGGTCTGTCCGGCATTTAATGTGTCTACCAATTCCTTATTATAATCTGTTCCGATTACTTTCACTCCATGTGCAGCCAACATAAGTGCAGTTGGCAACCCTATATATCCAAGTCCTACAACATTAACCATTTCTAGCCCTTTCTTATTCCGTACTCGGAATGTTTATTATAGTTTCGTGTACTTTATTTTTAACAGCTACAATTATATGCTTTATATTTTCTGTTCTAAGATAATACAGACTCCTTTCGGCGTCCTCAATCACATAGTCATCTTCGAATTCAATCTGGCAAAGTGTCCTATTGTCTTTTCTTAATTCAATGTGACCTTCTATTTCCACTATCTCACATGCTGTATAAAAATCTAGGAAGAATTCTCTTTTTAATTCCGTATTTACTGTATCACGAATAACATATTTATCATTATTTATAGTAATCTCACGAGTATGCTCGTATCCATTTTTAGATTTCATGACGCCATAGAAATAATCATTCGTTGCCTGAACATTGCTTCTTTCTGTCCAGTCATAAATCAAAAATGGTCCATGTGAATTCATCTGATTAATTCCATCAACATGTACAGTATTGTGTGACCTATTTAATGCCAACCTTTTTCCTAAGTCCGATGCATATGAATATGTTCCCAGATCACATAATACATTCTCTCCATCAATCCACAAATCAATATGCAACTGATCTTGATGCGCCGGTCGTGATTTATAATCATTCAATATGATCATCATCCAAGAATTTTCACTGCGCAACGTATATAGTCCCGATTGGCCATATTGACTTGATTTTCTAATTAGATTCTCAATTTCTATATTATCAGCTACATCATATCCCCACCATATCAGTTCTTCATCATGCAACCCTGTTCCATATACCCTACGTTTTGATATCATATAAAACAGCGAACTGATAACTGATGTGAAATCTCTATACGAACAGCTAGTAAGCGGAAAAACCAATGCGCCATCGTTTGCGCCATAATTCGGCATATCTCCAGATTCATCCTGACACTGATACATCATATTAATGGAGTTTATAATTCTGTTCTCAGCTTCTGAGGACAGGCATCTGTTTGTTTTATTTCTTATACAATAAATACACTCTATATCTTGCAATGCCAGACGCTGATAATTAAACGAATACTGTTTGTAGCCTCCATCTTCTGTGAACTGATCAATAACGACCTCATTCAGCAACTTATATGCTCTTTCAATTATCTTCTCATCGTCACAGCACCATGCGCCAACAATCATTCCCATCAATTCCGATATGGTGTGATTGTTTTTAATGCATCTATAAGCGTAAAAGAAGTTTGATAATACTTTTCTATAGCATCTGTTCACGAGATCTGCTAACAGCTCTTTCGTTATATCATCCGTTATGCCTGCTCTATCAAATACTGCAAATGCCAACAATGCATTTACCATTCGTAGGGAGCATTCTTGACCGCACTTATAGTTAGCGCCATACGAATATGGATTATTGATCAGCCATTCTGACAGCTGTTTTTTATATTCCTCATAATATTTCCTATCAGCAGTTATTAAAAAGGCCTTGGCAAGTATCAGAAAATGGCCAAACCTTGATGCTTCCCAAACAGCCTTTATGTCCCCACGTTCGTCATCAAAGTCTGGTATCTGAAACCATTTTTTCTTCTCATCACAGCGCTTGCCTGTCAGCGGACTCAGCTGCCAATCTATCGGATATCCATAATCTAACATAACGGATGAAAATCCTTTTATTATACCGTTACATGCCTTATCGGCAGACTTTACAATGCCATCCTTTTTATCTGCTGGCAAACCATTCAAAAAGTCTTTCAGTCTGGCTGTGTCTATTTCGAATAAATTTATCCTTTTAACTTGCACTTTTTTTTCAAACAGAGCCTCTAACTGGGGCATCCTGCAAAGTGTTGCAAGCTTAGCCGCATATAATGATCTATTCACCATCCACAGAGGGCCATATTCTTTTATTATAGATTTAATCATCCCATTACGCTCTCTATAACTTCCATCAACTTGCCTGTGAGTATCTCGAAGTCGAAATCCTTAGCGCCTTCATGTGCATTTTTACCCATTGCCTGGTAGCTGCCGGCATCCATTTCATGGATCTTCTTAATCTCCTCTGCCAGGCACTCTGGTGTATCCGCCTGCAGTTCTACTCCGCAGTGGTATTTTTTTATTATCGAATACCCCATCTGTACTGTGGATATTATCGGCTTCCCACTGGCCATATATTCGAATAATTTATTTGAGCTATTGCCACGCGCCCAATTATAATGTGACTGCGAATAATTCAGCAGATTTATACTGGATCGGCTGAGGATATACGGGATAAACTTTCTCTCAATATATCCTTTCATTTTCACATTAGCTATGTGTTCATCTTGAACTCTTGCATTCAGTGATTCGAACTCACTGCCATCACCGTAGATGAGGAACTGCACATCTTGGTACTTCGTATCTTTCTGCAGCAGCCTGGCTGCATCTAATATATTGCCAACATTATTTACTGGTCTTATAACGCCAGCATAGGTGACGTTGAATTTCTGATCGTTGTTCAAGTCTGCATCATCCAGCGTGATTGTATGTATCTTCTCTTCAAATGCCTTAAGGTCAACACCGTTGTTGATGTAGTGACATTTTGTCAAGTCGATATCTCCGCCCTGTTCCATGGTCCAGCCTTTCTCTTTCAGATAATCGGTGTCTCCTTCTTTTGTAAAGATCAGTGCATCTGCATTTTTATAGATCCAGTGTTCCCCTGTTATCAATATCCTGCCGAGCAGGCTCTTCTCATTTGCCTTACCGAAGCGGAATATTGCTTCCGGCCACAAGTCTCTGACTTCGCATATACATGGCACCTTGAGTCTACGTGCTATCTTGATTCCTGCCACCATGGTCAGCGGATGCACGCTTGATGCTATGATAACATCTGGATTGCCATACTGCTTACAATACTGAAGCGCCGACGGAATAAGGTTTAGGTAGAAGTTGCCCATGTTCTTAACGCGGTCGATTCCGTTGCCCACGCTTGTATTAGTCTTTATAAAAACGAATGGTGTCTCCCCATCGTAATTAACAGTCCATTTCTTATCCTTTGTATCTATCACGTCCTGATTATCCAGAAATGTACATGCACAAAAGATTGTAACCTTATGACCTAATTTTTCTAATTGTTTGGCGAACCAGTAATGCCTTCCCGCCTTATCACGATACATCGTGGTAGCATAATGGTTCATTATCCAGATGTTCATACTCTGCTCAACTTTCAATTTTAGCAGAATTATTTACTGCTAAATTAATCATCTTATCTTCCTAGCCGGGCTGCCCACATATGTGCCGCTCTCCGTAATATCTTTAGTCACTACAGCCCCGGCACCGACTATTGTATTCTCAGCAATTGTTCTACCTTGAATGATCTGCGCTCCCGTTCCCATCTCAGAGCACTCTCCCAGATGCACGTTTCCAGATACATTTACGCTGGGATACAGAGTTACAAAATCCTCTGCGATCGTATTATGTCCGACTGTGCAATCCAGATTTATAATAACATGTCTGCCTATTTTTATGTCAACGGTAAGAATATTGCCTGCACAAATCATTGTCCCCTCGCCTATCTCTACTGTTCCAGACATAAGCACTGATGGATCTATCAGTGTCGCAAATCTTACACTGCTATCCTCTAACTTTTCAATTATCGCTTTTCGGATTCTGGCTGAGCCAACTGCACAGACGGCATAAACATCACCTAAGGTTTTTAAGTATTCGCAGCCGCCTAATATCTTATATCCGTCGGTTTCGTTTCCCCAACGAGATTCATCATCATCTATAAAACCTCTGAAATTCCATATTGGTTTAACAGCATTTATTCTCTCTACAAGCCATGCTATTTCATGTCCAAATCCGCCTGCTCCAATAATATATAGATCATTCATGTTCAATCACCCTTAGTATTCGTAAAATCCTTCTCCTGTTTTTCTGCCCAATTTTCCGTCATTCACCATCTGCCGCAGCATTTTCTCTGGACAGTATTTGGCATTTCCCGTCTCTTGAAGCATTTCTTCCAGGATTGCGAGAACCACATCTAATCCGATTAAATCGCCCAATGCCAATGGCCCCATCGGATGATTAGCTCCCAATTTCATTGCCATATCGATATTTTCCGCTGAGGCCGCTCCCTCTGCATAAATACCAATTGCTTCATTAATCATCGGAATCAATAATCTGTTCACTATAAATCCTGGTGACTTATGAACCTCGACTGGCGTTTTCCCAATCTTTCTGGCAATCTCCATTAAAATACTAAGTGTATGTTGAGATGTTTTTTCACTTCCAATTACTTCCACAAGCTTCATAACCGGCACGGGATTAAAAAAATGCAGCCCTGCCACTTCTCTTGTTACTCCTTCCCCGATCATGTCTATCGGCAAGGATGACGTATTGGTTGTGAAAATACACTCTTTTTTACATATCTGGTCTAACTCATGAAAAACTAACCTCTTTACTTCAATATTTTCTGCTACCGCCTCAACTATCAAATCCGCATCTGCCAGTATCTGTTTAGATCCAATCTTGATTTTATTTAGGATCATGGTCATCTGCTCATTCGGCATTTTCCCTTTTGAAACAAGCTGCATCAGGTTCTGTTCTAACGCATCTTTTCCGTTCCTTATCGAGCATTCTCTGCCTTTGCACAGATATACGATTTCTACTTCTCCACACTGGGCAAATACCTGTGCTATGGAAGGTCCTACCGCTCCTGTTCCTACAATACCGACTTTCATCATGCAGCCCTCCTGTATCCTGAGAGCCACACATTTGAGGCTGAACAGCCTATATTAGAGGTCTGTACCCCCCCATTTTGCCTATTTGCGGCTATTTTCCGTGTTGGAACCCCCACATATACGCCTTTTTCTGTAATATTATTAATCACTACTGCCCCTGCTCCTATTATACAATTCGAAGTGATATGTATGTTATTTATTACCGTTGCGCCGACGCCGATCAGTGTCTCTCTTCCGACAATGACTGTTCCGCACAGATGACTTCCTACTGCTATATGCACGTAATCACCGACGTTGCAGTCATGATCTACCGACGAGCACGTGTTAATGATACAGCCTGCGCCTATTACTGCTCCCGGATTGATCACGGCTCCTGCCATAACCACCGTTCCCCTGCCGACAGTCACATTCTCAGCTACGGTTGCATCCGGATGAATCAATGTAACCAGCTTATCTTCTGAAATCGACTCCATTATCTGTTTTCTTATATTGGTATCGCCTACGGCTACGATTACATCCGCATCGATGTCCTCAGCCGCGCTGCTCTTTCCTACCACCGGATAACCGCCGCACTGATGCACATCTTCGTTGTCATCAAGAAATATAATCTCTCTATATCCATTTTTTCTTGCGATATCTGCAATTACCTTACCGTGCCCGCCGGCACCTATAATTGCCAATCTCCTCATCCTGGTTCTCTCCATGTTGGATTAACTCCGTCTATAGTTCCCATGAACTCTTCCATTGTCGCTGACGATTCTGAACTGATTCCTTCCCGCTTCACTGATTTATACACGGTCTCCAGGATCAGCTTCACATCGCCTGCAAATGTTATATGCTTCGTATACCATATGTCCATGGCGAATTTGTCTTCCCACGAAACGGCATTCCTTCCGTGGGTCTGCGCATACCCTGTAAGTCCCGGCCTTACATCATGCCTGTGGTGCTGCTCCTCGTTATATCTGTCCAGATATTTAACCAGCAACGGTCTGGGACCTACTACTGACATGTCACCTTTTAGAATATTGAATGCCTCTGGCAGCTCATCAAGGGATGTTGACCTTAATATCTTACCGAATCTGGTGAGCCGCTCTTCATCTGGTAGTGGTTCACCGTTCTCATCCCAGGCATCTATCATCGTCCGGAATTTGTATAGCTTAAATAATTTCTCATCCTTGCCGGGTCTGTCCTGTGTGAATAGCACCGGGCTTCCCAGCTTCACTCTCACCAGCACCGCCACGATGGCATACAGCCAGCAGAATACTATAATTGCCGCCAATGCACATGCAACATCCAGCGGCCTTTTCACATACCTCTCATAAGGCCCGTAGGGCTTATGTTTATTCATATCAGTCTTCACAATAAAACTTCCGTTTGTTATCTACCTTCACTCGAAGCATGCTCTCACAAGCCCATATCTAGTATGTCAGCTTGTATTCCCTAGCAATTTCCTCGTTTATTACAGCTAATTTCACATTCCAGATATTCTTTATCTTACGCAGTCTTTCCTCAAGTTCTGCACGTGGTCCCGCCAGCCACTCTATGTCAATTGCGTCCTTAATTACCAAGACGAATTTCAACTGTACATCCTTCAGGCTTGTCACTGCGCGCAGATTACTCCCCAGTTCTGTTTTATCCTGATACCTGTCCAGCATCGCTGCGGCATAGATTTGAAGTGAATCTATAAACTTGTCAGTTATCGACGAGAAATACTCTTCGAATTTCCATTCTTTTTCTTCTGACTCATGTCGATTAGCAGGGTTTGGACAGCTTCTCTTAGCCTCCAGGAAGATTATATCCTTCTTCTCTGCTCTTCTTATGATAAATTCCACTGTTTTTATGCCAGAACCAAGTTCTTTATAAATTGCAGATTGTTCTATATAAAATAAATCAGCTTCGTCATATGGTCCAAAGTTCATTTCGGATTCTGGTATGATCTTCACTTCAATGCCACCCCGATCTCTTCTCTATAGAGCGCACGGAATGTCTCCATAATTGCATTATGCTCCAGCAAATCGAATTCATCTGCGGTTTCGCCTCTTACATTGCCATCTTCATTCTTATATAGTGAAACATACTGAACACTGCTGTCGCTGCTGCGTTTTACTTCAATGTATTTGCACAGAAAATAATCATGGGTCGAGACAAATATCTGCACTCCTTCTCTTTCCAGCATAAGCAGCATCTCCGCTAGCACAGGAATATACTTAGGATTAATATTAGCCTCTGGCTCATCCCAGAATAGTACCGCACCTTTCTCAAGAGAGCCGTTCTTAATCAGCTGCCATAACAGTGCGATCTTGCGTAGCCCCTCTGACACCAGATTAAACTCCAACCGCAGCTGCTTACCTGGTCCGAGATAAAATCTATCATCCTGCACCGTGACTTTGCCTGTTAAAATCCGCTGTAATTTATCCAGATATTTTTTTCTTGCAGAGGATTCGTCGCCTCTGGAGATGTCAATTTTAGCAGCTGCGATGATGTCTAAATATGTATCATCAAATTCAACATTTCCCATCTTCACTGCAGCATCCAGGTTCCAGGCGTTAGAGAGGATCTCCTTCGCAGGGATAAATACGCTCGTTAGGTCGGCCATCTGCTTCTCCCACTTTTCCTCCGACCTAATCTCGGCCTCCCATTTTTTTGTTTTGGTAGAAAATGACATGCCTATCTTCGCTGCATCTGATTCGACCAGAACCTCAGAGGCATCATTGCCATTCTTTTTTCGATTTACTAATCTTCCTATGCTGGATTGATCAGGACGAAATAACATCGTTGTCTTCTGAGAAAATGACACATCATGCTTAACCGCCTGACATGCCGCATAGGCCAGCTTCATTATGTGAGTCTTGCCTACGCCATTTTCTCCGATTAACACGTTTAATCCCTTATTAAGAGGGATCGTGATCTCGTCAAATACTGTAAAATTATCAACTTCTATTCTTGTTAATGGCATAGAATCACCTCATGCACTCACACTTCTATAGGAAGCACTAATTGTCTCACTCGAAGCATGCTCTCACAACTTCAATTATTCTCTCCTGCTGCCACTCTGTCATCTTATTGTCGCTCGGCAGACACAGGCCTCTGTCAAATATATCCATGCTCACATCGACTGCCTCGCCTGCTATATACGCATTGGTCATGGCGCGGCCATTGCCGTTCCTGGTGATAAATGGATTCATCCTGAATATCGGCTGCATATGCAACGGCTTCCATATCGGTCTGCCCTCTGCATTGATGCTGCTGATAGCATTAAGAATCTCTGTCGGGCAGCTCTTGCCATGCTCTGGTGTGAACAGGGTTTCACGCTCGCTTCTGACTTGCCTGCACATCGCATCCTTATCGATAATCATGCAGCTGAGCCAATGATTGACCTGGCTGTCTGCAGGCACCGGATTCATTGACACCGGCAGATCCTTGAATCCTTCCTTATATCTGTTATATATTGCCCGCTTCTGCGCGATATGCTCATCCAGAAATGGAAATTGACCTCTGATAACTCCCGCGATCACATTGCTCATGCGGTAGTTATAGCCGATCTCTTCATGCTGATACCATGGCGCATTCTCCCGGGCCTGAGTAGACCATTTGCGTACCTTATTGCAATCGTCAAGGCTATCGGTCAGGAACATGCCGCCTGCAGAGCCCGTGATGATCTTATTGCCATTAAATGATATGCATCCGTAGTCTCCAAATGATCCTGTCTGCTGACCCTTATATGTCGAGCCCAGCGACTCGGCCGCATCCTCCACTATGAGAGCATTATGTGCCTTGGCAATGGCCTTGATCTCGTCCACTCTGCCAGGCGTGCCGTACAGATGCGCAGCTACTATCAGCCTGACCTCCGGATAGATCTCAAATGCCTTCTCCAGTGCCTCGGGATCCATGTTCCATGAACCTCTCTCGGTGTCTATAAACACAGGACAGCCATCCTCATATGCAATGGGGTTGGCTGTCGCGCTGAATGTCATATCTGAGCAGAATACCTTCCTGCCTGCCAGGGTGCCCTGTCCTGCCTGCGGCATCCCGTATAGTCTGATGCCTGCCAGCCTGATGGCCATGTGAAGAGCCGCCGTTCCTGCCGATAGGGCTACAGCATACTTGACGCCGACCTTCTGCGCAGCCAGCGCCTCCAGCTCATTAATATTCGCACCCACCGTGCTCATCCAGTTCGTCTCATATGCCTCACGCACATATTCAATCTCCGGACCATGCATAGTCGGGCTGCTGAGCCATACCTTGTCAGCGAATCGTTCTATTTTATTGTTCTGCTCTATAAACATAATGATGTCCTCTCATTATTGCCTGTTTATTTTTTTTGCTGCGGCGCATACCATAATCCTTCACTTGCGCGCTGGGACGGCGCAACCACTATGAGAAAACTATCAGCGTAGGCGTTTTCGAATAGTGGTTGCTACGCCGAGGTTCACGGCGCGCATCGTAGTCATCAGCTGCGCCGCTCATATCAGATACGGCTATCATTTCCTAAACAACTTTTTCTTCCCGTCCGTCTCATACTTCTTATAGAACTTCTTCGAGTATTTCTCAGAATCGTAATAATATGCCCTGCTGCTGAATGTCTTCAGGTTTACATTATTAAGTACTGTCCCCAGCACCTTGCAGCCTGTGTTGTTGATCGCCTCCACCACGGACTTGATCTCTTTTCTCTTGCCGCGCTTATATGACACTACTAGGAGGGCGCCGTCGCAGTGCCTTGCCACCTCGAGGCCGTCCACGATCATGCCGACCGGCGATGTATCCACCAGCACGATGTCGAATCTCTCCCTCAGCTGCACCAGAAGCCTCTCCATATAATTAGAAGTAAGCAGCGGCAGTGAGCTCTCCACAGTTCTGCCGACCGGCACGATATAGGCATTCTCGATATTGGTCTCGTAGATTATATCGGACGAACTGCACAGTCCCGCCAGATAATCCGCCAGTCCCTTGCCATTCTCCTCGGCATAGTCGAACTCAACGATTCTCTGTATCGACGAGCGGCGCAGGTCTGTATCCACCAGCACGACCCTCTTCTTAAGGCTGGCAAATGTCCTCATCATGTTCAGTGTTATATAGCTCTTGCCTTCATTGGCATATCTGCTGGTTATGAGCACCACCTTATTCTGATCGCCGCAATATACCAGATTTGTGCAGAGAGTGTTCATGGACTCATTACACAGGTAATCCAGCTCTGGGAAGTTCTTAATTGCTATATGCTTCATTATTCGTACCTCCCGCTTCTTGCTGATTTCTTCTTAGTCATGAGCGGCACCACCGCCAGAGTAGGAACGCCAGAATATTTGGCCACGTCCTCCGGTGATTTCGGGCGGTCGTCCAGTACGAACATTACTATTGCTATGCAAATGGCCAGGAAGAATCCTGCCAGAAATCCCATCAGCACATAGTGCAGCGGACCTGAGCTGACAGGCTGCTCTGGTACCTTCGCAGTAGAGAATATGGACGGCGTGGCGGTTTCCATCTTGCTTTCGATGAATTCCTTAGCCGCTTCGACATATGCATTTGCCAGATCCGCTGCCATCTGCGGATCCGTATCCTTGACTGTTATATAGATAACTCGCGTATTGCTCGGGATTGATATGGTGAGCTTGGATTGAAGCTTCGTGTCGTCGTAGTCGATGCCCAGCTTCTCGCGCACGGCTTCATGCACTTCCCAGGTCTTGAAGACCTCGGTGTAGTCCACCGAGAGCTGGGAGCCCACCTGCAGGTCTGACACGCTGGTGCTGGTTGACTTGGAATCGTCATCTCGTGACAGCACATACAGCTTCGACGTCGCCGAATATACCGGCGTCGTGTAGAAATGAGCATACAGCCCGCCGATGACCGCACCTACCACTGCCAGAATGATGATGAGCTTGAACTTCTCCAGCAAATATATGAACAGCTCCTTCAGATCTATCGTCTGGGGCTGCGGTCTGCCTATTCTGTTCATTCTGGAAGCATCGGCCTTTCTCTCCTCGTCTACAGCGCTCCTAACAGCCCGTGTAAGGAGCTGCTCGATGTTCACGCTGTCATCAGAATGTTGACTGCTGTTATTATTGCGGTACGTCCCATTATCTATTGCCATAGACTTCCTTTCTATCGTCACACATTTGCTGCAGGGCGCAGCACTAATTTCATTATAAGCGGCGCGCCACGCATAAGTTCACGCCGTATGCCAGGCAGCCATAATCGCGGCATCCGCCTGTATATTGCCTGTATATTATATACGACAAACCTTAAACGTTGTCTAATGTTTTATTGCAGCTGCGCCACTTTAGAATTCGGCGGCCAGTACCTCCGCCATGGTCGGTATGGCACCTGCGGCGCCCATCTTCCGAACTGCCAGCGATGATGCCCTGCTGGCTGTATCAAGCGCTTCCCGGATATCCTTGCCAGCCGCACTAAGTGCTGTTACATATCCAGAGAACGTGTCGCCTGCACCGGTTGTATCCACTGCCTGGCACGGATATGCCGGCTGGCGTGTGAATGTTCCATCTTCATTAAGTATAATCGAGCCATCAGAGCCCAATGTAAGGATCGTGCGGCACTCAGGCCACAGTCTCTTCATCTCATAACAGATCTCTTCTGGATCAGTCTTGCCAGTCATCTGATTGCCTTCGATCTCATTTATAAATAATTCATCTACATACTGATAGATGTCTGACTGCGCCAGTTCTCTCGTCATCGGCGACGGGTTGAATACGACCTTCATGCCACGGGCCTTGCACTTCTTCATCGCCAGCTCCACGTTGCTGATCTCATTCTGAAATACCACATAGTCGCCCTCATCGAAGTGCTTCACCACCTCGTCGATATATTCCTCATCCACCATGCCATTGGTTCCGGCATGTACGATGATGCAGTTCTGCGCTGTACCATCTTCGATCTGAATGATCGTATGGCCACTCTTATTGGCAGGGTCTATCTTAAGCAGCTCTGTGTTAACGCCCGCATCCTCCAAGCACTCCTTCAGCATCATGCCGTCAGTGCCGATGATGCCGGCATGCCAGACATCGGCTCCCGCCTTACTGAGCGCCACGGACTGGTTCAAGCCCTTGCCGCCCACTGTGACCACCAGCCCGTGATCCGATATCGTCTCGCCAGGTGCCACGATGTGATCCAGCTTGTAGTTGTAATCTATATTAAGAGAACCAAATGATAATACCTTCATACAGTTATCCTCACATTATGTTATCTTGAATTTCACTATACTTGCATCCATATCTACGCGGCGCATCATAGTCCTCGATTGCGCGCGCTGGGACGCTGCATTAATGTATCAGTTCCTGCTGAATTCTTCCAGCTGCAGCCCAGGCGTGCGCTCCAGCGTCATCTTGATACTCCAGCTGTTGATCCACAGCAGCAACGGGTTGCCCTTCATGTCCACGATCTTCTTCATATCGCTGGTACCGCTGATGGAGTTCACATCAATCTCGTCCTTATTGGCAATCCATCTGATGTGCTCATACGGCAGCGGCTCTAGCCTGATCTCCACACCATACTCGCTCTGCATTCTGAACTTCAACACGTCGAACTGCAGCACGCCGACTACGCCGACGATGATCTCTTCCATGCCGCTGTTGAACTCCTGGAAGATCTGAATCGCGCCTTCCTGCGCGATCTGGGTCACACCCTTCACGTACTGCTTACGCTTCATGGAATCCACGATCCTGCATCTCGCGAAATGCTCCGGCGCGAATGTCGGGATTCCTTCATATCTATACTTCTCCTTCGACGTCGTCAGCGTGTCGCCGATGGAATAAATGCCGGGATCGAAGAGTCCGATAATGTCGCCTGCATAGGCCTCCGTCACCATCTTGCGCTCATCCGCAACCATTTGCGTGGACTGAGTGAGCTTCAGCGATTTGCCGCCCTGCACATGGAACACCTCCATGCCAGACGTGTATTTGCCTGAGCAGATGCGGGCAAATGCAATCCTGTCTCTGTGATTCTTGTTCATATTGGCCTGTATCTTGAATACAAATGCCGAGAAATCCTCGCTGAACGGGCTGATCTCGCCCTTATCTGACATGCGGCCACGAGGTGCGTATGTCATCTGGAGGAAATGGTCGAGGAATGTCTCGACGCCGAAGTTTGTGAGAGCTGATCCGAAAAATACCGGCGACAGCTCACCCTTGGTAACCAGCTCCAGATCGAATTCTGCGCCTGCGCCGTCAATAAGCTCCAGTTCCTCGGTCAGAGTATCATATCTGTTCTGGCCGATTTCATTTGCCAGCGCCGGATCATCTATGGAGATGGTCTTCGATGTGCCTTCCTTCGTGCCGCTCTGGGTGTCGGCAAATGTCAGCACACTCCGTGTATTTCTGTCGTATACGCCCTTGAATTCCTTGCCCGAGCCGATGGGCCAGTTGATGGGATATGTGGCGATGCCCAGCTCCGTCTCGATCTCGTCTAAGAGGTCGAAGGTGTCATTGGCCTCGCGATCCATCTTATTAATGAATGTAAATATCGGGATGTGGCGCATGACGCAGACCTTGAAGAGTTTCCTGGTCTGTGCCTCGACGCCCTTGCTGGCGTCGATTACCATGACTGCGGAGTCGGCGGCCATCAGTGTTCGGTAGGTGTCCTCCGAGAAGTCCTGATGTCCCGGTGTGTCCAGGATGTTGATGCAGTATCCGTTGTAATTAAACTGAAGTACCGACGATGTGACGGAGATTCCTCTCTGCTTCTCGATCTCCATCCAGTCGGAGACTGCATGGCGGGCTGTTGCCTTGCCCTTAACTGATCCTGCCAGATTGATCGCCCCGCCATACAGCAGGAACTTCTCTGTCAGAGTCGTCTTACCTGCATCCGGGTGCGATATAATCGCAAAAGTACGTCGCTTCTCTATTTCCTGTTTTAAACTCACGCCCATCTGATCCTTACTAT
>CAVARE010000071.1:0-46649 GCA_963591145.1 Anaerotignum sp. | reverse complement strand
AAAATCCCGTCGTAGCAATACGGTATGGGTTCGATTCCCATCTGCGGCAGAAAAGGAAGAGATCTTCAGTAACATGGAGGTCTCTTTTTTAATTTTTGTAAATAAATATTTGTCTGTATATGGAAGAATGGACGAGAATCTGATAAAATTCCTACGTTTTTTGGAGTGAAATCCTATCGTTGTGTTTTTTTCGTTGATATCTGGCTCGCCGCTGTAATTTGCGGGAAAAATCATGTTAATGTGGCAACGAAAAATCATGAAGTATCACTATCATATCTCAGGCAGAAAGACAGATTGCAAATGCTATCAAATATTAAGATGTCAGATAAAAATAAATATAGAAAAGCCAGAGTAAGCAGAAATTCTGGCCGTAACCGCAGAAAATCAGGCATGCTGTATCTGTGTCTGCTGATATTGGCAGTACTTGCAATTATTTTTTATTGCTCGAAGGGGCTGGGAGTTTATCATTCGTCGGAGGAGAACGAGGTACAGATAAGTGATGCGAATGCCAGACTGGCAGAACTTCAGACGAAGGCAGCCTCGGATTTAAGTAATTTTGTAGCAGATCGTGTTGTTAATGTTGATCTTGATACACTTCAGAGTAAGCTGATGGATAATTATGGCAATTATGATTATAATGCTGAGAATTTTCGCAGATGGTTTTCAGATGCAGCAATTGTGGGTGATTCTGTAGCTGAGGCAATACGTGGATTTGACTGGATTAATGATGTGAATTTGCAATCGGAGGTAGGAATCAGTCTGTATTCAGCTGAGGATGTTATTGCAGGAACGGAGGCGCTGCAGCCGTCGACCATTTTCCTTACATTTTCAGCAAATTGTATAAAATCATACGATGAATACGTGGATTCATTTATAAGCGATTATACGACGATTATTCAGAGGCTTCAGGAAAGCATTCCATGGGCGGAGATATATGTGCAGGGAATAATCCCTTGTGATCCGGATTTCCTGGAAGAATATTATTATTATGAGTATATGGACGACTATAATACAGCTATTTCCAAGATGTGCGACGATTTGGGCTGCCATTATTTTAATTCCAACTTTATTCTGGAGGCACATCCGGAGATATATGCAGATGACGGACTGCACCCGGGATGGCAGTATTATCCACTTTGGATGACATATATGGCTGAGGTGGCAGGCCTTGTAGACTGTGAGTATTGATACTGTGGAATTGTGAAACAACCAAAGCGGGAAATTATATAATGGTACTAAACAGAAAAAATATTTTAAACATAATAGAGGCGGTTATTCTGGCAGCATTGATTATCTTTATAGTGGTCATGCTTACTTCCAATTCGTCCAAGGATGTTTCGATGGATGAGATCAAGGCCGCTTTATCAACACAGACAGGTGTGTCAGAGCTTATAGAGAAGGATTCATCTGGGACGAATACCGCATTTGGCATGGTTCCTTTGGAATATCTATATTATGCATCTAATGAAATCATGGATGTAAGGGAATTACTTGTTGTCAAGACCTCTGATGATGACGAGATGGAGCAGATAGAGAGCGCTGTAGCCTCGCATCTGCAGACTCAGATAGATAATTTTACAGGCTATGGTGCTGAACAGGTGGATCTGCTGGAACATGCAATATATGGTCAAAAGGGAGATTATTATTTTTATGCGGTAGGAGCAAATGCACAGGAATGGCAGGATGCGTTTTATAAGCTGATAGGATAAATAGGTAACGGGGAATTATGGTTTTCAGCAGTTTGAATTTTTTATTTATATTTTTACCTGTGACACTGGCAATATATTTGTTAGTGCCATTTGCAGCTAAAAATATAATATTGTTGCTGGCCAGCGTTTTTTTCTATGCGTGGGGAGAGCCGGTATATGTGGTACTGATGTTACTCAGTATCATTTTCAATTATATTGTTGGATTGCAATTCGAAGCAAATTCCAGCAAGAGATCAAGGAAAAAACAGCTCATTCTGGCAGTGGCTGTTAATCTTCTGCTGCTTGGATTTTTTAAATATACAGGCCTTCTGGTTTCAACCTTTAATTCTGTATTTGGAACGTCTATCGCCTGGAAGGAGCTGAGCCTTCCTGTAGGCATCTCATTTTATACATTTCAGGCATTGTCCTATGTAATTGATGCATATAAAGGCAAGGTCAGGGTTCAGCACGATTTTGTTTCATTTGCAACATATATAACAATGTTTCCTCAGCTGATAGCGGGTCCTATTGTTACATATTCGCAGGTTGAGAAGCAATTAAAACGAAGAAGAGTAAGCCTGGCTCAGGCAGGGGCAGGGGTTGAAAGGCTCATATTTGGACTTGCCAAAAAGGTATTGCTGGCCAACAACCTGGGGCTTCTCTATACAACTATCCAGGCACAGTCAGACAGGTCTTTTCTCACGGCATGGTTGGGAATTGCTGCCTATACGCTGCAGATATATTTCGATTTTTCAGGATATTCTGATATGGCAATCGGCATGGGCAAGATGCTGGGATTTAATTTCCCAGAGAATTTCGATTATCCATATATGGCGCAAAGTGTCACCGAATTCTGGCGCAAATGGCATATAACGTTGTCCAGCTGGTTCAGGGATTATGTCTATATTCCATTGGGCGGCAATAGAGTGGGAGCAGTCAGACATATTATAAACATTATGATCGTATGGATGCTCACGGGATTATGGCATGGTGCCGGATGGAACTTTCTGTTGTGGGGACTTTATTATGGCATCCTTCTTATTATAGAAAAATATATTCTCATCCCATTGTGCAGAAACGTTCCCTCAGTTGTAAAACACATCTATACGATGATTATCGTATGCTTCGGCTGGGTAATGTTCAGCAATACTGATTTTACGGAGATGGGAGTTTATCTGGGCAATTTATTCGGCAGTGGAACCAGCGCATTTGCAGATGCATCATTTGCCTACTATCTGAAGAGCAATCTCATATTGCTGGTACTGTCTATTATTGCCTGCAGCCCGGCATTTAAGAAGCTGTTTACCAGAATCAGCAAGAAGACCGCAGCGGGAGCTATGGCCATCAGCATAATTCTGTTCCTGGTATGTACAGCATATCTTGTTTATAATTCCTATAATCCGTTCCTGTATTTCAGATTTTAATGAGGGCAAATACGTGGCAAATAATGGACAAAGAAAAAAATTTCATATCATACTTCCGCTGTGCATGGCAGTAATAGTGGTGCTGCTGGATATTTTGTTTATCGCAATTCCTGACAAGACTTCGTCGGAAACAGAAAACAGAAATCTGCAGCAGTCGCCTAAATTGTCATGGAATACGTTTACATCCGGACGTTTTGAATCGCAGTTTGACGACTATGTGGCAGACCAGTTTCCATTCAGGGATTCATGGATCGGGGTGGAGACAACAGTTGCCAGACTGGCAGGAAAAACTGAGTCAAATGATATATTCCTCGGAAGTGACGGATATCTGATTCAAAAATTCGATGAGCCTACTGAGGCAGAGTATCAGGAAAAACTGACAGGCTTTACCGATATCTCATCGGCTCATTCCGATCTTAATATTTATGCTCTTATCGCGCCGACGGCGGTAAGTGTTCTCAGCTATAGATTGCCAGCCAATGCCAGGGGTCAGGTTGCAGGGGACGAGGATTCGTTTATAGACAGACTTATGGCTGATTTTGAATCTGCAGGAATCCAGACGGTTGATGTAAGATCAACCCTGAAGGAACTTGATGCTGCCGGCACACAGGTTTATTACAGGACGGATCATCACTGGACAACTGATGCGGCATATGCAGCATATAAGTCATTTGCCGGCGCGGCGGGAATAGAAGAAAGTGATATTGCTTACGACAGATTGCTGGTAACAGACAGCTTCCAGGGGACATTAACTGCATCCAGCGGTTTTAGGACATCGGAGACGGACAGCATATATGTTTATCTTCCACAGGAGACACAAGACCCATCGTCGGAGGAGACTACAGCAGAGGATACTGCTTCAGAGGAGACATCATCGCAGAATAGTGCAGCAACGGGCGATGCAAATGGAACAGCTGTCGATTATACGGTATTAAATGTAGACAGCGGCGAGAAATCGGCAACGTTGTATGATATTTCATATCTTGAAACAAGAGATAAATATGCGATGTTTCTGGGGGGCAATCATGCAGAGCTTAAGATACAGACCACCTCGCAGTCCGAGAAAAATCTGCTGATCATGAAGGATTCATATGCAAATTGCTTTATACCATTTCTAGTTCAGGATTATAGAACGATAATTGTAGTAGACCCGAGATATTATCTGGACGACCTGGATCAGCTGATAAGCGATGAAGGCATCACAGATATATTGTTTTTATATAACGCGGAAACTTTGTAAAAACCTTTTAATTTGACTATGTCAGATATAGTTAGTATAATGAGAGCCTACGTTTTGTGTGCAAATGCGTGATATCGGTCTGGGCATTTTGTGGACTATTTTAGGTTTAAAATGCAGTAAATCAAGGGCATCATGTCCATTGATATTACTTCGTGAGATGAGGCTGTCAGCGTATGGAGCCGCACATAAATAGTGATTATTAAACAAAATTTCAGGGAAGGAAATGATTGATGAAAGATATATTTGAAAAATGTTATGAACCTCAGAAACAGGATGAATTAAGAGCGGCTGGAATTTATCCATATTTCAGGGCCCTTGAGAGCAGACAGGATGTAGAGGTCGTGATGGAAGGCAAGCGCCGCATCATGCTTGGCTCAAACAACTATCTGGGACTTACTGTACAGCCTGAGATCATCGAAGCCGGTGTGAAAACAATAGAAAAATACGGCACAGGATGTTCAGGATCAAGATTTCTGAATGGTACGCTCAAGATGCATTATGAGCTTGAAGACGAACTCAAAAAGTTCCTTAGAAAAGAGGACTGCATCACATTTCCTGCAGGCTTCATGGCAAATCTTGGAATCATAAGCAGCGTTGTCGGAAGACATGATTATGTAATTCTTGACAGAGAAGACCATGCTTCCATTTATGACGCAACGAGGCTCAGCTATGGCAAAATGCTTCGTTATAAACATGCTGATATGGAAGATCTTGAGAGACAGCTTCAGTCAGTTCCAGAGGATGCAGGCTGCCTTATTGTAACAGACGGTGTATTCAGCATGAGCGGTGATATTGCCAAGCTTCCTGAGATCTGCGCACTGGCAGAAAAATACGGAGCAAAGGTAATGGTAGACGATGCCCATGGACTGGGTGTAATCGGTGAAGGCGGTCGTGGTACAGCCAGCTATTTCGGCTTAGAGGATAAGGTTGATATCTACATGGGAACCTTCAGCAAATCTCTTGCATCTCTGGGAGGATACATGGTTTCATCATATAAGGTTGTAGATTATGTAAGACATACAGCACGTCCTTATATGTTCGCGGCAAGTGTTCCTCCGACACAGACAGCAGTAGCATTGGCAGCGCTTCGGTATCTCGAGGCTCATCCGGAGCTTCCAGAGAAGCTTCAGGCCAATGCAGCACGCTTAAGAAGCAATCTCAAGGCTAGAAATGTTCAGATCATAGAGGCAAATACACCTATCGTTCCTATTTATACATATGAACCTGAAAATACCCTGATCAAGCAGAAGGGTATGTATGATGAAGGTGTTTATGTAAATTCTGTTCTTCCGCCGGCATGTGCACCGGGAGAATGTCTGCTTCGTACAAGCCTTATGGCATCTCATACGGATGCGCTGATTGATGAGGCAGCAGACATCATCGCAGATGTTTTGAAGAAAGATAATGCTGAGATCATGCAGCAGAAATAAAGCGGAGATATATTGATGGAGAAAATAGCAATAGTGACAGGAGGCTCATCAGGGATAGGAAAAGCAGTGGCACACTGCCTTTCGGAATCAGGTGTTAAGGTCTATGAATTTAGTCGTCGTGACTCTAAGAATGAGAAGATCTCTCATATAAGTGTAGATGTGACGGATGAACAGGCTGTTATTAATGCTGTAAAATCAATAATCGAAACAGAAAATCGTATTGATATATTAGTAAACTGCGCCGGATTCGGTATATCCGGTGCAGTTGAATTCACAAAATCAGAAGATGCAAGGCGGCAGTTGGATGTTAATTTCTTTGGAACTGTCAATTGCACTAAGGCTGTATTGCCATATATGCGGGGCCAGCATAAAGGACGCATTGTATGCGTCAGTTCAGTAGCAGGTCCTATTCCAATTCCTTTTCAGACATATTATTCAGTTTCCAAAGCAGCAATCAATTCATATGTGATGGCCTTGGCCAATGAAGTGCGCCCTTATGGCATATCTGTTTGCGCGGTACAGCCGGGCGATATAGCAAGCGGATTTACAGATGCCAGAGCTAAGTCTTATGACGGAGATGAAGAATATGGCGGCAGAATCTCAAGAAGTGTCAAGGTCATGGAAAAGGACGAGCGAAACGGTATGAAGCCAGAGGATGCAGGAAGATATATCGCCAGGCTTTCATTGAAGAAAAAAGTCAAGCCGCTGTATGCGATTGGCTTTGTTTATAAAGCGTTTTGTGTAATAATGAAGATATTGCCATGCAGACTGAGTAATTACATGATAGGTCTGCTGTATGCTAAATAATAGTAAATAATAGAAATGATTAATCCTCAAAAAGTACGTGCAATGTCCCGCAAGACCTTATTTGAGCAAAGGGACGGAAAAGAAGTACTGGAAATAAAAAAATATGTAGAGGATCTGCCTGTATGGAAGAGCATCACAAAGGGTGCACTGACAGGTGTATTGCTGTATGCACTTGTGATGTTCGTTGTTTTGCTTGTCAATCCTGAGATGTTAAATGCATTGAGTGAACAAATGGGTGCAGTTACAGTTATGATATTGCTGGCAGTTACGATGGCGCTTGTTGCAGTAGCATATAGTCTGTTCACAGATATGATATTCAGGAAGCGCCTGAAGAAAAGAAAAAGCACAATGTGCCGCTACAGGTCAGATGTCAGATTTTTGGAAAAATCAGATACTGATTCGGAATCTACAAAATCATGAAGTTTCTTTTTAATATAAAAAATAAAATAGACGAAGTATATGCGAAGGCACCTATGGCCGTAACATGCATAGTCAGATTTGTTGTATCATTTCTGACACTATTTGCTATCAGAACCAACTTCGGATTCAACTCAATGCTTACGACATGGTATTTCGTGGCATTATTCTCAGTGGTTTGTGCATTTTTGCCGCTTAGGATAATGCTTTTTGCGTTAGCTGCGTATTGCATAGTGCAGATATTTACAATGTCAGCGGGTATCGGAATCGTTGCCGTGATCTTGCTCGCCATCATGTATATAATCTATTTCAGATTCGAGAAAAAGATGGCATATGTAATCATATTGATTCCGCTGTTGTGCATAATAAGACTTCCGATCTTAATTCCGCTAGTGCTTGCGGTTTCAATGCCGTCAGTGTCGGTTGTATGTGCCATGTTTGGAATTTTTACATATTATTTCCTGCATTATCTGCATATGAATACAGCGATGCTGCAGGGATTTGAGTCGGGAAATGAGATCGCCAAAATGTCGGTAACCCTCGAAGGCGTATTTGGATATAATGAATTGTGGTATACGATGCTGTGCATAGCCATTGTATTTGCGGCGACATTTCTTATGAAAAAAATCAGGGTAAATGCGTCAAATCAGCTGGCGATAGCTCTGGGCTCCGGAATATATCTTATACTGACAATCATATGCAATCTGGCATATGAGACGATGACATATTCCAGACTGCTGTGGTTCGTTATCGGAACAGTGATATCATGCATTGTGGCGATGATCATATCTACGATAGTGCTTCCTCTTGATTATAACAGGACAGAATTTATTGAATTCGAAGATGAAGAATATAAATACTATGTTCGCGCGGTGCCGAAGGCAGCGATATCCAAGGAATCTGTAAAGATCAAGAGAATATATTCCAGAAAAGAGATGCGGCATACTGAAGGAGAGGAGAAGAAGAGTTGACTTTCTGGCAGAATATAGCTTCATATTTTCATAAATATTTTTCTATACCATCCATCAGCGTAATAGATATCATAGAGATGATAATCATTGCAGTGATCTTCTACTATCTGATCATATGGTTTAAGAGAACCAGCGCGTGGACCCTGGTCAAGGGCATATTGGTTATTCTCGTGATTATGCTCCTGGCGCAAATGTTTAACTTCTCTACCATTTTGTGGATTATTACTAAGACACTTAATGTGGGAATTATCGCGCTTATAATTATATTCCAGCCAGAATTAAGAAGGGCACTCGAACAATTAGGAAAAACATTCCTCTTCAGGAAATTGGCAGGTATCGCCAGCACATCAGAACAGAAATTATCAGATGAGGCTGTAGAAGAGGTCATCAGGGCCGTCGAAGAGCTGTCCAGAACCAAGACGGGTGCTCTTATAAGCTTCGAAGAAAAGGTATCCCTAAGTGAATACGAGAAGACTGGAATCATGCTGGATGCTGATATTTCGAGTCAATTGCTGCTCAATATATTTATAGATAAAACGCCGCTGCATGATGGCGCCGTTATCATCAAGGAAGGCAGGATTGCTGCGGCGACATGCTATTTTCCGCTTTCGGCCAGCCGTTCCCTGAACAAAAAATACGGTACAAGGCATAGGGCAGCGCTGGGCGTGAGTGAAGTAAGCGATGCGTTTACGATTGTGGTTTCAGAGGAAACGGGACATATTTCATTTACAGTTTCACGAATGATGATAGAAGATGTGACCGTTGATGAATTAAGAAGACGTCTCAAGTCTATTCAGGATAACCATCCGGCGACAAACTGGTTTGACAAATTCAGGAAAGGAGCCAAGACCGATGAAGTTCAGGGAGATTCTTCAGAAGTATGTGATAAATAATATTGGCTATAAGATTCTTGCGATTTTGTTTGCCTTCTTACTGTGGCTGGTGGTGCTTAATATAACAGATCCCGATTACACCAGGACCATATCCAATATCCCGGTTCAGATATTGAACGAACCCCGGGTATTGGACGGATCACATGTTTATACCGTATCGTCAGGCGATACGACCAGCGTAATAGTTACGGGCAAGAGAAGCATTATCTCGACATTGTCGGCAAATGATTTCGTTGCGACTGCGGATTTTGCAGAGCTTTCAATAACTAATGCCGTTCCGATTAAGGTTGAATTGACCGGAGATAAGCTCAAATATTCAGGACAGATCACGATTACTGCGAAGGATACCAGCATGATTCTGAATCTGGAGGATATGACATCTAAACAGGTTCAGGTTGAGGTTGAGTATAAGGGAGAAATCTCAGACAGTATCGTAATAGAAGAGGCCAATATTGCGCCGAAGAAGGTCACAATATATGCGCCTGAATCAGTTACGAATGCCACGGATAAGGTGGTTGTAATGGCCAATTATGCTGACATAGAATCTGACACGATCATGTACCTTGAGCCTATTATTAAGAATGTAAATGGTGAGGTTATAAAGCAAGGAGACAACATATCTCTTGACGAAGACGAGATAATGGTTGAATTTAAGGTATCGCATAAGAAGGATGTGCCGATAAAGGTCAGCACATCAGGTACCGTAAAGTCCGGATATACCATAGAGAGCATAGAATTGTCGCAGGATTATATATCGGTTAAGGGCTCCGAGAGCGCCATAAATAGTCTGAGTCAGATAGAAATACCGGGCGAGGAATTGAATGTAAGCGGCGCAGATCAAGACATAACTATGGAAATAGATGTTACGCCTTACCTGCCGGAGGGAACCTCAGTATATGGAGAATCTCCGACAGTACTGGTTGATGTGCATATAGTTTCAAATGAAGAACATCAGAGGCTTCAGGAGGCTGCAGAGGCAGAACAGCAGATTGAAGACAATCTGAGTGAGATACTCACAGAGGAGTTAGAAGGCGCTGCTGGTGAAACAGAAAGCCCTTCACAGGAAGACACAACAATTGTGGCTGAATCCGAGGAGACGGCTCAGCTTCAGACAGAAAAGGAGGATTAAAGGAATGAAGATATTAGTTACAGGCGGATCAGGATATATAGGAAGCCATACAGTTTTAGAACTGCTTGAGGCAGGTTATGACACGGTTGTCCTGGATAATTTATGCAATTCGTCAGAGGAATCCCTGAATCGTGTAGAGCAGATAACTGGCAAGAAAGTAACATTTTACAAGGCAGATATAAGAGATCATGAGGCAATGGATAAAATATTTGCCGATGAAAAGCCTGAAGCAGTAATTCACTTCGCAGGACTTAAGGCTGTAGGCGAGAGCGTTCAGAAGCCGCTTATGTATTATGATAATAATATCGCTGGTACAGTTACGCTCCTTAACGTCATGAAGGAGCATGGCTGCAAGAAGATAGTATTTTCTTCGTCAGCAACAGTATATGGTAAGCCGGCCAGCGTTCCGATCAGAGAGGATTTCCCGCTCAGTGTAACTAATCCATATGGAAGAACTAAACTCATGATAGAGAAGATCCTCGGCGATGTATATACAGCAGATAATTCCTGGGATATAATCCTGCTTAGATATTTCAACCCGATCGGAGCCCATGAGAGTGGACTCATCGGAGAGGATCCTGATGGAATTCCTAATAATCTGCTTCCATATGTTGCCAAGGTTGCGGTGGGTCGCCTTGAGAAGGTTAATGTATTCGGCGATGACTATGATACACCGGACGGAACAGGCGTAAGAGATTATATCCATGTAGTTGACCTTGCTAAGGGTCATGTTAAGGCGATAGAGAAGATAGCACAGAATCCTGGCCTTAAGGTATATAACCTGGGAACAGGCAATGGCTACAGCGTACTTGATATTATCCATGCATTTTCTAAAGCCTGCGGACATGAGATTCCATATGTCATCGGACCGAGACGTGCAGGTGATATAGACATGTGCTATGCCGATCCACAGAAGGCATATGAAGAGCTGAACTGGAAGGCAGAATACAACCTCGATAAGATGTGCGAGGATACATGGAGATGGCAGAGCCAGAATCCAGATGGATATGGCAAATAAAAGGAATGGATGTTAAATGTGAAAAGGGATAAATATAAAAGGCTTATAATTTTCATCGAGACCATAATCCTGATAGCAGCATTCACGGTGCTATTTGCATATTTGTGGGAGACCAAGTATGAATATAGGGTATACCTGCCGTTCTTTAGAAGGGGCAATTGGGCGGTAATCATAGTATATCCGATAATGCTTATTGTGTTCGGCAAAATATTCGGAATATTCAATTTGGCTACAGCCAGACGTGTGGATATGGTATTTTCTAATATATTTACATGCCTTGTGACGAATGCGGCCATGTATTTTATTCTTGTTGAAGTATTAAGGCATTATCCGAGTATTGAGCCATTGCTTATATTGTTCGCTATCGAAATTTCAGCATCAATTTTATGGGTACTTGGAGCTAAAGCTGTAAATAATCTTATATTTCCACAACATAATCTATTGCTGATACATGGAGATTATTCACTTAGAGAGCTGGTGCTGCATGTTAATGAACAGAGTGAAAGGTATCGTATAGCAGAAGAAATAAATGTCAGTGAGGGCATGGAGAAAATTAGTGAATGCATAAAAAAACATGATGCAGTCCTTATATCGGATCTGCCAGCAGAAATAAGAAATGATATTTTGAAATATTGCTATGATATAGGAAAACGTATATATATGCTTCCCAAAATAACGGATATAATTGTAGCAAGTTCAAGTCAGATACATTTGTTTGACAATGTGGCATATATTTCAAAAAATTATGGATTAAGTGCGGATCAGATTCTGGTAAAGCGAATGATTGATATAATTGTTTCATCGATAATGATAATCTGCACATTATGGCTGATGGCAATAATTGCCATAGCAATTAAAATTGGGGATGGGGGAACGGTTTTTTACAAACAAAAAAGGCTCACTATTGATGGAAAAGAATTCAATATTATTAAATTCAGAAGTATGCGTCCTGATGCTGAAAAGATGGGGCCTCAATTGGCAACTAAACATGATGATAGGGTTACCAGGGTAGGACGGCTGCTAAGAGCTAGTCATATGGATGAATTGCCGCAGTTGTTTAATGTATTTATCGGAGATATGTCGATGGTTGGTCCTAGACCAGAAAGACCAGAGATTGCCAATGAATATGTGAAGAATGTTCCTGAATTCAAATTCAGACTTAAGGTTAAGGCGGGGCTTACTGGATATGCACAAGTATATGGGCGATATAATTCTACACCATATAATAAGTTGCGTCTTGATTTAGTATACATACAGAATTATAGCATATGGCTTGATCTTAAATGTTTGGTAATGACTTTAAAAATATTATTTAAAACTGAGGCTAGAGAAGGTATAGATGATGATATGAAAACGGCTGAAAAATAGTCTGAAAATAGCCTCAAACAGCGAAATAAATGTTGACGGAGTTTGATCCCCTGTGCTATAGTACCAACGCGGAGTCAAGCTCCGTATTTTTGTGCTGGATAAGCGCAGAAAGTCATGTATTTTCATCATGCTCCGGACGCGGGGCCCCACAATGGAGTGCATGACAATGATCCTATAATTAACTCTTATTTGGAGGAAATAAAATGAGAACTCGAATTACTTTAGCATGCACTGAGTGCAAGCAGAGAAATTACAATACAACAAAAGATAAGAAGACACATCCGGATAGGATGGAAACCAAGAAATACTGCAAGTTCTGTCAGAGACATACATTACACAAGGAGACAAAGTAATGGCTGAGAATGCAAACAAGGAACCTAAGATAAGTTTCTGGAAAGGTTTGAAAGCAGAATTCAAAAAGATAGTATGGCCTAATAAAAAGGATGTTGCGAAACAGACAGTTCTTATTATTGTAGTGACAATTATCCTTGGTGTTATTATCAAATTCCTGGATACAGGCATTCAGGCACTACTTAACCTGATAGCATAAAGGAGTGAATATGGCAGAAACAAACTGGTATGTTGTTCATACCTATTCAGGATACGAAAATAAGGTTAAAGCTAACATTGAGAAGACCATAGAGAACAGAAAGCTGCAGGATCAGATAATCGAGGTTGCGGTACCGGTTCATGATGTAGTCGAAGTCAAGAATGGCACCCGCAAGCAGGTTCAGAAGAAGCAGTTCCCTGGATATGTACTCGTTAATATGGTCATGAATGATACAACCTGGTACGTTGTAAGAAATACCAGGGGCGTAACAGGATTTGTTGGACCGGGAAGCAAGCCCGTACCTCTTACCGAGGTGGAGATGAAACCTTTGCTTGGAGGAGGAGAACAGGTTGTTGTGGCTTTTGGCGTCGGCGATCTTGTTATGGCTGTTTCAGGAGTATGGGAAGGTACTGAGGGTAAGATCATCTCAGTTAACGAGTCCAAACAGACAGTTACAATCAATGTTAACATGTTTGGCAGAGAGACTCCTGTAGATATTGGATTTATAGACATTAAGAAAATGTAATTAATCTGATTCAATCAGAATGGATGAAAGGTAGGAAACTACAATGGCAAAGAAAATCGATGGATACATCAAATTACAGATAGAAGCAGCTAAGGCTACACCTGCACCACCAGTTGGACCTGCTTTAGGTCAGTATGGTGTTAATATTGTACAGTTTACTAAGGAATTCAATGCTCGTACAGCTGATCAGGCTGGCATGATCATTCCTGTTGTAATCACTGTTTATGCTGACAAGAGTTTTACATTCATTACTAAGACTCCACCGGCAGCAGTACTGATCAAGAAGGCATGCAAGCTTCAGTCAGGTTCAGGTGAACCTAATAAGAAGAAGGTTGCTACAATTTCTAAGGCTGATCTTCAGCAGATCGCAGAAACTAAGATGCCAGACTTAAATGCTGCATCAGTAGAAGCTGCAATGAGCATGATCGCAGGAACATGCAGATCAATGGGCGTACTTATTGGTGACTGATTTGAGAAGTCAGCTGATTATTACGACAGCAGAAAAAAATAAATAGTATAATGCGGCATGAGCCGTATAAATAATAGTGGGAGGCATGAGCCGACACACCACAGGAGGAAAAAATGAAACACGGAAAGAAATACACAGAAGCAGCTAAGAAGATTGATAGAAATCAGCTCTATGATGTAGCAGATGCAGTAGCACTTGTTAAGGAAGGCGCAACAGCTAAGTTTGATGAAACAGTTGAAGTTCATATCCGTACAGGATGCGATGGACGTCATGCTGATCAGCAGATTCGTGGTGCAGTTGTACTGCCACACGGAACAGGTAAGAGCGTAAGAGTTCTTGTATTTGCTAAGGGACCTAAGGAGCAGGAAGCATTAGATGCTGGCGCTGATTTCGTTGGAGCAGAGGAACTCATTCCTAAGATCCAGAATGAAAACTGGTTCGAATATGATAAGGTTGTAGCTACACCTGACATGATGGGCGTTGTTGGTCGTCTTGGTAAGGTATTGGGACCTAGAGGTCTTATGCCTAACCCTAAGGCTGGAACAGTTACCATGGACGTTGCTAAGGCAGTTCAGGAACTTAAAGCTGGTAAGATCGAGTACAGACTTGATAAGGCTAATATTGTTCACGTTCCAGTTGGCAAGGCTTCATTCACAGCTGAACAGCTTCAGGAGAACTTCCAGACACTTATCGATGCAATCGTTAAGGCTCGTCCGGCTGCATTAAAGGGAACATACCTTAAGAGCATCACTCTTGCATCAACAATGGGACCTGGCGTTAAGCTTAACGTAGGCAAGATTGTTAACGGCTGATAAGCCCAAATATCATGATCAGTGATCTTGAATTTGTTTGACAGATTTGAGATTGTATGATAAATATTATAAACGCCGAAGACAGTAGGTGATTTAATCGTAACGCATGCAACCTACCGAGGATAGAAGAGAAATTAGATTAAGTTTTTCATTCCCTCTGTGTCTTTGGATGCAGAGGGTTTTTATATGCTAATCCTCTTACATATCGGCAATAAAATATATAAGGAGGAACGAAAATGGCAAAGGTTGAACTGAAAGCACCTGTAGTGCAGGAAATATCAGGATACCTGAACGGCGCAACAGCAGCAGTGCTTGTTGACTATCGTGGATTAACAGTTGCACAGGATACAGCTCTTCGTAAAGAGCTCCGTGAAGCTGGCGTTACTTATAAAGTATACAAGAACACAATGATCAACTTCGCTGTAAAGGATACAGTATTTGCTGATCTGTCACAGAAACTTGATGGACCAACAGCTATCGCAATCACAAGTGGTGATGCAACAGCTCCAGCACGTATTCTTGCAAAATTTGCTAAGACAGCTGAGAAGCTTCAGCTTAAGGCAGGCGTCGTAGAGGGAACATACTTTGATGAGAATGGAATCGTAGCTATCGCATCTATCCCATCAAGAGATGAATTACTTGGCAGACTGTTTGGCAGCATGAAGTCACCTATTACAAATATGGCTCGTGTTCTTAATCAGATTGCTGAAGCAGGCGGCGCAAGCGCATGCACACCTGCAGCTTCAGAAGAAGCACCAGCTGAGGCTCCGGCAGAAGAAGCCCCTGCAGCTGAATAATGATTGATTAATTGTAAAAACATTACAGGAGGAAAATAAAATGGCAAAGTTAACTACAGAAGAATTTATTGCAGCTATCAAAGAATTATCTGTATTAGAATTAAATGATTTAGTAAAAGCTTGTGAAGAAGAGTTCGGCGTATCTGCAGCAGCAGGTGTTGTTGTAACAGCAGCTGGTCCTGCAGAAGCAGCTGAAGAGAAGACAGAGTTCGATGTTGAACTTACAGAGATCGGACCAAACAAGGTTAAGGTTATCAAGGTTGTTCGTGATAACACAGGTCTGGGACTTAAGGAAGCTAAGGAACTTGTTGATGGTGCTCCTTCAACACTTAAGGAAGGCATCTCAAAGGCTGAGGCTGAAGACCTTGTTAAGCAGCTCGAAGCTGAAGGCGCTAAGGCTACAATCAAATAATTCCGTTTCAATCACGAAACATTTCAAAGGGCAATCCGCAAGGATTGCCCTTTATGCATTGCCACAAAACTCTGAGATTTTCAGACCATAGTCAAGAGTAAATTTTAACAAAAGTATTTGACAACTATTGATTCTTTTGCTATCCTATACGTTGCACTATTGTTGGATAGTGGGTCTTTGTACGCTTAAAATTACCTGGACCGTTTATAATAATAAAACGAAGGAGAGGAATTTAATGGAGAAAAACAGAATTCGTCCTGTAAAGAGTGGTAAAGGGATCAGAATGAGTTATGCCAGACAGCAAGAAGTTCTGGAAATGCCTAATCTGATCGAAATTCAGAAAGCATCCTATGAATGGTTCCTGAATGACGGATTGAGAGAAGTATTCAATGATATTTCTCCTATCGAAGACTACAATCAGTCTATGAGACTTGAATTTGTGGATTTTCAGATAGCTAAGGATGATATCAAATACACTATCGAAGAATGCAAAGAAAGAGATGCGACATATGCGGCTCCACTGAAGGTTAAGGTTCGTCTTAACAATAAAGAAACAGGTGAAATCGCAGAACATGAGATTTTCATGGGTGATATGCCACTCATGACTGACACAGGTACATTCGTTATCAACGGTGCAGAGCGTGTTATCGTATCACAGTTGGTTCGTTCTCCTGGTATTTATTTCACATTAAGCCATGATAAGCTGGGTAAGGAATTGTATGCTTGCAATGTTATTCCTAACAGAGGCGCATGGTTTGAATATGAAACTGATTCAAATGATGTTTACTATGTTCATGCTGATAAGGCACGTAAGGTTCCTGTAACTGTGCTTATCAGGGCTATGGGCGTAGGAACTAATGATGAGATCATTGAAATGTTCGGCGAGGAACCTAAGATTCTGGCCTGCTTTGCCAAGGACGTTTCGAAGAATTATAAGGAAGGCATCCTTGAACTTTATAAAAAACTCAGACCAGGCGAGCCTCTCCAGGTTGAAAATGCTGAGAGCCTGATCTCATCAATGTTCTTTGATCCGAAACGTTACGACCTGGCCAAGGTTGGACGTTACAAATTCAACAAAAAATTAGCGTACAAAGACAGAATACTTGGACGTGAGCTTGGAGAAGACGTAATTGACCAGTTCTCTGGAGAGATTATTGCCAAGGCTGGCGATATCGTAACAGATGAGATCTGTGAGAATATCCAGAATGGCGGTGTTCCAGTCGTACTTATCAAGGGTGAAGACAGAAACATCAAGGTTATCTCCAACTTGATGGTAGATGTTAACTGCTATGTTAAGTTAACTGATGAAGATAAAAAAGAATTAGGCCTCACTGAAAATGAGGTTTATTTCCCTGCGCTTGCTGAGATCTTAAATGAATACAAGACTAAGGAAGAGCGTAAGGAAGCTATTAAAAAACACATTAACGAGCTTATTCCTAAGCATATTACTAAGGAGGATATCTTCGCCAGCATCAGCTATGGACTCAACCTGGATTCAGGAATGGGAACATTTGACGATATCGACCACTTAGGAAACAGACGTATCAGATCTGTCGGCGAACTGCTTCAGAATCAGTACAGAGTAGGTCTTTCGAGAATGGAAAGAGTTGTCCATGAAAGAATGCAGACTCAGGATATTGATTCTATCACGCCGCAGTCTCTTATTAATATTAAGCCTGTTACAGCTGCGGTAAGAGAGTTCTTTGGATCATCACAGCTGTCACAGTTTATGGATCAGTGTAATCCTCTTAGTGAGCTGACCCATAAGAGACGTTTGAGTGCCTTAGGACCTGGTGGTCTGTCAAGAGATCGTGCCGGATTCGAGGTTCGAGACGTACATTATACTCATTATGGACGTATGTGCCCTGTAGAGACACCTGAAGGTCCTAACATCGGTCTTATTAACTCGCTGGCATCATTTGCAAGAGTTAACAAGTATGGATTCGTTGAGGCACCATACCGAGTAGTAGATAAGACAGATCCGGAAAATCCGCGTGTAACAGATGAGGTTGTATACCTTACTGCTGATGAGGAAGATAAATATAAGGTAGCACAGGCAAATGCTCAGCTCGACAGCGAGGGACATTTCGTACGTAATACAGTCGCAGGACGTTTCAGAGAAGAAACATCTGAGTATGATAAGACAGATATCGACCTGATGGACGTTTCTCCTCGAATGGTATTCTCGGCTGCTACATCCATGATCCCATTCCTCGAGAACGACGATGCTAACCGTGCCCTGATGGGATCTAACATGCAGCGTCAGGCCGTACCTCTTCTTACAACTGATTCACCGATTGTAGGAACCGGTATGGAGTCCAAGATTGCTAAGGACTCAGGCGTATGTATCCTGGCAAAACGTGATGGCGTCGTAGAGCATGTATCTGCAGTTGAAATCGGAATCCGTACAAATGACGGAGATTACGATTTATATAAAATCACCAAATTCTCACGTTCGAACCAGTCTAACTGCTACAACCAGAGACCTATCGTTGATAAGGGCGAGAAGGTTGTAAAGGGACAGGTTATCGCTGATGGCGCCAGCACATCTAACGGCGAGCTGGCTCTCGGTAAAAACCCGTTGATCGGATTCATGACATGGGAAGGCTACAATTACGAGGATGCCGTACTCTTAAGCGAAAGACTTGTTCGTGACGATGTATATACATCTATTCATATTGAAAGATATGAGACAGAAGCACGTGATACCAAGTTAGGTCCAGAGGATATCACACGAGATGTGCCGGGCGTTGGTGATGAAGCCCTTAAGGATCTGGATGAACGTGGTATTATCAGAATTGGAGCCGAGGTTAGAGCCGGTGATATCCTGGTAGGTAAGGTTACTCCTAAGGGAGAGACAGAGCTTACACCTGAAGAGAGACTGTTAAGAGCCATCTTCGGTGAGAAGGCTAGAGAGGTTCGTGATACATCTCTTAAGGTACCGCATGGTGCTTATGGTATCGTTGTTGATGCTAAGGTATTTACAAGAGAAGCCGGCGATGAATTAAGCCCAGGCGTTAAGCAGACAGTCCGTGTATATATTGCCCAGAAGAGAAAGATCTCTGTAGGTGATAAGATGGCAGGACGTCATGGTAACAAGGGTGTAGTTTCACGTGTACTTCCTGTTGAAGATATGCCATTCCTTCCAAACGGCCGTCCGCTGGACATCGTGCTGAACCCTCTGGGCGTACCTAGCCGTATGAATATCGGACAGGTTATGGAGACGCACCTCTCACTTGCAGCCCGTGCCCTTGGTTTCAAGATCTCAACACCAGTATTTGATGGTGCAAATGAAGATGACATCATGGACACTCTGGATATGGCAGATGCTTATGTAAATAAGTCATTTGACGAATTCAGGGCACAGTATGAGGATGTCCTTGATCCGGATGTATTCAAATATCTCGAAGAGCATCAGGATCATAAGGCTGAATATAAAGGCGTTCCTATCAGAAGAGATGGTAAGGTAAGACTTCGTGACGGAAGAACAGGAGAGTATTTCGATGCACCTGTTACAATCGGACACATGCATTACCTGAAGCTTCATCATCTGGTTGATGATAAGATCCATGCCCGTTCAACAGGTCCTTACTCACTCGTAACTCAGCAGCCATTAGGCGGCAAAGCTCAGTTCGGTGGACAGAGATTCGGAGAGATGGAAGTTTGGGCTCTTGAAGCATATGGAGCATCATATACACTTCAGGAGATCCTGACAGTCAAGTCGGATGACGTTGTAGGACGTGTTAAGACATACGAAGCTATCATCAAGGGTGAGAACATCCCTGAAGCAGGAACACCGGAATCATTCAAGGTACTTGTTAAGGAACTGCAGTCACTGGCTCTGGATATCAAGGTTCTTGATGAAAATGATAATGAGATCAAGATGCTTGAGTCAGTAGATTATGGCGAGACGAACCTCAATGCTATTATTTCAAATACAAGCTTCTCTAAGAGCAAGGAGAACTTCGAAAAGGCAGGCTTCACTCTTTCTCAGTATGATGATGCAAGACATGAAGCCGATGATATAGTCGATGACGCATATACTAATGACAGTTATGTCGATGAAGACTTTGCAGATGATTACGAGTAGGAGGAGATAAGATGACTCAGATTACTAAAGAAGGTTATGCGTCAATGACATTCGATAAGATACGAATCAGTCTGGCCAGCCCTGATAAGATTCGTGAATGGTCACATGGTGAAGTAACTAAGCCGGAAACCATTAATTATCGTACTCTGAAGCCTGAGAAGGACGGATTATTCTGCGAGAGAATTTTCGGACCTAGCAAGGACTGGGAGTGTCATTGCGGCAAATATAAAAAAGTAAGATTCAAGGGTATGGTCTGTGACAGATGCGGCGTTGAGGTAACTAAGGCATCTGTAAGACGTGAAAGAATGGGTCATATCGAGCTGGCTGCACCGGTATCACATATCTGGTATTTCAAGGGCATTCCATCGAGAATGGGACTTATTCTGGATCTCTCACCGAAGGTACTGGAGAAGGTACTGTATTTTGCCAATTATATCGTCCTTGATCCAGGCGAGACCAGCCTTGAATATAAGCAGATACTCACAGAATCAGATCTTCAGAAGGCTAAGGAAGAATATGGAGATCTGTTCAAGACAGCCAGAGTAGGCATGGGTGCCGAGGCAATCGACGAGATCTTATCTAAGATCGATGTTGAGAAGCTGTCTGAAGAGTTAAGAGAAGAGCTTGATACTGCATCAGGCCAGAAGAAAACTAAGATCATTAAGAGACTTGAGGTCGTAGAGGCATTCAAGAAATCAGGCAACAGACCTGAGTGGATGATCCTTAAGATCATTCCTGTTATTCCGCCAGATTTAAGACCTATGGTTCAGCTTGATGGCGGCAGATTTGCCACATCAGACCTTAATGATCTGTATAGAAGAATTATTAATAGAAATAACCGTCTCAAGAGACTTCTTGAGATGGGTGCCCCTGAGATTATTGTAAGAAATGAGAAGAGAATGCTGCAGGAAGCAGTTGATGCTCTGATCGACAATGGCCGCCGCGGACGTCCGGTTACAGGACCTGGCAATCGTTCACTTAAGTCACTTTCAGATATGCTGAAGGGTAAGCAGGGACGTTTCCGTCAGAACCTGCTGGGCAAGCGTGTTGACTACTCTGGACGTTCTGTTATCGTAGTAGGACCTGATCTTAAGATCTACCAGTGCGGTCTTCCTAAGGAAATGGCAGTTGAATTGTTCAAGCCATTTGTTATGAAGAAGCTGTGTGATTACGAGAAGGCTAATAATATTAAACAGGCCAAGAAAATGGTTGAGAAGCTCCAGCCAGAGGTATGGGATGTGCTTGAGGAGGTTATCAAGGAACATCCTGTTATGCTGAACCGTGCGCCGACGCTGCATAGACTGGGTATTCAGGCATTTGAGCCTAAGTTGGTAGAAGGACGTGCTATCAGACTGCATCCTCTGGTTTGTACAGCATATAATGCCGACTTCGACGGCGACCAGATGGCAGCACATCTGCCGCTGTCAGTTGAAGCACAGGCTGAGTGCCGTTTCCTGATGCTGTCTCCTAACAACTTGCTTAAGCCATCTGATGGTGCTCCTGTAGCTGTACCATCACAGGATATGGTTCTGGGTATTTATTACCTGACACAGCAGCGTGACGGCGAGATCGGTGAGGACAGAGCATTCAAGAGCCTTAATGAAGCAATCATGGCTTATGAAAATAAGCAGATCACGCTTCAGAGTAAGGTTAGAGTTCGTGTCACAAGAGAAGTGCCAGGCGACGAGCCTATAACAGGCATTATCAATACATCACTGGGACGTCTGCTCTTTAATGAGATTATTCCTCAGGATCTGGGATTCGTTAAGAGAGAGACCAGAGAGGATTATCTGAAGCTTGAGATTGACGAGCTCGTTAAGAAGAAGACACTTAAGAAGATCCTGGAGAAGGTTATCAATGTTCACGGCGCAACTGTTACAGCTGAGGTTCTTGATAACATCAAGAGCACCGGATATAAGTATGCAACAAGAGCAGCCTTCACAGTATCTATCGCAGATATGACAGTTCCTGAGAAGAAGAAGGAGATCATCAGACAGGCAGAAGAAACCGTTGAGATGATTCAGGATGACTTCCGTATGGGTCTTCTGACAGATCAGGAGAGATATGCATCAGTAGTAGATGTATGGGAGAAAGCCGATAAGGAAGTAACTCACGAACTGATGAGCGGCATGGATCAGTATAACAACATCTTCATGATGGCTGACTCTGGTGCCCGTGGTAGTGAGCAGCAGATCAAACAGCTGGCTGGTATGCGTGGTCTGATGGCCGATACAACTGGTAAGACCATCGAACTTCCTATTAAGTCTAACTTCCGTGAAGGTCTGGATGTACTGGAATACTTCATTTCAGCCCATGGTGCTCGTAAGGGTCTGTCAGATACAGCTCTTCGTACAGCCGACTCTGGTTACCTTACACGTCGACTCGTTGATGTATCACAGGAGCTTACAATTAATGAGCCGGATTGCTGTGCAAATGAGCCTGACGATATCCCATATATGGAAGTCGAGAGATTTACATATGGTAAGGAAGAGGTTGAGTCTCTGAAGGACAGAATCACAGGCCGTTATGCAGCCGAGGATATCGTGGCTGAAAATGGTGAGGTTCTGGTAAAGAAGAATCACATGATCACTCCATCCAGAGCAGAGAAGGTGGTTGCAGCCGGCATTCAGAGTGTTAAGATTCGTACAGTGCTTACATGCCGTAGTGAGACGGGCATTTGCTCTAAGTGCTATGGCGCTAACATGGCTACTGGTCAGGCAGTACAGGTTGGTGAAGCAGTCGGAATCATCGCTGCACAGTCAATCGGTGAGCCTGGTACACAGCTTACAATGAGAACATTCCATACCGGTGGTGTTGCCGGCGGTGATATCACACAGGGTCTTCCTAGAGTTGAGGAGCTTTTTGAAGCTCGTAAGCCTAAGGGTGTTGCCATTGTATCAGACTTCGAAGGTGATGCTCAGCTGCGTACTAATAAGAATAAGCATGAGATCGTTGTAACAGCTGAAGACGGCAGGGAGAAGGCTTATCTGATTCCTTATGGTTCGATCACACGAATCCACGAGGGTGAAGTTGTACATGTAAATGCATGTGACAGACTGACAGATGGACCTATCAACCCACATGATATTCTGAGAATCCTTGATGTTAAGGACGTTCAGGACTATATCATGAAGGAAGTACAGCGTGTATACCGTCTGCAGGGCGTTGAAATCAATGACAAGCATATTGAAATCATTGTTCGTCAGATGCTTAAGAAGATCCGTATCGAAGAGGTCGGAGATTCTAACTTCCTTCCGGGAATTACAGTTAACGTTACGGAATTCAATAAGGTTAACAAGCAGCTCATCGCAGAGGGTAAGGAGCCGGCAGTCGGCAAGCATATCATTCTTGGTATTACTAAGGCTTCACTGGCAACTAACTCATTCCTGTCAGCTGCATCATTCCAGGAGACAACCAAGGTTCTTACTGATGCCGCAATAAATGGTAAGGTAGATCCGCTGATTGGTCTTAAGGAAAATGTAATCATCGGTAAGCTGATTCCTGCAGGTACAGGTATGAAGCGCTACAGAAATGTTAAGCTTAATACTGACCTGATGATCGAAGAGAAGAGACGCCAGGAAGAAGAAGCAAGAGCTAAGGCACTGGCTGAGGCCGAAGCAGGAGCAGAAGCTGAGCAGGCAGAGGTTACAGATGAAAGTGTTGTTGATGATGCAGATGTTATAACAGACGAGATTGTTGATGACGATCAGGCAGTTATAGCAGATGATGAAGAGTAAGACAGATTACCGACATCCTAACCAGATGGTTGAATAAATATATTAGGGGCTGACACAGAACTTGTGTTGGCTCCTATTTGTTTTGAATAATGATAATTGTAAAAGAAAAATTTATATGGTACACTTACGCGGTGATTGACTAGGTAATGTCATTAAGGGTGATGTTACAATTTGCTTTTGTACGGAGAACTATATGAAATTGTTTGAAGAACAGAATAAGATTGAGGATAATTCAGGCCGCGGTACGAGAATGAGAAGAGTTGTTTATTCATTCATTGGTGCCGCGGGCATGTTTTCTATATTATTAATGAGCGGTTGCTCGCTTAAGGACGTTTTGGATCCCGTATTCGGGCGTGTGGCACAGTCGGAGGAAGAGACTGCATCAATAGATGCTGCGAATACTCTTATGTATGCACAGGTAAATGACGCAGAGGGCAGGTCTCTGGTCAAATCTAACGGCGAGCCTCTCACTGTCCTGGTGGCATATGAGACAGCCACAGGCGGAGAGGAAAAGTATGATTCTGAAGGAGAATTACAGACCTATCCATTGGGCGAGCCGGCGACATATACGCCAGGTACTGAGGTCACGAATGCAGATGGAACAGCAGAGACCTATGCAGGCGGTGAGACAGTAACAGATTCCCTCGGATATCCTGCTAAGGATACAGAGGGCAATACCATAACAAGGGCAGCGGGAGAGATAGCTACTCATGGATCAGCCGATATAATCTATAATGAGGACGGCAGCAAGATGACATATTCAGGTGAGGCTGAGACACATGAAGCAGGCGATCTGATGTATGATACAGACGGCGAATTAGCTACATATGCTGTGGCAATACAGACCAAGGCTTCAGGAGAGAATATAACCAAGGCGGATGGCTCACTGCAGTTAGGAGAGATAGAGCTGGTCACGGATTCTTCAGGTAATCCATATATAGATTCAAATGGCGAGGCAGCAACAAAACAGTTAGAGCCGACACCGCCTGAGCAGGTGGTTGATATGCCGATCGAAGCCGGCCAATATTATATCAGCAATATACTTTCTTCTTATGTATATTTTAGCGCTCCAGAGGTAGAGGCTACTAATATCGCCATCGTGACAGATGAAGGAGTAGATTCCAGTCAGTATATATATGAAAGCGGAGAGGGTACAGTCAAGAACCTCCAGCTCGAGTCAATAGGTGATGATCTGCCTTATTACGAGGTAAGATATGACCTGGAAGGCTATGCATATTTCGTTCTTGAGGGAACCGATCAGGTTCTGACTCTGGCAGGCGACCTCAGAAACGGAGTCAACATATTGCCTAAGGATATGGTGAAGGAAACCTATCCTCAGTATGAATACTGGGATGATCCTGAATATACAGTTGCGGACAATCAGAAATGGATCATCAAGGATCAGGGCGATGGAAGCTACGTGATCTGCAGCGCCGTTGACGAGAATTATGTTATGACAGTCGACGATCAATATGGTATGCAGTATGCCAATATCATGCTGTGGCAGTATGATGGACGGGATCAGCAGAAGTTTAACTTCAAGGCTGATGCACCATCGATCACGAAATATATAGAAGAAGGCACATATTATATCAAATCAGGTCTCAGTGACTGGATGATGATCACTCTTCCGGACAGCGACTACTATAATGGAAGTGAGATCTATCTCTATCCTTCATATCAGGGAGATGGCCAGATGTTGACTATATCCTATGATGAATACGGTTATGCCATCATCAAGCATGGAGATGAAACCTCTAATATGGTTCTTACTGTGTCCGGAGGTGTAGCTCAGAATGGCCAGAGCATTTGCCAGTATGAGTATGATGGAGACACATGGCAGAAGTGGATCATCGAACCGAGCAAGGAAGGTGACGGCGGATATTACATTCGAAGCGCCCTTAATCCGTCAGAGGTATTAGATCTGTCTGAAGGCTGGACCAGAAGCGGCAACTCTATAACGCTGCACTGGAATAATGACACATATGCCCAGTACTGGTTCTTTAAGACAGAAGAAATAGCCAGCCCGTATAATTACGAAAGCATGGACGATTATGTCCAGAACTTCACGAGCCAGACGGAGTATCTGCTGGTAATAAACTCGGGAGCCAATGTAGTAGGTGTCTACCAGAGAGTTAATGACAGCTGGCAGAATCTGTATTATTGGACATGTACGACAGGCAAGTCGTCCACTCCTACGGTTACAGGCGAGTTTACGATATATCAGAGAACAACTTCATTTGACGGCAACATGGACAGTCCGGCCTGGTATACAGTATATTATGCTACGGGATTCTATCCGGAATATTTCTTCCACAGCATAATATATTATCAGAATACCAAGGATATCATGGATGCGTCCCTGGGATTTAATGCGTCCCACGGATGCGTGAGATTGGCCACGGAGAATGCAGAGTGGATATTTAATAATATCACCAATAATACGAAAGTAATTTCATATTAAAGATAATCATATAGTCTGACAGTCAGGAGAATATCTGGCTGTCAGAATGCAAAATAGAGACGGGTTAGTCTGCTATATTTGCAGAAATACGTACCAGAATAACGGACTTTCACAGGGGGCAAACATGTACAGAACAGTACCATCTGGATGGCTGAAACATTGGGATTTTATGCTGCTGGATATTATTTATCTGGAGATATCCCTGATAGCGGCTTATTTTATAAGGTTTCGTGGAATAGGTCTTTTTGATGACCCTGAATATGTAAGGATTAATATCTTGGCAATTTTGCTTGATATAGTCCTTATCTTTTTTATGAGTGAATTTCGTGATGTCTTAAAACGGGGATATGGAATAGAATTAAAGAAAACATTAATTCATGCAGTGCTTTTATTTCTCTTATTGATGGCATATATGTTCTTGATGAAAGAAGGTGCTACTTATTCCAGAATAACTATTGTGGTTATGGCATTGATATATTTTGCCGTTTCGTATCTTGGAAGAATTTTACTCAAGAAAACGATAATCAAGCGAAAAATCGGTAAGAGAGCCAGCAGGCTGCTTGTTATGACGGACGAGGCAAATGCAAGGGATCATATTTGTCATATCCAGAAAAATAATTATTCTAACTATGAGATTGTCGGAATAGTGTGTACTGATGGAAATGCAGACGAAATTTGCGGTATTCCTGTAGTTGTGTGTATGGACAAACTGACAGAATATGTTACAAGAAATTGGATTGATGCCATAATTGTATGTGTGGAGGATACAGACAGGTATAAACATCTTTTTAATGAATTGGTAGAGTGCGGGGTTACAGTTCATATCAGTCTGGAGAAAGACAGTGAGTCATCAGGCTTTAAACAGGTGGTAGAAAATGTCTGCGGATATTCGGTTATAACATCATCCATGAATTATATGTCATTAAGGCAGGCATTTATAAAACGTGCAATAGACATAGTTGGAGGCGTCATAGGAACGATTATAACCGGCATTTTATATGTTATTATTGCACCTATTATCAAGAAGGCGTCACCTGGTCCGGCAATTTTTATACAGACAAGGATCGGAAAAAACGGAAAGCCGTTTAAGATGTATAAATTCAGAAGTATGTACCTTGATGCCGAGGAAAGAAAAGCAGAACTCATGAAGGATAACCGTATAAAAGACGGGATGATGTTCAAAATAGAATTTGATCCAAGGATAATCGGCAACAAAATTGATGAAAATGGCAATCAGGTAACAGGCATCGGTGAGTTTATCAGAAAATATTCTATTGACGAGTTTCCACAGTTTTTGTGTGTACTTAAGGGAACAATGAGCCTTGTGGGAACGAGACCGCCGACAACTGACGAATTCGCAAAATATGAGGCGCATCACAGAGCAAGGCTTGCAGCAAAACCAGGCATTACCGGATTATGGCAGGTAAGCGGACGCAGTAATATATTGGATTTTGAAGAGGTTGTAAGATTGGACACTCAATATATCAATAATTGGAGCGTAAGTATGGATCTTAAGATATTGCTTAAGACATTAAAGGTTGTCTTGAAAAAAGAAGGTTCAATGTAGCATATAATGCAGATTAAAATATGTAGAAAAATAGCAAACGTATAGACTAATAATGAGGACAGATAAAATGAGAATGAAGAGAACGGTTTTAGTATTAAGTTTGGCAGTATCAATGGTAGTTCCTATTGCGGGTACCGTATATGCAGATGGGGCTGTTACATATGAAGAATCAGTATATACTGAAAATGTATCATATGCTGATGCAGGCAGCGATGCTTCTGCAATACAACCGTCAGAGGAGTCGACTACAACTGTGGCTGAGGAACCTACTGAGACGATGACAACAGTAGAAGAGCCAACTACAAATGCGTCAGAGGAACCTACCGAGCCGATGACAACGGCGGAGGAACCGACTACAACAGCGGCGGAAGAACCTACTGAGGATCAGACGAAAGCAGAGGAGCCGACTACAACAGCGGCAGAGGAATCGACTACAGTGTCAGAGGAAACAACGACAGAAGAAGATGAGCCAGAAGCGGCAGTGATTATTAACAATATCGAAGTTGAAGCAAATCATACTATATGTAGGAATACTCATGGCCAGCAAGATGGTTCAATATATAAATATACTGACTACAATTTCTTCGATGAGACAACACAAACTTATAATTTAGAGTATACAATTTCTTATACAGAAAATAATGAACAGAAGACATTTGCCGGCAATAGTTACGACATTTATCAAAAATTTGCAGTATATCCTGAACTTGTAGAGCTGGGAACGGTTGAAGATATAGGAAAACTTACAATAAAAGAGAAATTATTAGACAAAGAATATACGTTTGAAATTGAAATCGTTGAGCACACGATTGAAATTGATGCAGCGGTTGAGGCAACATGTACAAGTACAGGACTTACAGAGGGATCGCATTGTTCTATGTGTGGAACTGTTATCGTAAAACAGGATGAGGTTCCAATGAAAGAACATACAATTGTAGTTGATGAAGGAAAGTCAGCAACGTTTGAAGAATCTGGACTTACAGAAGGATCACATTGCTCTGTATGTAATACTATTCTTGTGAAGCAATATGTGATTCCAGCTTTATCAGAAGATGGATGGCATGACATCGGTGATAACAGGTACTACTATCAGGATGGTCAGATGGTTTCGGGATGGAAATATATTGACGGAAACTGGTATTATTTCGACTTAGAATGCAGGATGACCAAAGGATGGATATATGTTGACACCTGGTATTACATGAATACCGAAGGTGTAATGCTGTATGGCTGGCAGAATATAGACGGAGAAAGATACTACTTTGGTGAAAACGGCAGAATGAGAACCGGTTGGCAGGTAATTGATACAAACTGGTATTATTTTAGCACAGGTGGCAAGCTGAGATTAGGCTGGCAGTATATAGATGGCAATTGGTACTATCTGGGTTCAGATGGCAGGATGGTATATGGCGGTTGGCAGTATATAGATAATGATTGGTATTATCTGGGCGCAGGCGGCAAGATGTGGACCGGTTGGCAGTATTTGGATGACAATTGGTACTATCTGGGCACAGGCGGTAAGATGAGAACGGGTTGGCAATATTTGGATGACGATTGGTACTATTTTGGCGCAGGCGGCAAGATGTGGTACGGCGGCTGGAAGTATATAGATAATGATTGGTATTATCTGGGCGCAGGCGGTAAGATGTGGACCGGTTGGCAGTATTTGGATGACAATTGGTACTATTTTGGCGCAGGCGGTAAAATGAAGACCGGCTGGCAGTACATCAATAAAAATTGGTACTATTTTGGTGCAGGCGGCAAGATGTGGTATGGCGGATGGGTCATAGTTGACAACGACTGGTATTACCTTACTTCCAGTGGTCATGCAGTGACGGGCTGGCAATATTTGAAGGGCAGCTGGTATTACATGAACGCAGACGGCAGAATGATAACAGGCTGGCGTGAGGTAGACGGTGAAACCTATTACATGGATGCAAATGGCAGAATGCTCACGGGCTGGCAGAAAATAGATGGAGAGACATATTATTTCAGCAACAGTGGCAAACTAGGTAGCGGTGATCATGGCTGGTATTTCAATAAAAATACAGGATATTGGTTCTATTATGATTCAAATAACAATATGCTTATAAGCAAGTGGCTGCAGCTTGATGGCAATTGGTACTATTTAAGCTGGAATGGTGTAAAATTAACTGGCTGGTATAAGATAAACGGTTACTATTATTTCTTCGACAGTAACGGAATTATGCAGGAGGGTCTGATTAAGGACAGTGAGGGTTACTATTATTACCTGTATCCGGGATCAGGCAAGATGGCCAGCTATACAGAACTGACAATTGACGGTAACAGATACTATTTTGATTATAACGGATATGGGATAAAGGTAACGAATGGCACAGAGACATCAATGACAGCATTAGCCCAGAGATACTGGAGTCAGACAGATTATCTGATTATGATTGACTGCTCAGCCAACAGGTTTGGTGTATATAAGTGGAATTATTCAACTAAAAGATGGGATCTATATAAATTCTGGGCATGTACAACGGGAGCTCCATCAACTAAGACGGTAAAAGGACAGTTTACCATCAACTTTAAGGGATATTCATTTGATGCATATTCAAGTACATGTTATTACTATTCATCATTCTATGGAGCTTATTATATACATTCGATTCTTTATGAAACACATTCATGGGATGTAATGGATGCAAGACTTGGAATGAGTTTATCACATGGATGTGTGCGCCTGTCTACTAACAATGCATATTGGGTATATACACAGATTCCTTATGGAACCAAGGTTGTAGCATACTAGAAAGAGAGTATAAGTGTCTGGAATTATATCAGACAAGAAAGTGAAGATTTGTAATATACTGTTTGCCATACAGTGGATACTGTTTTTGGCAGGCAGTATATTCAGTTTGTCAGCGTGGTATGAATTAGATGAAACGAGTCTGATGAATACTGGATATCGTGGACTTAAGTGTGTATGTGCACTTATATGTCTGGTAATTGTTATAATCAAATTTCTCAGTGGAAAATACAATAGACAGGCGATAGTAGCATATTTGTTGCTTGCAGCTGTAGTTGCTGTAACTGCATATTACAGTGAAAATATTGCAAATGTATGGTATTTTGCAATATTTGCAGCAGCCTATAAAGAAGATGCAAAAAAAACGATAACTATATCAGTGATAGTAACAGTAATAATGATGGCTGTCATTATTGGCTGTAGCTACACGGAGATTGGCATAGATTATATTTTTGATGCTGAGGAGAGAGCAAGACATGGACTTGGTTTTGGTTGGACTACAACCCCGCCCATATTATTTTTGTTCCTTAGCATGGAATATTTATGTATTCGCGGCAGAAAAATGAAGATTCTCGAATATGTTATATTAGAAGCAATAGCCGTGTATTTCTATGTTATGACAAACACGAGATTTACATTTGCTGTAACGACTCTTTTGATTCTAATTATGTGCATTGAGGGAATGCAGAAAAATAGTTGGAGGATATGGCGCAGCCTGAAATGGTTTTGGTTATGCGTACCGATGATGTTATGCATTCTGTGTCTTGCAATGTACATCTTTTATGATCGTGAAAATTTTGCATGGCAGTTTATAAATGATCTGATGGGCAGCAGGCTCACGATTGGGCAAAATGTAATAAATTCAGTTGAATATACCTGGTTTGGGCAATATATTCATTGGAACGGTTATAGCATCGCTGATCCAGTGGCATATTATTATAATTATGTTGACTGCTCCTATATCCAGATTATGCTGCAGTATGGTTTCACATTTCTGGCTGCAACAGTGGCAATCTATACTAATGCCATTTATAATTCAATTAAAGCAAACAAATACAACATGATATTCATATTGGTGGTCATATTGGTCTTTTCAGTAATGGAGCCAAGGTTGATGAATATGATGTTTAATATATTTCCACTGATGTCATTTGTGTCGCTCAAGGAGACAGAATGATTAATTGCGAAATTTGCCCAATCTCAACAAAGCTTTTTCACACTAGAGTTTTTCTATTGGCGGATTGAATGTAAGACCAGTGAAAAAATTCTTACAAACAACACTCATTCTGCGTAATCTGTGATCATGTGAGTGAAAGAGTATTTTAATCAAATTATAGATACAAACAGCAATATAGTAACAAAAACTTCTCACTCCATACTGTCGATACATATAATTTTCATTTCTAAAAGCATAGTTATATCTTGAAATCCGGTCAACAGAATCAGTTGCCAGATCCGAACCTACATTATTGGCAGTGTGATGTATCATTCGACTGGAAGGCACCGCATAGCATGGAATCTTATATTTTATGGATATGCGTCGCGTGTATTCTATATCATCGCACCATATGAAGAATTCTTTTATTGGAAGTCCAACTTGTTTGATAATATCTGTAGGAAACAGCAGCGAAACGAATGTAGCACATTGCACTTGGATAAGGTCTGAATTAAGATCCTTCTGTGTAACATGATGTTCGCTGCGCTTCCTTGGAAGCGGATATTTTCGTTGCCAGTTCATTTTGCAGATGTTACCATCAGTCCATAAAACGGCACTTGACAAAAATCCAAACGGCAGTTTTTTAGCTTCAAAGCAGTGAGCTGTATCCAGTAATTTTTCAAGGCAATCAGGCTGGGCAAAAGCATCATCATCCATTATCCATACATATTTGTATCCGTATTCGCAGGACTTGCGCATTCCGTAATTAAACCCACCTGCACCACCTAAATTAGTGCCAGTGTTCTCGTATAGTATCTTGTATTTGTCAAAATCACCAATAATATGTAGTGCCCATTTTGATGTGTCATCTGTGCTGGCATTATCAACGATAAGAATGTCGCATGCTGCGCTCTGAGCACAGATATGCGATATGCATTGCTTTAGCATTGTAAGTCTGTTGTAAGTAACAACAACAGCTAGAGTATAATTGTTCATGCAAGTAATAAAATCTCCATTTAAATAATAGTTTTTAGTTTTCATCAATGACCATACTGCCAGAAAAATCAAAATAGTACAGTTCATTATCAATATGCACCCACCCTGTCTGCATTTTACCAGAGGAATTCATGTAATATTTGCGATTGTTCATCTCAAGCCATCCGACTGCCATTTTACCTGACGAGTACATATAATACCATGAGTTGTTAATATACTGCCAACCGGTTTTCATCTTACCGCCGGCAGAGAAATAGTACCAATAATCATTAATGTATTGCCAGCCAGTCTGAACCTTGCCACCGGAACTCATGTAGTACCAGTTGTCATCGATATATTGCCAACCGGTTTTCATCTTACCGCCGGCAGAGAAATAGTACCAATAACCATTAATGTATTGCCATCCGATCTGAACCTTGCCGCCAGAACTCATATAATACCATATGTTATCGATATATTGCCATCCTGTAAGCATTATTCCGTCATTGCCCAGATAATACCAGTCATCATCAATATATTGCCAGCCATATCTTAATCTTCCACCAGCACTAAAATAATACCAATCTTCATCAATGATAGTCCATCCCGTTCTTGCTCTGCCATCATCGCCAAGATAATACATATCACCGTCAATGTATTGCCATCCAGTCTGCATTCTGCCATCGGAGCCCAAATAATACCAATAGCTGATACCAGAATTGTCTTCACTGTTTTCACCGGCAATATAGAGCCAACCTATAGCTATGGAATTATCCTTGTAGTAGTAGCGTGAATCCCCAATATTATGCCATCCGTTTTCAGAAAGTGCTGGCATTTCTAATTGTTCCATGATAGTTTCACCGCATACAGAACAATGAGATCCCTCGGTAAGACCTGTTTCGTCAATTGTAGGAGCAACTGCAGAATCAATTATTATTGTATGTCCCAGCATGGGAACAGTTTGCGGTTCAACATTAACCATGTCACATAATGTGCAGTGAGATCCTTCCGTACGCCCATCAGTTGTGCAAGTAGGAGCTATGGCAGAATCAGTTACGAATTCATGGTAAAGAGATATTTCCAACTCTGAATCATCATAGATAGCTCTGGTGTCAGAGTAATATGTATAAGTATATCGAACAGATCCATAAGCAAATGTATATCCGTCGTCAACGCTGCCTTGAATAGGGTTGACCATATAAAGTTTTGTAGATGAAGTAACACCATCGCAGTTAGTAAGATCCACTAGATAGTTTTCGCCTTCATAATGAACAATGTTCCATAAATGCCCGCCACCGTTGCCTTCAGAATATTTAAAACTCCCAGAGACACAATATACATATAAATCAGATGAAAAAACGCTCTGATCACATAAGTATTGAAAACTTTTAGCATACCCTTCACATACCACTTTTGTGTCAGGGTCTCCGTCAAATACATATATAATTTGCCACGGGTTGCCATAATTTAAAGATGAAGTATCGTAGTTGTATGAAGCCAGATCACAAATCTGCTGTCTGTAATAATCAAGCTTTTCAAGGTCACTCATAGCAGAAGCCGCTGATATAATATTATTAGCATTAGTAATCGCATTTTGTATGGATGTCATCTTGCTGGAATCGGTATGATAATAATTGCCATCATCATCTATTACATTTATATCAGCGTAGTCAGTGGATACAGTCAGTCGGTATTTTAGTGATAACCTGGTTATGGAATAATAAGTGTTGCCATTGGAATCTGTTTCGCGTTTATATGAAAATCCTCGAGCCAATTTGTATTTATTTCCAAACCAAAACATTTCGTATGGACAGTCACGAATACATGATCTTAAGACAAGAGCCATATTGAATTCCTGATATAATGCTTTGCTCAGAGCGGAATCAACCTCTTCTTTAGTTGAACTGGATGTAATTTCTAAATCTGTTGTATAAAATTTTAAATTTGAAATAGCATCCAATGATATGTCAAAAGCTAAATCAGTGGATGAGAGTTCGGCAGCAGCAATTTGCTCAATATAAGGTTTAAGCTGTGAATAAATATAACCATTTATACCGGTAAGCTTATCACCATTGTAATCACTGCTGATCAGAGCAATGCCTGAACCGCCGAACATATATTCACTAAGCAGTGTATAGGAATCCTCACCGATATCTATATAATCTGATTCTTCAATATAATCAACACTGCCTGCGATCAGATAGTCCGCAAGTTCTTCAGAACTGGCTTCATTAACAGTTTCTGATTCCGTAATATCGGTAATTGAAGATTCATTGTCATTTGTCTCAGGGGGTTCATCTATGACTGCGTATTCAGGGTTTGCTGTTTCTTCTGCGGCAGCATCTGAAGAAAACTCCGATTCGTCATAGGAGGTGTCGGATGTATACTCAGGCTCGTCGGATGATGTAGTTTCATCTGAAGATATCGCATCATCCGAAGAAAGCTCGTCAGAAGTAAGTTCTGACTCGATTTCCGTGTCAGGAGCAACGGCACTCTCATTTGACATATGATCCAATGACTCTGTAATAGGCATGACAGTTTCAGAGTCAACAGAGTTACATTCATCTGCTGCAGAAGAAAAAGAAAATGCTGGTACGAGAAGAGCAGATATCATTATGAGGGATAATGTTTTAATAGTATATTTGTTCATAATTATATTATTTTTTTAATTCAAATTCACCTGTTCTAATGGTACGCTGATCAGCATTTAAATATGGCGGCAATTCTGGTTGCCGCCATAACTGATTTAGCAAGAAAAGAAACATTGAATGATAATATTGTCTTGACCTTTGAAACAAGGACAACATCATTCAATCATAATTAAGTTTAAATTTAAAATTATATCAGCACATATTGCGGAATTAGAACAAACGCACGACCTTATATATGTGATACCATTCCATGTCAATTGATGCGGATCTTACTCCGACCCATGGATCGCTGTCATATATTTGTCCATTGCCTGCGTAAATAGCAACATGATGGACATCATCATCGGCCAGACCATCTGGCACATAGAAAATGAGGTCACCCGCCTGAAGTTCGCTGCGAGAAATCTCCTTACCCAACTTATTGTCAAATGCCAGTACTTTTGATTCGAATTCCACGGTTGCATGCTCAATGATATTAGCACTCGGATTTATACCGACAGAGTACAAACATTGGAATACGAGACCTGAACAGTCAACATATGAACCAGGCTTTCCAGATGCACCTGCTACATAATCTGTGTCTGCGTCGATATATTCTCTGGCTGTTTGAAGCAAAGCAACTCTGTAATCATTTATAGAAAAGGACACACTGGATTTAAGCGGGGTTACATATGAGCCCAAATTGTACCAGTCATACTCGGAAAATCCCATAGCTTTCCACGTAAGAATATCCACCACACCTGTAACAGAAAGACCATTTTGGCTCTGGAAGCTTTTAACTGCAGCAACAGTATCATCCGTATAATAATGCGATGTGGAATCCCATGCAGATATATCCAACAGCTTTTCATTAATTTTCAACACCTTAAGACCCATCATATCTTTCACCAGGTCATAACCGCCGTTTGGAAGTTCAATGGTATCATCTATAAAGTAATAATTGCAGTCGGTAGCTACACCATTTTCAATGGTATAATTACGAATTCCAAATGTAAATGTGCCATTTTTTGTGAGACAAACTTTGCCGTTTTCAACATAGTACCATGCTGTCCTACCGTCTATGGTGCCCTTTGCAACATTGGTAATGTTCGTTAAAGAGCTTTTTTCGACATACAACCAATCGGTACCGTCAAACAAGAAACCTGTATAGGTTGTATATTCCTGGTCGCTTGACGATATATATTTTCCGTTTGAGTCAAGCATATAAACTTTGCCATTAATTAACTGATGTCCAGTAAGCATTATACCTGTAGTATCAAAATAATACCATTTGTCATTAACTAACTGCCAGCCGACTTTGGCTCTGCCGCCGTCTGTGAGACAGTACCAATTGTTGTCAATATACATCCAGCCATTGCGCCACATTTTGCCTCCAGAACCGAAATAGTACCAGTCAGTATCGATAAAATGCCAGCCAGTATACATTTTGCCGTTTGAATCAAAGTAATACCAGTATTCGTTGATATATTGCCATCCAGTCTTCATTTTACCGCCAGCACTCATATAATACCAATTACCATATAGGTATTGCCAACCTGTTTGGACCTTGCCGCTTTCTGACAAAAAGTACCATTCATTGTCAATATACATCCAACCGCCATACCACATTTGTCCACTGATGCCGAGATAATACCAACTGCCATCGATATATTGCCAACCTGTCATCATTCGACCACCGTTTGTCAGGTAATACCAATCATTATTTATATACATCCAACCGCCGTACCACATCTTGCCACCGTCACCCAGGTAATACCAATCTGTATCAATATATACCCAGCCGCCATACCACATTTTGCCATTCGTGCCGAAGTAATACCAATTATTGTCGATATACTGCCAGCCAGTTTTCATTCTTCCTCCGGCACTCATGTAGTACCAACTATTGCCAATGCACTGCCAGCCAGTCTGCATAATGCCTTCGTTGTTTAGATAAAACCAGTTATTTTCATCTGTATCATACAGCCAACCTGTGGCAGCGGCGCCGTTTCGGTAGTAGTACCAGTTGTTTCCAATATGGCACCAACCGTTCTCTGAAGGAACAGGCAATATTTGGGGAATTTCTTCCTGTTTACTGAGAATAGTTCCGCAAATTGAACAGTGGGAGCCTTCTGTAAGACCAGTACTGGTATACGTTGCCTCAACAGCAGGATCAATCATGACATTGTGGTCTGTTATAAATATTATAAATGAATATTCAATATCTGACAGAATTTCACAAACGATAAGCTTTCCGGTGTTTTTTACGGTTCCGAGATATGTAAGGCTTGGATATTCGCCAAACATCCGGAAAATATCTTCTGAACTTCCAGTAAATATAAGATCCTCGCCATTTTGCGTATAAGAGACTGTATATTCGAGGTTGTATAATCCGGTAGATTCGTCAATATAATTGTAATCAGTATATTTGTATACTGTACCATCAGTAATGCAATGAGTACCCTGACAGATGGTATTGCGTGCCGTTACCTGAACATCGGTGATGGTAAAATTATCAGCTGAATTATCGGCGGAATCTGGAGCAGTCTCTTCGGAGGACTGTTCAATGGATTCATATGCAGTTATTGAGGTTTCAACTTCATCAGCTGAGATTTCTGCGGCTGGTAAGGCTGAGACTTCTGTCTCGGTGATGTTCGTTCCCAACTCATTTGTTACATCAAAGAGAGAAACGGTTCCTTCTGACAGGTCTTCATTATCGATATGGGAATCCGGTTCTTCTGACCAGGCATCGTTTTTAACATTGTAATCTGCAATAGCGGCAGTATCTGTAGATGTCTCGAAGCAGTCGCCATCAGATGATACATTTATCAAATCTTCGTAGAGAACAGTTTCTTCAGAGTAATCCGATGCAGCAATGCTTGTTGAATCGCTAGAAGCTTCTTCTGATGCTTGAATGATGCTGGCAGATAATGCACAAACAAGAAGAATCAATGTAAATAAAGTAATGCTTTTGCGCATGAAGCAAACCTCCTATAGTTAATCTTTTATCTCATAGCTGGTATAAATCCCCATTTTATTGTACTTCCGTAAGAAGTGTTATTATAACAGGTATTCCACTCACTAAGTGAAAGAATTTCTATATGTCCTACGCTGGATATAACCTTGCCGTCGCCAAGATAAATTCCCACATGACCGAATTGTTTACCCAGGGTCGTGTAAGTGCTTCTTGTTGCTATGATCATTCCCGGTTCGAGATCGTCCTCATTTGAACTGTAGCAAACATATGCCCAATAATCATTGGCATTAAAAGCGGTGTCGTATGCGTATTCCTCAGATGTAATAAGACCACTTTCATGAGCATAAGCATACTTGGTCGGACGCAAATATGAAAGATAGGAACTAAATCCTGCATTTTGCAATACAATGTCCACCCATGCAGCACAGTATCCTGCTGCTGTAGTAGGAGTAGAAAGCGCTGCCTCTATTATTGCAATTTGATCATCTGATAAGGAACTGTCCTGATCGGATTTACTGGTAATGGCACCTTCAGAGTCTGTTACATACGTGATACCATTAACTGTGAATGTACCAATCTTTAAAATACCTCTATATGTATCATTTGAGGTTGCATCTAAGTAGTATTCGGAATCATTCAATTCCAAAAAACCGACATGCATAGAGCCGTCGCCGTCAAAATAATACCATTCATCAATTCCATCACGGTCTCCGTCGGTATGAAGCCAGCCGATCGCCATATCCCCGCCAGACTTGAAATAATATTGAGTACCATTTATTACCTTCCAACCAATGTACATTTGTCCGTTGGAGTCAAAGTAATAAGCTCTATTTTCAATCTTTCTGAGTCCTGTTGCGAAAGTACCGTCAGGATTAATGTAATATTTATTTCCGTTAATGGTAGTCCATCCGGTTTCGGTAACTAATGTGCCGTCTGAATTGAAATTGTACTTTTTGTCGTCTATCTCAGTGGCTGCCGTAACCATCCGTCCAGATTTATCGAAATAGTATTGGTTATTTTTATATGTAAGCCAAGCAAGAGCCTGCATTATGCCGGAGCCGTCAAAATAATACCAATTGCCATTTCTGTACAGCCAACCTATCTGCATCTGTCCGCTGGATTGAAAGAAATACCATGAACCGTTAATTTTTTGCCATCCAGTAGTCATGGCACCAGAGTTATTAAAGAAATACCAGCAGCCATTGATCTTTTGCCATCCGCTGTACATTGCACCGTTTGGCCCCATGTAATACCATACACCATTTACATACGTCCATCCCACGGACATGCGGCCGTATGAACCATTAAAGAAATACCACCAGCCGTTTATGTATTTCCAACCGGTAACCATGGCGCCAGAGTCATTAAAATAATACCAGATTTCATTGCCATTATCAGTTCCTCTGTAAAGCCATCCCACTGTCATAACGCCGTTGCTATTGAAGAAATACCATTTGCTGTTGATATACTGCCATCCGGTAGCCATAGCACCTGATGAATTTAGGTAATACCAATAGCCATTGATTTTCTGCCATCCGCTGTACATTGCACCGCTTGGTCCCATGTAATACCATGTACCATTTACATACGTCCATCCTACGGCCATGCGACCAGAAGAGCCATTAAAGTAATACCAACAGCCGTTTATATATTTCCATCCAGTGACCATGGCACCGGACTCATTAAAGTAGTACCAGATGTTAATTCCGTTTTCCTGTCCTCTATAGAGCCAACCGGTAACAATATTGCCGTCGCTATTATAATAAAACCATGTTCCGTTTGCGTTGTACCAACCGGTATGTTTCTGCAGCGTTGGTATAACCTCCTGCTTTACAATAACTTCACCGCAGGTAGAGCAATGAGAGCCTTCTGTCAGTCCAGTAGATGTTTCGGTAGCAGTCACCGCCGGGTCTACAATGACTGTATGAGTGTGTTCGATAAGTCTGAACCTTATCAAATATGTGGTACCCATGAATTTTTCATTAATTATTAATTCTGATGAACCAGAATAATCGCCAGCTTTGTCTGAATATTCTGGATATTCACCAAATCTTGCATACAGATCTTCCTTATCACCAACGAAAGTAGAGCCATCAGACATATAAATTGTGTATATAAGGTTATATGTCTTGTCTGTCTCGTCATACTTATCGTACATTCGTTCCTGAAAGAAGTCATTGCCGTATTTTGTATAGTAGCTCTCGATATATGAATCGGTCGCTTTAACAGAAATCCTTGATACCTTGACGGTATCGTTCAGGGAGTCTTCCTGGATATTTTCGGTTTCAGTTTCAACAATGAAATCAGAGGTTTCTGAGATGTCACTATCTGTATCGGAGTCGTAGTTGTTTGTATCTGTCGAAGTTTCGTTATAGCTTTCAGATGAATCTTCAATACCAGTGGCTGATTCTGAAGCAACAGCCTCATCTTCAATATATACTGTTGTCTCTTCGCTTTTTGTATCAGCTGATATATCATAGTCAAGATCCGAATATTCGCTGATTGAACTTTCAAGAGGATATTCATAATTATCGGTTACATTTAACTCAGAGTCTTCCTGAGTGTCTGCAAAAGCAGTAAATATGCTTGAAACAGATATTGCCACTATTAAAGAAAATGAAATAAAGATTTTTTTCATGAATGTGACCTTCTTTTATGATGGATAATTTTCCAATTGTTGCAAAAATGTGACAATAATTTTAACATATTGCAGTTTTAAACGCAATAAAGTTGGAGCTATATAGAAAACTGTATATAGATAATTGCAAGCTGACAGCTAATATGGAAAATACTGCAAAAAAATTTCAAATTTCTTACAAAGCATCTGCGAAATAGTTGCTAAACATTTACAAAAATACATCAAACTGTTAAAATCAATGAATTAAAACGAAGGAAAAGTAATGATTACTATGGAAAAACCGATTGTGACTGTTATCATGCCTGTATACAATGTAGAAGATTATGTATGCAAGGCCATAGAGAGTATATGTGCTCAGACACTTACGGACTGGGAACTTATTTTGGTTGATGATGGATCTACAGATATGTCTGGTACGTTGTGCGATGAACAGGCAGCAGCCGATGAGAGAATTACTGTGCTGCATCAGGAAAACAAGGGGGCAGCAGCTGCCAGAAATACAGCTGTGGAGAAGGCATCCGGTAAATATTTATATTTTATGGATGCTGATGATTGGGCGATTCCGTCAATGCTTTATGAGATGGTTAGTCTGGCAGAAAATTATTTTCTTGATGCATGGGCAGGTAAGCCGGTCAATAACGTAGGCAGGGATATTTCGTCTATTGGAAAGCCGTTTCCATGTGCGGCTGAATACAAGGCAATAGTGCCGGAAGACAAGTGCGCACAAATGGTTATCGCCGGGTATTATATAGAAACATATTATACAGACATGGAATATTATATTCAGAAGCAGTCCGTGCCGTCTGTTGTATATGGTTCGGGAACAGAATTCAGAGAACATGCCCATCAGTTGCTTGACAGAAACCTTTTATATACACCATGGAACAAGTTGTATCTGGCAAGCTATATAAAGGATAACGACATCAGATTTCCCGAGGTTCATTGGGATGATTTTCCATTTAACCTTGAGGTTATTAAGAAAATAGAACGTGTGACAGTGACAGATAATGCTTATTATCATTTTATGCGCAAACGATACGACTCAGAATCAGAAAAATACAATCCGGAATTGTTGTCAAGAAGAGAAGAAGAACACAAGTGGTTGTTGGATCTGTATGATGGATGGCGCAGTGAAATGCAGCAAAAGCTTATGGATCAACTTGTTGCAGCAGGAAAGAATTCGTTGCTCCTGACCGCAGATGAGCAGAAGATGCAGCCAGATACAGCAAATGATACGGTATCTGCATCGGATGCTGCAGAACAGAATAAACAGCTGGATTCGGATCTTACGCCAGCACAGTCAATATCGACTTCTGAACAGTCTGCTGGACAGAATATGAATAAGGATACAGCAGTTTCATTTAATTTCCTGGGAGAAAATCCTACTCCTATACCGACGGCAAATTTCCCGTCTATTGAAGCGCAGGAAGTTATATCAAGACGATATCTTGAACGAATAATCGGATGTATAGAGAATATAACTAACCCAAAATGTACATTGACAGACGCCCAGAAGATGGACGAGATAAAGGATATAATAAATAGAGAAACAGTAAGAGAAGCACTGAAAAAGGTAAAGCCAAGGTCAGCATATATGAAGTTGATGTTGGTTCCGATCAGATTAAAATCCAAACATTTAGCCTATGCCGAGGGAAAGCTTATTTCCAATGTAAAGTCCAGGAATATAAAAGAATTTGCCAGACTGAAGGCTAACCGATAACTGCAGCAATAGGCGCTATAACGGTAAGAATTATTATGAAAAAAGTATCAGCGATTATTTTAATGACATGCATAGCGGCATGTATGAATATGGGCATAGCTGCCGCTGATGAGATTGCATATGAGGAGCCGTTGACGGATGAAATTATTTCATATACGGCGGAATATGAATATACAGATGACACAGATATAGAGATGTCGCAGATTCAGACAGAACCTGAAACACAGGTTGTGTTTGAAGTTGAGGATCTTTCTGAGGAAGAAATTGAGACACAGACAGACACAGAAACAGAGCCTGTGACGACAGTATGTGAAGAAGAACAGGAACAGTCAACGGGCGAGGAGCAGCGTATTGCTGAGTCAGAAACAGAGGAGATTCACGAGGAAATATTAAATGCTCAAGCCAGAACCACAATCACAGTTACTGTCTCCAATAAGAATATTGAAGATTATTATACAAAATATGAAGAAGAATTTTTCACCAGTCGCATGTATGATGATTATGACGAAGCGGCCGGAGCATACAACCTGACATATACTGTCAAGTTGGCAGACGGAACCACATTTGTAGGAAACAAGGATGAACTGTACGCAAGGTTTGGTTCATATCCTGAATACTGCCGAAACAGGGTGGTTTCATCAGAAATGGTCATATATGAAAAGTTTCTCGGTGAGACATATTATATTTGGCTGAGGGTGGTTCCTCATAATCACACAATAGTAACAGATCCTAAAGTTGTAGCAACAGAAACAAGCACGGGGCTTACAGAAGGGTCTCATTGTTCGGTATGTGGTGATGTCATTGTAGAGCAAGAGGTTGTACCAACGCTGCAGAAACATACTGGTTGGTATAATGCAAATGGAACATGGTTTTTCTACAATAATGATGGAACCATGGTAACAGGTTGGTTGCACAGAGGCACAGATAATAATGGTCGTGCAATCTGGTATTATTTCAATCAAACAGGTTGTATGATAACAGGATGGCGATTGATCAATGGCAACTGGTATTATTTTAATTCATCTGGCAGAATGGCCTACGGCTGGCAGAAAATCAATGGCAGTTGGTATTATATGAATTCAAGTGGGGTCATGGTATCGGACTGGCAGAAAATCAACGGCAGTTGGTATTATATGAGTTCAAGTGGGGCTATGGTATCGGGCTGGCAGGAGATCAATGGCAGCTGGTATTTCTTCTATAGCAATGGAACCATGGCAACAGGCTGGCTATACAGAGGTCAGGAAAATGAAAATGACATCTGGTATTACATGGATTCAAGTGGAGCTATGACAACCGGCTGGGCTAAAATAGGCGGTAGTTGGTATTATCTGAATTCTTCCGGAAGAATGGATACCGGTTGGGATAAGATCAATGGCAGTTGGTATTATCTGAATCCGGGCGGGTCAATGGCAACAGGCTGGAAATTAATTAACGGCAGCTGGTATTTCTTCAATGGTAGTGGAACCATGACAACAGGCTGGCTATATCGAGGTACTGCAGACGGAATCGAAATTTGGTATTATTTTGATTCTTCAGGACAAATGGCAACAAACTGGAAGACAATCAACGACACACAGTATTATTTCAAGTCTTCAGGAAGGATGGCTGTGGGCTGGGTAGAGGTAACGAGCGGATCATATCAGGGCAAATACTATTTTGATTCGAATGGAGCTATGCATGTAGGCTTTCTTACACTTGGTGACAAAAAATATTATTTCGACAACAGCAGTAACGATAGTACAAGAGGAATGTTGCAGACAGGAACATTTACATATCTGGGAGTTACATACACTACGGATGCAGACGGAGTTATTATCCTATGGGAGGCTGAAATGGTTGATATTGATTCCAATGCAGCATTAGGGGAGAAAATAGTTGCTTATGCCCGTCAATGGGTTGGTGTAACGCCTTATGTGGAAGCGGCAGATCGCTGGACGGAAGCAGGATATAAAAATTCTCTTACGGAGGGAACGGATTGCTCTGGATTTACATACCTGATCTATAAAACATTTGGGATTTATGTTCCTACGGGTTCTGACGCATATCAGACAAGCGTAGGTACATCAATTACCTACGATCAGCTGCTGCCGGGAGATATAATTGTATATAGAAATGGTGGGCATGTTGCTATCTATGCCGGAAATGATACAATCATACATTGCGCTAATCCGACAGCTGGAACGATAATTGGTAATATGTGGTATTCAACACCAACAAGATATGTAAGAGTAGTATTTTAGGTTACAGCTAATGTTTGAGTGCAAAGACTAAATATCTTAAAAAAATGAAAAAAATGTAGCAAATATTACAAAAAAACGAAATATGTTAAAAAAAAGTAAAAAAAACGTGCAAATTGTTACATTTTGTGATATAGTACGCCCGGGTTCGAGTAAATCTTATAAGAAAGGTTTGTGAGAAAAGGAGGATTGAAGTGAAAAGAAGAGATAGCGGATCAACCAAAATCGTTGTTGCTACAACTTTAACGGTAGTTGCCTTGGTGGGTATATCAGTATTTTCTGTAAAGTCATTTGCGGCAAATAACAAAGAATCGAATCAGAAGCAGTTAGTAATCCTGGAGACTGGAGATGAGGGAAACGCTGTTAATTCAAAGTCACTGGACGCACGTGATTTAAGTGGTGAAGACTCTCTGAATGAAAGCAAGATAGTAAGTACTGAGAATGTTAGCGATGTGCAGTATGCAAGTGAGAATAGCAAACTGGCTGCAGAGCTGGAGGTTGTTGACAGTAAGGTCGTTGATAAGACTATAGAACAATCTCAAGATGAACTCATTGTAGTTGACAATACTGTTGAAGAGCAGAAAGCAACAACGCAGTATACGGAAGAGAATATAGTATGTGAGGAAGAGACTGTAGCTTATGAAGAGATGCGTCTTGCGACATACGAAGAAGAAACTGTAGTGTATGAAGAGGATACTGCGATATATGAGGAAGAGACTGCAGCTTATGAAGAAGTGACTGCGACATACGAGGAAGAGACTGCAGCTTATGAAGAAGTGACCACGACATACGAGGAAGAAACTACAGCATATGAAGAGGATACCACGACATACGAGGAAGAAACTACAGCGTATGAAGAGGATACCACGACATATGAGGAAGAAACTACAGCGTATGAAGAGGATACCACGACATACGAGGAAGAAACTACAGCATATGAAGAAGAGACCATAGCACACGAGGAAGAAACTACAGCATATGAAGAAGAGACCATAGCATACGAGGAAGAAACTACTGAAGAACAGGCATATGATGATGTTTCATATAATGCAGGACTGGCGTCACAGATTGTTAATTACGCATATCAGTGGGTTGGGGTAACTCCTTATGTTGATGCCGCAGATAGATATGATGAGGAACTGGGATATTATGTTAATTCGTTGACCGAGGGAACGGATTGCTCGGGATTTACGAATCTGATATACGGAACCTTCGGTATATATGTTCCGACATGGTCCGATGCATATCAGTATGGATATGTAGGAACTATGATAAGCTATGATCAGCTTATGCCAGGAGATATTGTGGTATATGATTACGGTGGACATGTTGCGATATACGCAGGTGACGATACAATAATCCATTGCTCTAATCCAGCAGACGGTACGAAGATAAGTACTATGTGGTACAAGACACCTACCGCGTATGTCAGAGTAGTATATTAAAAATGACTGAGTAAACGGACGAGATATTACGAAACCGCATAAGGATACAGGCACGGTTAAGTCACATTACCGGGTTTGTATCCTTTTGTTTATGGTGAGTGTTTGACATCGAGTCAGCATGAAATTAGGAAAAATTGACAAAATAGAACGTAGATAATAAGGATTTAGGAAACATTTTTACGTCTAGCAGCACAGGGAACAGGGTTATGTGACTTGCGCACTAATATGCCATATGTTAAACTTCATGACAGCATATGCGAGATAGGAATTTTAATAATGATAAAGG
>CAVARE010000070.1:0-36236 GCA_963591145.1 Anaerotignum sp. | reverse complement strand
GCTCATGCAGGTTAGCCTGTCCGATAGATATGAATTAGCTCGTGCAAGCACGGCTCATTCATATCTGCCGTCCAGGACGTTTAAAACAAACAATCAGCGCAGGCGTTTTCGAACAGTGTCTGCTACGCCGAGGTTCACGGCTCACAGCATAAATTCAATTGCCGCAGGACGTGCCTTGAGGTTTCGACCGTATTTTGCGTATAGTGTTTTGCTGGAATTTTAGAAGGATAGGAGGCGTAACGCATAATAATGACTGTAGTCTGCATTATATTAGTGCTTATAATATTGGCTCTGATAATCTTTCAGCCATCTGATCTGATAAGTGATCAGGCGGTTGTTATATTGATTATCGCTATGCTGATGATCTTAAGTATACTGCTTGCGGCATCTTCCAAGATATTTTTTGCAGATAAAGTAAAAAGGCTTGTCACAGGTCAGATAAAAATAACTCCCGGGGACTTTTTGAAGCTGAGAAAAAGAAGAGATATTCCATCCTTTAAGGGCGTGTATGTTCTTCATAATAAATCAAAGCACAAATATTATGTGGGTCAGGCGGTAAATGTTGCAGGAAGGGTTACGTCTCATTTTACCGGCAAGGGAAATGGCGATGTTTACGCTGACTGGAAATACGGCAACAAATTTACGATTATGATGATTCCGCTCAAGGGAAGCGGGAAAAAAGATTTAAATGAGCTGGAACGCTGCGCTATAAAAAAATATCATGCATATTCCAAAGGATACAATAAAACTCAGGGAAACAGCTAGTCTGGGAAATGTGAATAAAATGTGGAAATCCTGTGTAATAATGCACAAGAAAATGCTTAAAAACTTGACAGAATATAGCTCTTGATTTACACTTTAGGCGTCAAGATAGGCTTATTACGCGCAAATGCGTGATAAAAAATAAAAAAACAGATATGTCCGGCGGTATGATGATTTTGGCCGGAACAGTTAAGGAGGACAATTATGGTATTTGAAGCCGTTGCTGAACTTATTGCAGAAAGAAATGAATGTGATGTTGCAGATATCAAGCCTGAAACAACATTTGCAGACCTTGGTATTGATTCACTTGATACAGTAGAAATGCTTATGAATCTTGAAGACAAGCTTGGTGCTGAAATCGAACTTGATGAGAAGGTTGCTACTGTTGGCGAACTGTGCGATTTCATTGAACGTAAATTAGGTAAATAAGTTATGATTAAAACAGTTATATGTGACATGCTGGGCATAGAATATCCGTTATTTCAAGGCGGAATGGCATGGATCGCTGATGGTAAGCTGGCTGCCGCAGTTTCAGAAGGCGGCGGATTAGGAATAGTTGCTGCTGGCAACTCTTCAGCTGAACGTGTAAGAGAGCAGATTCGTATCGCGAAATCTCTTACCGATAAGCCATTCGGCCTTAATATTATGCTTCAGAGTCCTCATGCAGATGAGGTAGCTCAGATGGTCGCTGAAGAAAAGGTTGCTGTTGTTACTACAGGTGCAGGCAATCCTGCCAAATATATGTCAATGTGGAAGGAAGCAGGAATAAAGGTTATTCCTGTGGTTGCATCTGTTGCGATGGCTAAGCTTATGACACGTGTAGGAGCTACAGCTCTTATTGCAGAAGGCGGAGAGAGCGGAGGTCATGTCGGTGAATTAACGACGATGGTTTTGGTTCCGCTTATATGTGATGCAACTGATCTGCCGGTAATCGCTGCAGGCGGTATTGCTGATGGAAGAGGCGTTGCAGCTGCCTTTATGTTGGGAGCTTGTGGTGTTCAGGTTGGAACCAGGTTCTTAAGCGCAGAGGAATGCAACATTCATCCTAATTACAAGCAGATGGTTCTTAAGGCCAATGATCTGTCAACCTGTGTTACAGGTAAGAGACTGGGACATCCTGTGAGGGGTCTTAGAACTAACTTCATGAGACAGTATGCTAAGGCTGAGTTCAGCGGTATTACTGATGATGAATTATCAGGACAGGCAGCAGGAACACTTCGTCTTGCTGTACAGGAAGGCGATAAGGATAAGGGCTGCTTCTTATGTGGACAGGCAGCTGCCATGGTTCATGAGATTCAGCCGGCGGCTCAGATTGTTAAGGAAATAATCGAAGGCGCAGAACCGGTTCTGAAAGGAGCCATGAAATGGGTAAAATAGCGTTTGTATTCGCAGGACAAGGCGCTCAGGCACCAGGTATGGGACACGGTATTTACGAGACATCAGAGGCTGCTAAGAAAGTATTCGAGGCAGCGGATGCTGTAAGACCAGGAACTTCTGATCAATGCTTTAACGGTACTGATGAGGAGCTTCAGATTACAAAGAATACACAGCCATGCCTTTATACTGTAGAGATGGCTATAGCTGCAGCTGTTGCTGAGGCGGGCATAAAGGCTGATATAACAGCTGGATTTTCTCTGGGTGAGTTATCGGCTCTCACATATGCAGGTGTTTTTTCTCTTGAAGACGGCCTGAATATCGTAAAGGCCCGTGGTGAACTCATGCAGCAGGCAGCTGAGAAGCATGACACTTCAATGGCGGCAGTTATGAAGCTTTCAGAGGAGGATGTGATTCGCATTTGTTCAGAATACGAGCATGTATATCCGGTTAATTTTAACTGTCCTGGTCAGATCTCTGTTTCAGGTGATGCCAATGAGATGCTTACATTTGCAGATGCGGTAAAGGAAGCTGGAGGAAGAGCTAAGGTACTTAAGGTTAACGGAGCCTTTCACAGCCCATATATGACTGAAGCAGCAGAAGGCTTTGCGAAGGTAATTGAGCCGATTGAGTTTAAGACGGCCGCAACACCTGTATATTCTGATTTCACCGGAGTCAGATATGCAGAAGCTGACATGAAGAAAACTCTGTCATCACAGATCAACAACCCTGTTAAATGGGAGACCATCATAAGAAATATGATCGCAGAGGGTGTTGATACCTTTATTGAATTGGGACCTGGCAAGACATTATGTGGTCTCATCAAGCGTATAAGCTCGGAGGTCAGATTATTTAATGTCGCTGCTCCTGAAGATTTAGAAAAGCTTAAGGCAGAGTTATAGATTAAGTCTTTTGATGCAATAAATTTTATAAGTGAAATGGGACAGGCAGATATCTTTAATTCTGCCTGTTCGTGATAGGAGTTACAAAAATGTTAAAAGGACATACAGCCATTGTTACAGGCGGATCCAGAGGTATTGGTGCTGCAATAGCTAGGAAGCTGGCATCATTAGGTGCTGACATTGCAGTTATATATGCAGGCAATGTAAATGCTGCTGAGCTTGTATGTGAAGAGTGCAGGGCTATGGGTGTTAAGGCTCAGGCATACTGCTGCGATGTTGCTGATTTTGATGCGGCTAAGGAAACTGTAGCGCAGATCAAAGCGGATTTTGGCAATATTGGTATCCTGGTTAATAATGCCGGCATCACACGTGACGGGCTCGTTGCGACAATGAAAGAATCTGATTTCGATGCAGTTATCGGCACTAACCTCAAGGGTACATTTAATATGATCCGTCACTGCAGCAGATTGTTTATAACAGGCAAATATGGCAGGATCATCAACCTGAGTTCTGTATCAGGAATGATCGGCAATCCTGGTCAGAGCAACTATTCTGCATCTAAGGCAGGAATTATCGGCCTGACAAAATCTGTAGCAAAAGAGCTGGCTGCAAAGGGCATTACATGTAATGCTGTTGCACCTGGTTTTATCGGTACAGATATGACAAGGGCTCTTGTAGAAGGCAATGAAGAGCTGGTTAATGCAATACCGCTTAAACGTCTGGGTACACCTGAGGATGTGGCAGAGGCTGTCGGATTCCTTGCATGTGCAAGCTATATTACAGGCGAAGTAATTCGCATTGATGGCGGAATCGCTATGTAAGTCCTAATACAACGGTCTGGAAGCAAACTATATCAGGTTTTTTAGTCTGGTTAGTTTTTGACAGTTGTATTAGTTTAAGGAGGCAAATTAGTAAATGAATGAAGAAATCATCCGCAAATATGCGAAATTGATGAAGGAACTTGATCTTACAGGTCTTGAGATTTCTGAAAATGATACAGTTATAAAGCTTGAGCGTGGTACAGCTGCAGCTGTCTCAATGCCTGTTTCATATGCACCTTCTGCACCTGCTGAAAATGCAGAAAAGAGTAACGGTGCCAATGGTTATGATACTATCACATCACCTATGGTCGGCATATTCTATGCTGCACCTGCAGAAAATGCTGAGCCATTTGTAAAAGAGGGTTCACATGTTAAGAAGGGCGATACGGTATGTATAATCGAAGCCATGAAGCTCATGAATGAGGTAGTTGCTGAGCGTGATGGTGTGATCAAGAAGATATGTGTTTCTAATGGTAATGCTGTCGAATACGGAACAGTATTATTTCAAATTGGAGATTGATTATGAATAAAGAAGAAATAATGAAAATCCTGCCTCACAGAGACAACATGCTTCTTTTGGATGAAGTAATAAAGGAAGATGAATACGCTCACGGATTTTATAAGATTCCTGAAGATGCCTTCTTCCTTAAGGGACATTTCCCGGGGGCACCTGTTGTTCCGGGCGTTATACTTTGTGAGATTCTGGCACAGTCTACATGTGTTCTTTTAAGCGATCAGATGCAGGCCAATAAAATGCCTATGTATACAGGCCTTAATAATGTCAGATTCAAATCACCTGTTAAACCTGGTGATGTATTTGAGACAAAATGTCGTATAACTCGTTCTAAATTCCCATTCTTCTTCGCAGAGGGTGCGGGATATGTAGGCGATCGTTTATGTGTAAAAGCAGAATTTTCTTTTGCTATTACGGAGAATGAGATATGTTTTCAAAAATCTTGATTGCTAACCGTGGTGAGATCGCGGTTCGTGTCATTCGTGCATGCAAGGAGATGGGAATCTCAACAGTCGCAGTTTATTCTGAGGCTGATAAGGACGCTCTGCATGTACAATTAGCTGACGAAAGTTATTGTATAGGTAAGGCTGCCGCATCAGACAGCTACCTTAATGAAGATAGAATAATAAGTGCTGCATTAGTATCGGGAGCGCAGGCCATTCATCCAGGCTATGGTTTCTTATCTGAGAATCCTCATTTTGCCAGATTGTGTCAGAAGTTCGGTATTGTATTCATTGGACCAGACGCTGAATGTATGGAGAGAGTCAGTGATAAGGCTCAGATAAAGAAACTCATGGAGAGCACCAGGCTGAATCCGATTCCTGGAACAGAAGCTCTTGCATCCTTAGATGAGGCACTTGAGGCTGCGGAGAAGATCGGATATCCCGTTATGATCAAGGCTTGCTACGGCGGCGGAGGAAGAGGTATAAGACAGATCAACAATGCTGAAGAGCTTAAGCGTGATTATCCGTTATCTGTCGCAGAAAGTGAAGCTGCATTTGGTGATGGCAGTCTCTACATGGAGAAATTTATTTATCCTGCAAGACATATTGAGATGCAGATTATCGCTGACGAAGCAGGACATGTTCTGTGCCTCGGTGAACGTGACTGTTCAATACAGAGACGTCATCAGAAGCTTATAGAGGAATCCCCATCACCTGGTGTAACCGAAGAAAAGCGTCAGGCTCTTATTCGTGATGTCACAGATGCGGTTAAAACTATGGGGTATTCGGGCGTAGGAACACTGGAATTTCTTATGGACAAGGAGGGCAATTTCTGGTTCATGGAAATGAATGTAAGACTTCAGGTTGAACATTGTGTTACTGAAGCGCTTACACGAATTGATATGGTTAAGTGGCAGATAAGAACTGCTGCCGGTGTCTCGTTACCATTTACTCAGGAAGACATTTCATTAAGAGGTGCAGCTATTGAGTGCCGTATCAATGCGTTAAAGCCTGGCAGACTTCTTAATTGTCATATTCCGGGAGGACCATTCCTTCGCTTTGATGGTGGAGTGATTCCGGGCACAATGGTAAGTCCGTTTTATGATTCATTGATAGGTAAGCTTATTGTTTATGCCAGCACACGTGAAGAGGCAGTCCGCAAGATGCGTTCAGCATTATGTGAGATTATTTTCAGTGGGCTGGAGACAAATATAATGGAACAGTTAGAGATCGTAAGCGATCCGAAATTCAGTTCTGGAGACTACGATCTTACATTGATGGAAGGCAGGTAATATATGCCATTCTTGAATTTTTTATTTCAATCAAAGAACGAGCTTGAGAAGGGCGGACGAAGCTCACTTCCTGTTCAGGAGGATGCGAGCGAACCTGAAAAGGTATGTCCTAACTGTCATAAGACTATTACCCTCAGCAGACTCTGGGCAAATGACAACACATGCTCATGCGGATATCATTTTCGTATGAGCGCTTTGCAGCGTCTTGCATATATAGCGGATAAAGATTCTTTCACTGAAATGTTTTCAGACGTTGTGACACAGGATCCTATTGAATTTCCAGGATATCAGAAGAAACTGGAGACCACCAGATATTCCAGTAGGGAGGACGAGGGCGTAATCTGCGGCACTGTTAAAATAGGCGGACAGGACTGCTGCATATTTGTCATGGAACCGTATTTCATGATGGGAAGTATGGGAACAGCTGTAGGTGAGAGAATCACAAGAACATTTGAATATGCAACAGAGCACAAGCTTCCTGTAGTCGGATATACTGTATCTGGTGGAGCCAGAATGCAGGAGGGATTGTTTTCTCTCATGCAGATGGCCAAAACCAGCGGCGCAGTAAAAAGACATGCTGATGCAGGATTATTCTATCTTACTGTTTTAACAGACCCTACAACAGGAGGTGTAACAGCCAGCTTCGCGATGGAGGGCGATATCATAATCGCTGAGCCGGGTGCGACTGTAGGATTTGCAGGAGCCAGAGTTATTGAGCAGACAACGAGAAAGACCCTGCCTAAGGGATTTCAGACTTCAGAATTCTTATTAGAGCACGGATTCGTGGATGCAATCGCTCCTAGAAGTATGCAGAAGGATTTAATAACCGAATTACTTAAGATTCACTGTGAAAGCGAGGCAATATGAATACTACAAATGAAGCATATGAAAAAGTAAAGATTGCCCGTAGTAATAAAAGACCGACAGCAGTTGATTATATCGAAAATCTCGTAACAGGCTTCATAGAACTGCATGGTGACAGAAGATTTTCGGATGATGAGGCTATTGTAGGTGGTATAGCACGGCTCGACGGGAAGCCAATCACGGTTATCGGCATTGAAAAGGGACGAAATACCAAGGAACGTATGCAGCATTCATTCGGATCACCTAATCCTGAAGGATACCGTAAGGCACTGAGGCTTATGAAACAGGCTGAAAAGTTTCATAGACCATTATTATGTCTTATTGATACCTCAGGTGCATATTGTGGTATCGGTGCCGAGGAGAGAGGTCAGGGTCTTGCCATTGCAGAAAACCTTATGGAGATGATGACCCTTAAGACGCCTATAATTTCAATCGTTATAGGAGAAGGCGGAAGCGGCGGTGCTCTTGCACTGGGAGTTGCCAATAAAGTCTGGATGCTTGAAAATGCCATTTATTCCATTATTTCACCTGAAGGATGTGCCAGCATCTTATGGAAGGATGCCAGCAAGGCGTCAACTGCAGCTGAGCATCTGAAGCTTACTGCGCAGGATTCCCTGCATAATAAGCTGATTGAGAAGATTATCCCGGAAAATGATCTGGGCAAGAGCGAATTCTACGAGGCATTGAAGAACGATATAATTGCTGCATTTGATGAATTATCCCAGATGTCTATAGATGAACTGCTTAATCAGAGATATGAGAGATTCAGACGTATAGGCAATCCTGATGCAGCCGAGGAGAATATATGATTAATTCTGATTTATGCCTTCATAAGGTTTTGTATTTTGAAACTGACAGGATGGGCATTGTACATCATTCCAACTATATCAGATGGATGGAAGAAGGAAGACTGGAGTATATGCGTCTTAATGGCGTGGATTATCTCGATATTGAAAATAGCGGCATATTGATGCCGGTTGTCAGTATCGACTGCAAATATAAAACTTCGGCTCGCTTTGGTGATACTGCAGAGATTCAGACAAAGCTCACATATTACAATGGCGTCAGAATGGGATTTGAATATCAGATCTTCATGAATAATAAAACTGTATTGCTGTGTGAGGGGCATAGTGAACATTGCTTTATTGACGCGGCGAGCCGTTCACCTGTAAATCTGAAAAAGAGAATGCCTGATGTAAGCGAGCATATATATGCTGTGCTTGCGCAAGAAAAAAATAAGTGAAGAATACTAAAAGCTTAATTTAGATTTGAATAAAAAAGGAATATTGTCCATCTCATGAGCATTGGACATGGTAGGAGGAAACTTAAACTATGAGAAGAGTTGTAGTCACAGGATTGGGTATCGTTAGCCCGATTGGAAATGACGTGCCAACATTTTGGGAAAATATTAAGAACGGTGTATGTGGAATAGGACCTATCACCAAGTTTGACACAACAGATTATAAGGTTAAGGTTGCTGCAGAAGTACGTAACTTCGATCCAAAACAGTATATGGAGAAAATGGACATACTTCACAGTGATATTTATACACAGTTTGCCATTGCAGCTGCAGATCAGGCAGTTACGGAGAGCAAGATCATAGGCACTGTTGATGAAGACAGAATCGGCGTATATATCGGTACCGGCATCGGTGGTATCGCAACATTCATGACTGAACATCAGAAGCTCATGGAGAAGGGACCTCGTAGAGTTTCTCCATTTTTTATTCCGATGATGATTGCAAATATGGCATCAGGAATGATCGCTATGCGTTACAAATGTAAGGGCGCCGCAATGCCGGCTGTTACAGCATGCGCGTCAGGCAATAATGCAATTGGTGAAGCCATGAGACTTATCCGCCACGGATATGCGGATGCAATGATCGCAGGCGGCGCAGAGGCTACAGTTAATGCTCTTGCTGCAGCCGGATTCTCAACAATGCAGGCTCTTTCATTTTCAGAAGATCCGAACCAGGCATCTCTTCCATTTGACAAACGCCGAGGAGGCTTCGTAATGGGCGAGGGCGCCGGCTGTGTCGTTCTTGAAGAATATGAACATGCCGTTAAGAGAGGCGCTAAGATCTATGCTGAATTATGCGGCTATGGTGCAACATGTGATGCTTATCATATGACATCACCTGAACCAAATGGTGAGGGCGGTGCTAAGGCTATTGAACTGGCATGGCAGGAAGCTGGCGTAGATACAGATAAGGTATATTATAATGCGCATGGTACAGGAACAGCCATGAATGACAGATGCGAAACTCTTGCTATCAAGAGAGCATTAGGTGAGGAACGTGCAAGAAAGATTCTTATCAGTTCTACCAAGTCAATGACAGGACATATGCTGGGCGCAGCAGGTGCTGCAGAGGCAGTTGTATCCGTTCTTGCACTTACAGAAGGTATCGCACCGCCTACTATCAATCTTACAGAGCCAGATCCTGAATGTGACCTTAATTACACACCGCTTAAGGCACAGAAGGCTGAATTTGATGTTGCACTTTCGTCATCACTCGGATTTGGCGGACATAATGCTTGTCTTGCATTTAAGAAAGCAGGTATTGATAAATAATGAATGATAAAAAGATATATATAACAGGAATGGGAGCTGTTACACCTGTGGGCATCGGCGTTGACAATTATTGGAATGCGCTGGTTGAAGGAAAATGCGGAATAGATGAGATTCAGGGCATTGATACGTCTGAACTTATTGTTAAAAAGGCCGGACAGGTGAAGAATTTTAATCCCAGGGATTATCTGTCAATGAAACTGGTTCAGGATCTGGAGCCTTATATGCAGTATGCATATGTTTCAGCAATGGAGGCTGTTGCTCAGAGCGGTCTTGATGTTGCCAGCGATAGAGTAGGAATCGTGATGGGAAGTGCATTAAATGGAATATGCGTCATTGGCGATACTAATACGCAGCTGGCACTTAATGGCAAGCAGGCAGGACCTAAGTTTCTCACCAAGGCAATGGGCAATATTGCTGCAGCGCAGTTTTCCATCAATTATAAGATTCAGGGACCTAGCCTTACTGTAAGTACAGCGTGCTCTTCAGGCGGAGATGCTGTTAAGATTGCGTCTTTACTAATAAAATCAGGAGCAGCTGATGCGATGGTAGTAATGGCAGGTGAGGCAGCAATCTGTCCACCTCTCATACAGAGCCTTACTAAAACAGGCGCTTTATCTAAGACTGGAGAGAGCAGGCCATTTGATGCAAATAGAAATGGATTCGTCCTTGGTGAAGGCGGCGGAGCTATCGTACTTGAAAGCGAGGAATCCCTTAGAAAACGCGGCGGAAAGGCTATCGCAGAACTGCTGGGCGCTGCTAACAATACTGATGCGTTTAATCCTGTTTCCCCGGATCCAACAGGCAATGGGGCAGCTGAATGTATGCGCATAGCTCTTGAAGAGGCTCATATAAAGGCTGAGGATGTTGACTATCTTAATGCTCATGGAACAGCTACTAAGATGGGCGATATTGCTGAGGCAAATGCGATGAAGCAGGTTTTTGGCGATTATAAGGTGAGAGTAAGCTCAACAAAAGGCATAACAGGACACATGATGGGTGCAGGCGGCATTACTGAAATGATCGCATGCATCAAGATAATCGAGACAGGCATCATTCCTCCGAATGTAGGATTTGAGACCCCAGACCCGGATGCAGATGTTAATGTATCTGATAAATGCCTCTATGATCAGGATGTTAAGATTGCCATGTCCAATGCATTGGGATTTGGCGGACAGAATTCCTGCATTATTGTAGGCCAGGTACGCTGAAAATTGGATTATCTATTTGCGATTGTGCAGCATAGAAATCTATTTCTTCAAATGATCAATGAGAAAAACTAAGTACCAGCGATTTCGCGGATTCATCTGAGCAATTATGAAATGCTTATTATATTCATAGATAGGAGAACAAATGAATTATACCTATGAAGTAGATAACTTTAAGAAAACATTTGAACAGAATTTCACTTGGATCAATGGCTTTATGCGTAATGTCCGCAGATATTCTGCTAAAAATGCGATGATCGATCCTATGGCCGATAAGGTCTGGACATACAGAGAGCTTAATGCTGATGTGAATAAGCTGGCCAATGGCTTAAAGGCAAATGGTATCGGCCAGTCTGATGTTGTTCTGTATCAGCTTTATAACTCACCTCAATTTGTTTTAAGCTATATTGCACCTCAGAAATTAGGAGCTATAAATAGTCCTGCCAATTCAAATCTGTCTGCAGGCGAAACCGCCAGATTAATAGATAGAGATAAGCCAAAGGCATATATATATGACAGCGATGTAAGAGAAATGGCCAGAAAGGCTCTGGAATTATGTCATAATAAGCCTGCGGTTGTATTATGTGTTGATTATAGAAATACTAAACCTGAGATTCCGGAGGAACATTATTTCTTTGACGAGTGGATCGAACAGTTTAGTGATGAGGAGCCAGCATGTGATTTTGTTCCTGATATGTATGCAGAGGTAACAAGGCTGGGAACATCAGGCACCACGGGAACACCTAAGGGGGTGCCTCTTAATAATATTAATGAGGTTCTCTCAGCACATGATGTTATTATGCATTTTCCTCTTAATCCTAGAGATGTGACCATGAATATGACTCCATGGTTTCATAGAGGAGGTCTGCATTCTGGTGGACCTACACCTACACTGTTTGTCGGTGCATCGCTGGTAGTTATGCGTATGTTCAGCGCAAAGGCATGCTTCGATTATGTTCAGAAATATGGAGTTACATTCTTAATAGGTGTTCCATCTGCACTGGATAAGCTGGCTCTTCGCCAGGAGAAACATCCGTCAGATCTTTCGAGCCTTCATGGTATTGTAACCATGGGAAGCCCGTTAGAGAAGGCTGCATGCATTAGGTATCAACAGGTTCTTACACCGAATATTTTCAATGGCTATGGAACAACAGAGACATTCTGGAACAGCTTCTTAAGACCGTACGATCTGCCGGATATGGCTGGTTCTGCCGGAAAATCATGCACAGACGATGAGATAAGGGTTGTTAATATTTATCCTGATCATAAGGCAGAACCTGATGATATTGTTCCGAAGGATGGCATCACTCAGGGCGAAATAATAATCATGTCTGCATGCAAATCCACATTATGCTATGCTGATAATCCTGAACAGACAGCCGAGAAATACTATAATGGCTGGTTCTATACCAAGGATGTCGGCACATGGGATGAGAATGATTATATAACTGTTGCAGGAAGAAAGGATGACATGATCATCTGCATGGGCGAGAATATCTATCCGGCTCAGGTAGAGGAGGTCATAAACAAACATCCGAAGGTTAAGGACTGTATGGTAACAGGCGTTGAGGATCCGTCAAGAGGAGAGTCAGTTGTTGCATATGTCATTCCTGAGGATGATTCACTGACAGCTAAGGAATTAAATCATTATTGTGTAAGCAGTGATGATTTATCAGAATATAAATGCCCGAGATATTACATATTCGTGTCAGAACTTCCTTACAATTCAACCGGCAAGAAGATGCATGTTGTATTGAAGGAGCGTGCGAAGGCTGACCTGGAGGAAGGTAAGCTTTTAAGACCCTAGTAATGTAAATGCTCTCGTGCTGGGACGGCACAGCAACTGTGAGAAATCAATCAGCGAAGGCGATTTCGAACAGTTGCTGTATGCCGAGGTTCACAGCACGGAGCAATATAAATACGGCTGTATCCACATGCTGAGTTATGGCATGCAGATACAGCCGTATTTTTGTGAAATCTTTGTTAAACACATTTGCTGATGATTGTAGTTTTAAAAATGTTACTGTAAAATAGCCACAGTTATTTTATTTGCACGAAAAAATGAGCTGACTGACTATTTTTATATGGCCAGTGGGCACATTTTGTCGTGACAGCAGGAAAGCCCCGTATAACGCGGCTTTTCGCAGTTTTACAGGAAAGAGGTTACACAATTATGAAGAAAAATGTCTCTATGCTTATTGCATTGTGCGTAGTTGGTTCTATGGCACTGAGTGCATGCGGCAGTAGCAGCACACAGTCATCCACAACTACAGCAGCTGAAGTAGTTGAAGAGGAGACAACAACAGTTCAGACCAGCACATCAACAGAAGAAACAGAGGCTTCTGAATCAGCTGAGGCTGAAGAGGCTTCAGAGGAAGCTTCCGAAACAGAAAATTCTGAAGACACAGAAGCAGCAGAGGCTTCTGAATCATCCGATACAGAAGAAACAACAGAAGAAGAAACAACTGCTATAGAAGTTCCGACAAGTGAGAACGGTGAGATTACACTTGAGGATTATTCAACAATCGAAGTAAGTGAATCTGATGTAACTATCTCAGATGAGAGCGTAGATTCATACATTGACAGCATTATTTCATATGCTACAACAACAGAAACTGTTACAGAGGGAACAGCTGAGGATGGCGATACAGTTAATATCGCATACTCAGGAGTACTTGAAGGCGAAGAAGAAGCATTTGAAACAAATGATTCATATGATCTTACACTGGGATCAGGAACATTTATCGACGGATTTGAAGAGCAGCTGGTGGGCCATGAAATCGGCGAAACATTTGATATTGATGTAACATTCCCAGATGATTATTCATCAGAGGATCTGGCAGGCAAGAATGCAACATTTACTGTTACAATTAACAGCAAATCTGTTTCTAATGTACCAGAGCTGAATGATGATTTTGTTAAGGAATTTTCATCAGCTAATATGGATACCGAGCTTAATACAGTAGATGAATTAAAAGAATATACATATAACTATCTGTATGAAAATGCCCTCTATAATGCAATATATGCTGCATTAGTTGAGAAGGAAACTGTTATAAGCTATAGCGAATCTGACTTCGAACTTCTGAAGAGCTATTCAAATGATTCACTTACATATTATGCTTCTATGCTCCAGCAGTATGGATATACAGATGCAACTGAGGATACGGCTGCTCAGATGTATGGCTATGATTCAGCAGAGGCATATACAGTTGCAGAGGCAGAGCATTATCTGGGACTTATGATGCTGTTTGATAAGATTGCAGGTGATCTGGGCATCGAAGTAACAGATGAGGAAGTTGACGAAGAAATCGCCGCTTATATGGAATCATATGGATATACTGATACATATACTGTAGAGGAATTCAAGGAACTGTCAGGTGATGCATGGGTACTGCTCATTGAGAAGCTTCAGGTTGAATATGCTAAGGTTATGGAAGCTCTTAAGGACAATGTAGTTATCGTTCCTGCAGCTGAAGAGGATACAACAGAGGCTGCATCTGACGATACAGCAGAGACAGCCGAAGAGGCTGCAGCAGAAGAAGCTGCTGAGGATACAGAAACTGCAGCAGAAACAGAAGAAGCTGCTGAGGAAACAACAGCCGCTGAAGAATAATTCTTAAGGATTGTTAGATATGCAGGGCTCCGATTATTACAGATAGTCGGAGTCCTGTTTTAATAAAAGCCTTATGGTCATATTCATTTCATTACATTTTTGCGTGTTCTGCGAATCAAAAAATGTTTTGTTTCATGAAAAAATCACAAAGAACTTCTGTACTAAATATTAATAATTTGCTAAAATCAATTGAAAATTAGTAATTATTCAGCAACATTTTAATTTCACGATGATTTGCTGCGGATAATTATGGTTTTATTAATATTTAAGAATTGGAGTATTCTGATGAGAAGATTTTTTGACAATTTGTCATACAAAATTTCTACATTTATGCAGGGTCGTTATGGCAAAGATGAACTGAATTCAACTTTAACTGGTGCAACTATTGTATTTCTTATTCTGTCTTTATTTAGGCCACTTAGATTTTTCTGGTTTATAGCATTGGCTGCAATAATCGTTCTGATTTTCAGGACTTGCTCAAGGAATCACTCGAAGCGTGCACAGGAATTAGACAAATATCTTAGAATCAAAAATACGATTGTTGCCAAATTCAAGCTTTATAAAAATATGATCAAGGACAGGAATACTCATAAGTATGTTAAGTGCCCTAACTGCAAGGCTATGGTACGTATTCCTAAGCCGCCTAAGGGCAAGAACATTCGTATTACATGTCCAAAATGCAAAAATTCATTTGAAAAGAGAACATGATAGATCCATATCAGGTACTCGGTATATCCAAGAATGCTACCGAGGATGAAATAAAAAAAGCATATAGAAAAAAGGCCAAGGAATACCATCCTGATCTGCATCCTAATGATCCGGTTGCGGCCAAGAAAATGAACGAGGTTAACGAGGCATATGATATGCTGAAGAATCCTGAGAAGTATGAGCGAAAGAGAGCTCAGGAGCAACAGCAGAATGCCTACAGACAACAGAGTACGTATAACAGCGGTTATGGCAGTTACCAGAATTCCGGTTCCCAGAGCTATAGCGGTTATGGTTATAGTAACGGCGGCTATGGCAGTGGCGGATATAGCGGCGGCTTCTATGGATTCAATTTTGATGACCTGTTCAGAGGATATACGGGATATAGCGGTGCAAGATATGACACAAGACCGCATATTAAAAGCGGCGATTCGCCAGAGATTATTAGTGCTATTAATGCTATTAACAGCGGCAGATATGCGGAGGCCATTAGGATTCTGTCAGCGATGACCAGCGATAAGAGAAATGCACGATGGTATTATCTGAGTGCTGTTGCATATAACGGATCAGGAAATGCTGCGATGGCATATGATATGATCCAGAAGGCTTATAAGGCCGATCCGAATAATCAGATATATCAGCAGCTGTTAAGACAATATCAGCAGAGCAGCTCAAGCGATTCGGAGAGCTATTACTCCGGATCATCAGGACATTCCATATTCAGAATTTTTGGAATAATGATTATAATAATGCTGATACTTGGTCTTTTCAGGGGATGTATGTTCTTCCCTTTTATATATTGATATAAACAATAATAAATAGTCCTTTCGGGGTAGCCTGGAAGGACTATTTTGTGCTATGATTACATGACGCGACGCAATGTATGTATTCGTAATCCGTTCATTTTTCCACGAAAAATGGCTACGTACTCATGTTTTGGCGTATTCCTAGGTCAAAATTCCGCCTACAGGCAAGCCTGCGTCGGAGTTTTGGGCCTTTTGACCCTGGTATCACATTAGTAATGCAGCGGGATCACTGCTGTTTTGATAAGGATTGTCTGTATGAGTGAGAAAATTTTATTAGTAGATGGAAACAGTATTATAAATCGCGCCTTCTATGGCATCCCGAACCTTACCAATTCTGAGGGCTTTCATACTAATGCCATATATGGATTCCTCAATATATTTTTCAGTGTATATACCAAGGAAAAGCCAGACTGCATTCTGGTAGCATTTGACGTTAAGGAGCCTACATTCAGACATAAGATGTATGCTGACTATAAAGGAAACAGAAAACCAATGCCTGAAGAGCTGCATGAACAGGTTCCGGTTCTTAAGGATGTGCTTCATGCCATGAAAATAAAAACAGTGGAGCTCCCGGGATACGAAGCTGATGATATTTTAGGAACCTATGCACGCAGGGCAGAGGCACAGGGATATAACGTTGTTGTCTTATCGGGCGACCGCGACCTTCTTCAGCTGGCGACAGAGAAGGTTAAAATATGTATTCCTCATACCAAGGGCGGCAAGACAGAATATGAAGACTTCTATGCGGCAAATGTATTTGATAAATATCAGGTTACACCTACAGAATTCATTGATCTGAAGGCTTTAATGGGGGATTCGTCTGATAATATTCCGGGAATACCGGGAATTGGTGAAAAGACTGCATCTGCCATTATCAGCAAATACAAATCCCTAGAAGCGGCAATAGAGCATGCAGCCGAGATAAAGCCTAAACGTGCTTCAGAGAACCTTATAGCATATGAAAAACAAGGACACATGAGCAAGGTGCTGGCTACCATTAATACAGACAGTCCGGTTCCATATGAAATCACTGAAGGAAAAATTGAAAATGAGTCTGTGATGTATAACAGCGATTCATATGAATTGTTTAAGAAGCTGGAATTAAACAGGCTCATGTCCAGGTTTGAGATAAAGGATGTCTCCGGTGAAGAGGCCGTGAAATATACAATTAAGCCTGTTGATGAATTCTCAGTTGAGTCAATTAAAGCAGATAGGTTGGGAATATTCGTAGACGACAAGGCCTCTATTCTGGCTGTATGTGATGCAGAGGATTCTATAGTCATATATACAGATGGTGCATCCAAAGAAGAAAAAAAAGATACTTCATCCCAGATGTCATTTAATTTTTTTACCAGGAATAATGATATCAAGACTCGCATTCTAGATTTGTTAAAATCTGGCAAGGAAATCTATACATTTGGCATAAAGAGGACTCTTCATGCTGTTGATGCGATAGATTTTTCGTCTGATAAGATATATGACATTGAGATCATGTCATATTTGCTAAATCCGCTGCAGAATAATTATTCATACGATATGATTGCCAAGGATTACCTGAGTGAGATCCTGCCGTCCAAGGAGAATCTCATCGGCAAGCTGTCGGTAGGAAATGCATATCTGGTTTCAGATAATGCCGAGAAATGCATGCAGATTGCGGCATATAGTGCCAGAACTGCCTATAAAGTATTTGCATCGCTTCAAAGCAAATTAAAAGAAGAAAATATGTGGGAGCTGTTCATTAATATAGAAACTCCTGTTATATATTCTCTTTATGCGATGGAATGCGAGGGCGTGCGTGTTGATAAGGAACGTCTGGCAGAATTCTCCAAAAAGCTGGAAAGCATGGCGGCGGAGCTTGAAAGTGACATTTATGCCGAGGCAAATGAAAAATTCAATATTAATTCTCCTATGCAGCTGGGCGTGATTCTTTTCGAAAAAATGGGACTTCCTGCATCCAAGAAGACGAAAAAAGGATATTCTACATCAGCTGATGTATTAGAGAAACTGGCACCTGATTATCCGATTGTTGATAAGATATTAAAATACAGGCAGATAACTAAGCTTAAATCCACATATGCAGATGGATTGGTTAATTTTATTTCTGAGGACGGGCGTATACATGGCACATTTAATCAGACAATAACAGCTACGGGCAGGATCAGCTCCACTGAGCCTAACCTTCAGAACATACCTATAAGGATGGAACTGGGTCAGGAAATCAGAAAGGCCTTTATTGCAAAGGAAGGATGTATTTTCCTGGATGCGGATTATTCCCAGATCGAATTAAGGCTTCTCGCGCATTTGTCTGGAGATCAGAATCTTATAGAGGCATATAATTCTGAGGCCGATATACACAGAATTACGGCTTCTAAGGTATTTAATGTACCATTTGAAGATGTCACGAAGGAACAGAGGCGTAATGCCAAGGCAGTTAATTTTGGAATCATATATGGCATCAGTTCCTTTGGTCTGAGTCAGGACCTAAGCATATCGCGTAAGCAGGCATCTGATTATATAAAGCAGTATTTTGAAACATATCCTGGCGTAAAGAAATATCTTGATGATATTGTTAGAACTGCTAAAATCAATGGATATGTAACGACGATGTTTGATCGGAGACGGCCGATTCCTGAACTGGCATCAAGCAATTTTATGCAGCGTTCGTTTGGCGAGAGAGTAGCCATGAACTCGCCGCTTCAGGGAAGCGCCGCGGATATAATGAAGATAGCTATGATCAATGTTGCCAGGGTTTTGAAGGAGAATAATCTAAGATCAAGAATCGTACTTCAGATACATGACGAGCTGCTTGTGGAGACATATCCCGAAGAAAAGGATCAGGTTAAGCAGATACTTCATGATGAAATGAAAAATGCCGCGCATACGGCAGTTCCTCTGGAAGTAGAGGTCGAAGAAGGCACAGATTGGTATGAGGCACATTAAATGATAGTAGGTGTTACAGGAGGAGTTGGTACTGGAAAGTCGACCATCCTCCAGATATTAAAGGAAGAATATGGCGCCGCGATCATTATGGCAGATGATGTGGCCAGAGAACTTATGGAGCCTGGTCAGTCATCCTATAATGCAGTGGTTGATTATTTTGGAACAGAGATTTTAAGCAGCGGAGCAGGAAGCCATATAGACAGAGGCAGACTGTCGGCTATTGTATTTTCTGATGCAGATAAGTTAAGTGCACTTAACATGATGACGCATCCCCTCGTAAGAGTCAGGGTTTTAGAGCTTATTGATGAATATAAGAGGCAGAATTATGATTTGATAATAGTAGAGTCTGCGATATTGATCCAGGCACATTATCTGGATTTTATTGATGAGCTCTGGGTTGTTCATACTGATTATGGTATGAGAGTAGAAAGACTCATGGCCTCAAGGGGATATTCTGTCGAAAAGATCGACAGCATTATCAATAATCAATTAAGCGATGAAGAAATGGAACGTTATGCTTCATTTGTTATTGATAACAGCGGCTCTATTGACCATGTAAGAGAGCAGCTGTGTGATTATCTGAAGCGGAGATAATTCAATGCAAGAGATACATATTGACGAGAAAATATCGGGCGGAAGACTCGATAAAATATTGATCAGGTATTTTGATAAGGCCAATCCCAGCTTTGTCTATAAAATGCTTAGGAAAAAGAATATTGTTCTAAATGACAGAAAAGCTGCAGGAAGTGAGATACTGAAGAATGGTGATATTTTAAAGATGTATCTTGCTGATGATACGATTGCCAAATTTCATTCTGATCATTCCAGTGATGATTCAAGATCACATGACCGAACCAATAAAAGTCGCGGCGGATACTCATTTGCGAAAATGATTATTTATGAAGATGATAATATTCTGGCATTTAATAAGCCAGCCGGGCTGTTGTCACAAAAAAGTACACCATCTGATATTTCTGTTAATGAGATGGTTGTGAAATATATCGGGAAAACTGATGTTTTCACGCCCGGTATATCCAACAGGCTTGATAGGAACACTTCGGGTCTCATGGTCGCCGGTAAGAATCCTGCTGCCGTAAGGATTATCAACGAAGCCATTAAGGAACGCAGCACAACAAAGTTTTATTTGTGTATTGTTAAGGGAAGAATTACCGAGGGCTCGACTATAGAGGGATATCTTATTAAAAATCCTATAACGAATAAGGTGTCTATACATGGATTAGGAACAGATGATAAGGGTGCAGCAGGAAAGTCTTCTTATATCAAGACAAAATATACGGTATTAGATGCAAATGATAATGTGACTCTCCTGTTGGTTGACTTAATAACCGGCAAATCCCATCAGATCAGGGCACATTTGTCCTCGATAGGTCATCCAATCGTAGGTGACTCTAAATACGGTGACAGCAGTATTAATAATCTTTTTAAACGAAAGTACAAATTAAGGGATCAGATGCTTCATGCGTATAGGATGCAGTTTAACAATCTGGATGGTATCCTGGAATATTTGAACGGCCAGGAGATAACTGCACCGCTCCCAGATATATTTAATACAGTAATGAAAGGTGAGAAATTATGTCTACATGGCAGTCAAGGGGCTTAAGGGGCTCTCAATTTGAAAATATAATAAATCTTACAAATGAAAAATACCGTGAGCTTCGGCTGGGTCTGATTCAGAAAATTCCAACACCGATTAAGCCTGTAGAGATAGACGATAACAGACATATTACGCTGGCTTATTTTGAGAAGAAGAGCACAGTTGATTATATTGGCGCGATACAGGGATATCCTGTATGCTTCGATGCAAAGGAATGCAAGACTAATACATTTGCACTTTCGAATGTACATGAGCATCAGTTCAACTTTATGAGAGATTTTGAGGAACAGCAAGGCATAGCTTTTCTTCTTATTAACTTCCTGAAGGCTGATAAAATGTATTATATGAGATTTCAGGAATTAAAGAAATTCTACGAACGGGCTAAAAATGGCGGACCTAAGAGTGTCAAAATAGATGAGCTTGATGAAAAATATTTCATTGGACCGAAGTTTGGCGTCCAGGTACATTATCTGGAGGGTCTGAACCGCGATATTAAGGAAGAAGAGAGGATGGATTGATATGGAAAGAAAACTTGCATTATCTGACAGCATATTATTAAGCGTTGAGAAGCCTGCCAGATATACAGGCGGCGAGATCAATTCTGTAATGAAGGATAAGAGCAGAGTAGATATAAGATTTGTTATGTGTTTCCCAGATCTGTATGAGATAGGAATGTCTCATCTGGGTATTCAGATCATATATTCAATGCTTAATGAACGGGAGGATATCTGGTGTGAGAGGGTATATTCACCATGGAAGGATCTTCATGACATTATGAAGCGCGAAAATATTCCTCTTTTCGCTCTCGAATCCCAGGATCCGATTAAGAATTTCGATTTCTTGGGAATAACAATCCAGTATGAGATGTGTTATACCAATATTCTTCAGATCCTGGATCTGTCACATATTCCTCTTAAGAGCGCAGACAGAGATGAGACCTGCCCTATCGTGATCGGCGGCGGTCCTTGTGTATATAACCCGGAGCCGATCGCTGATTTCTTCGACTTATTTTATATAGGCGAGGGTGAGACCATATATTTTGACCTTATGGATCTGTATAAGGAAAATAAGAAAAATGGCGGAAGCAGGCAGGAATTTCTCAAGGCTGCCTCTAAAATGCAGGGTATATATGTTCCGTCGTTATATGAGGTTTCATATAATGCTGACGGCACGATAGCAGCATTTGCACCAAAACAATGTGACGACGGTTACCGTGCGCCTCAGGTTATTTCAAAACAGGTCTGCGCTAATCTTGATGAGATAAGCTTCCCTGATTATCCTGTTGTTCCATACGTTCAGGCCACACAGGACAGGGTAACACTGGAGCTTCAGAGAGGCTGCATAAGAGGCTGCAGATTCTGCCAGGCCGGCATGATCTACAGACCATTTAGGACCAGGTCGATTGATTTTCTTAAGAAGCATGCCAAATTCCTTATAGAAAATACCGGATACGAGGAGATTTCATTGTCGTCATTAAGCTCATCGGATTATCCTCATCTTGTTGAACTGCTGGATTTTATTTTGAATGAATATAAGGATAAGAAGGTAAATGTATCACTGCCTTCACTTAGAATTGATGAATTTCCTGTAGATGTAATGAACAAGGTTCAGGATATCAGGAAGAGCTCTCTGACATTTGCACCTGAAGCCGGAACTCAGCGTATGCGTGATGTTATAAATAAAGGCATAACCGAGGAAAATATATTCTCTGGCGCAGGAAATGCATTCAAATGCGGTTGGAATAAGGTTAAGCTGTATTTTATGTTGGGGCTTCCTACAGAAACAGAAGAGGATATTAAGGGCATTGCAGAGCTGGCGGAAAAGGTGGCAGAGCTGTACTATGACACAGTTCCTAAGGAAGAGCGAAAAGGCAAGATACAGATAACTGTAAGCACCTCATTTTTTATTCCGAAGCCATTTACTCCGTTCCAGTGGGAGCAAATGTACAAGCCGGAGGACTACCTGGGAAAGGCATTTACCTTGAATGACACGATCAAGGGAGTTCTAAATAAAAAGAGTATTAAATATAATTGGCATGATGCTAAGACAACTATTATCGAAGGAATTCTGGCGCGCGGAGACAGAAAACTGTCTGAGGTAATCATGAAGGTCTATGAAGACGGCGGCATATATGATGCCTGGACGGATTTCTTCGATTATGACAGGTGGATCAAGGCCATGGAAGATGCAGGACTGGATCTTGACTTCTATGTATATCGCCAGAGAGGCCTTGATGAGATTCTTCCATGGGACTTCATTGATGCAGGTATTACTAAGCAATTTCTGTTGAGAGAATATAAGACAGCGCTTTCAGAGAAGGTGACACCTAACTGCAAGATGAAATGCAGCGGATGTGGAGCGTCAAGACTGAGTGGAGGTGAGTACTGCCCATGCGTATAAGAATTAAGTTTACAAAAAATGAGATTGTAAAATATCTAGGTCACCTTGATATCATGCGTACATTTCAGAGAAATTTCAACAGAGCAGAGGTTAGGATGACGTATTCTGAGGGCTTTAATCCTCATCAGAAAATGAGTTTTGCTCTTCCTCTGGGGGTAGGAATCGCCAGCACCGGCGAGTATCTGGATGCGGAGATTGCAGACGGACAGGATCTTGATGCTATTTGCCGGAGGCTTAATGATGTAAGCGGTATGGGATTTGACGTATTGGCTGTGCGTGAGCTTAAAGAAGGGGCTGAGAAGGCCATGGCAGCTGTTAAATATGCGTCATACAGTATCTCATTTGATAACTCATATGATCTGAAGCTCGATGAATATCTGGACAGACCTGAGGTTATCATTCAGAAGAAAACTAAAACCGGCATCAAAGATGTTGATATTAAGAGAATGATAGAGAAGATTTTTCTTGAAGAAAATGTACTTAAGATTCTTCTGAAGGCCGGAAGTGAGAATAATATCAAGCCTGAGCTGATTGCAGAAGACTTATTTAAGTTCAGCGGTATTGATTATAAACGGGATATGATATCAATCACGAGAAATGATTTGTTTGCTGCAAATGTAATATCGCTGATTGACTATCAGACATTGTAATATGGAACAACATAAAAAAGGCAAATTAATATTAACAAGAAAGAATAATTACGTTTTTTCATTGCTGCTTGATGAAAAAGACAAGGCAATTCAGATTAATCTGGACGGCGGCAAATCAGAAAGCATAATTGGAAATGTATATATAGGTAGGGTTGATAATATTGTGAGAAATATTAATGCTGCCTTTATTGAATATGCTCCCGGACAGATGGGATATTTTCAATTAGAAAGCAAATACGAACCGATATTTACAAATCTGAATAGAAAAAAAGGTCCTGTCAGAAAAGGCGATAAATTGATGGTTCAGGTCTCTAAGGATGGAATTAAGACTAAGGAACCTGTACTTTCATCGGATATCAATCTCACAGGCAAATATGTTGTCCTTACAGTTGGTGAAAAAGGCCTGAGATTCTCTGCTAAATTTAAAGATACAGATAAGAAGAAATCCCTTCAGAAAAATTACGACAGCGAAAAATATCAGGATATAGGATTTATCATCAGAACGAATGCGATGTATGCTGAAGAGCAGACGATATATGATGAGATGGAGTTCTATTATACCTTGTGGCAGATGCTTAAGGACTGCGGATTCTATAATAATTGTCTGTCGCAGATTTATAAGGCACCTTCTTCCTATATCGTAAATATCCGGGACGGTTATGAGAATCTGGTGGGTGAAATATTAACTGACGATGAAGATATCTATAAGGAAGTCAAGGAATATCTTGACAGATATCAGCCCGACGATGCCCAAAAGCTTAAGTTCTATGGCAGCAATAGCACGGTATCATTGCATACAATGTTTAATGTAGACAAGCAGATAAGAGAAGCGCTACAGAAAAAAGTCTGGCTTAAGTCTGGCGGATACCTAGTGATAGAACCAACTGAAGCATTGGTTGCAATCGATGTAAATACAGGCAAATACATTTCAGAAAAAAAGGCTGAGGATGAATATCTTAAGGTAAATCTTGAGGCTGCCAAGGAGATCGCCAGACAGATACAGCTGAGAAATCTGTCGGGTGTAATAATAATTGACTTCATAAATATGAAGTCGGATGCATATAAGAATATACTGATGGATTATTTGAAAAATCAATTGCAATTTGACCCTGTTAAGACTAATATAGTTGACATGACAAAATTGAATTTGGTGGAAGTAACAAGGAAGAAAATTCGTAAGCCATTATACGAACTTATAGACTTAACAATATTGCAATAACTTATTCATTCTGTTAATATTAACACAATATAGATTCGAAAAAATATTAATTTTATAGACTTTATTTGAGGTAAAAGATTATGAGTTTAGTTGACGATATCAGAGCAGGCAGTGCAGCAGCAGTAAAACAGCTTTATCAGGAAAATGCCCAGGAAGTATATGACTTTGCTAAGGGGATTACGGGTAATCATGATACAGCTATGCAGGCAACTAAGAACACACTGGCTAAGTTAGTTCAGCAGATCAAGGCTGGCAATACTCCTGCTAATATACATTCAGAAGCATTGAAGCTCGCTTATGATGAGGCATGTAAGATCGCGATGCCTTCTGTTCAGAATGTTAAGTCTCCATATGACACTGAGGACGAGGCTCCTGCAGCTAAGGAGAGTGCTCCTGCTAAGGCTAAAAAGGAAGCTCCTAAGAAGGCCGCTCCTGCTAAGAAGTATGAAGAATCATATGATGAATATGAAGAAGATGATTACGAGGAGGAAGCACCTAGACGCCGCAGTTCTAAGAAAAATGATCCTAGATATGATTCACGTCAGCAGGCTCCTAGAAGAAATAGCCGTCGAGATGATTATTACGAAGATGAATATGATGATTATGATGACTACGGACGCGATGATTACTATGATGATTATGAAGAGAAGAAGGGTCATGGAGTTGGATTCTATATCTGCCTGATCATCAATATCATCCTGGTACTTCTTCTTATCTGGTTCCTCATCGGTTTATTGATTAACCTGGGAGTTTTATCAGAGTCGCTTTCAAGTACACTTGGATATGAGTGGTTTGATAATCATATCTATCAATTGTTCTAGAGCTACTGCCTGACCGCAGTTCTGGAAGAATCCGCAGATGTCCTTTGTCACTGTATGTCTGACTTTGGAATAATCGGATTCAACCTAAATACAATATTGACAGCAGACCTCATTGTGTGCTATCTTATGATAGTTAGCCGCACAATGAGGTTTTTTAAGTTTGGAGAATTTCTCCGACACCATAATTGGCGAGTATTATTTCAGGAGGTACGTTATGTACGCAATTATTGCAACCGGTGGAAAGCAGTACAAGGTTTGTGAAGGTGACAAGGTCAGAGTAGAGAAGCTCGACGTAGAAGTCGGATCACAGATTGAATTCGATCAGGTTCTTATGATCGGTGGAGATTCAGCTAAGGTTGGTAACCCTACAGTAGCTGGAGCTAAGGTTGTCGGTGAAGTTACAGCTCAGGATAAGGCTAAGAAGGTTATTGTATATAAATACAAACCTAAAAAAGGCTTCCATAAGAAGAACGGTCACAGACAGTGTTACACAGAAGTTGAGATTAAGAGCATAGTTGGATAAGAAGAGGTGAGATAAATGGCACATAAAAAAGGTGTTGGCTCTACACGAAATGGTAGAGATTCCGAGTCTAAACGTTTAGGCGCTAAGAGAGCTGATGGTCAGATTGTAAAAGCTGGAAACATCCTTTACAGACAGAGAGGTACACATATTCATCCTGGTCTGAATGTAGGTCGTGGAAAAGATGATACACTGTATGCTTTAACTGATGGAAAGGTAAGCTTTTCAAGATTAGGCAGAGACAGAAAACAGGTATCAGTTCTTCCTGTTGAAGAATAATTCAGTTTTTAAGGCTTCAAATCTGTTTGGTTTGAAGCCTGTTTTTTTCGAGAATATATGTTTATAGATAGTGCAAGAATAATAATTAAATCAGGAAAAGGCGGAGATGGCCACGTAAGCTTCAGACGTGAGAAATTTGTTCCGGACGGAGGTCCGGATGGCGGAGACGGAGGCAACGGCGGCAGCATTATTTTTGTCGCAGACGAGAATATCAATACTCTTATAGATTTTAAACATAAGAGAAAATATATTGCCGAGTCTGGTGAAGAGGGCGGCAAGAAGCGTATGCATGGCAAAAACGGCCAAGATCTGATTATAAAGGTACCTAAGGGAACCATAATAAAAGAGGCTGAGACTGGTAAGATTATTCATGATATGGGCGATTCCTCAGAGCCATATGTGATCCTGAGAGGCGGCCGCGGAGGCAATGGAAATATGCATTATGCTACATCTGTAATGCAGGCTCCGAAGTATGCGCAGCCAGGTGGAAAGTCCCAGGAATTAGAGGTAATACTTGAACTTAAGAGTATTGCGGACGTAGGACTCGTAGGCTTCCCAAATGTTGGAAAGTCTACATTCCTTTCTGTAGTTTCTAATGCCAAGCCTAAGATTGCAAATTACCATTTCACGACCTTAAGTCCTAATCTGGGCGTTGTTGACATGGGTGAGGATGGATTTGTTATAGCAGACATACCAGGACTTATTGAAGGCGCATCTGAGGGCTTAGGCTTGGGCCATGAATTTCTGAAGCACATTGAAAGATGCCGTATTCTGATTCATCTGGTAGATGCAGCCGGTACTGAGGGCAGAGATCCTGTAGAGGATATAGCTGCTATCAATAAGGAATTAGAGCAGTATAATAATATTTTGGGTAAGAAGGTACAGATTGTAGCAGCTAATAAGATCGATCTTATATATGATGAAGAAGAGCGTGCTGCCGTGATCGAAAAAATCAGATCGGCATTTGCAGATTCCACAGAAGAGGTGAAAGTATTCCCGATTTCAGCAGCTACAGGCGAGGGTATTAAGCCGCTGCTTTATTATGTGAAAAAGGTTCTGGATGAAACGCCTGTTGAGGCAGTATTCGAAAGTGAAGTGGATGTCGAGGACTTCTTCAGGGAAGAGTCGCTTCCATTTTATGTTAATAAGGTGGATGATGAGACTTATAGTGTGGAAGGACCTAGAATTGAACGTATGCTGGGATATACGAATCTGGAATCTGAGAAGGGATTCATGTTCTTCCAGAACTTTATGCGTGAACAGGGCGTCATAGAACAGCTTAAAGATCTGGGACTTGCTGAAGGTGATACTGTAAGAGTCTACGGACATGAGTTCGAATACTTTAACGATTAATGCAGCACATATTAAAATAAAATTGAGACAGAGCGCGGCACAGAATGTTGTGCAATCGATTTGTTTAATTTTGACACATAAACTAGTGGAGTTTAATAATTATGACAGGAAAAGAAAGAGCGCTGCTTCGCAGCCAGGCTCATCACCTCGAACCGATCATTAATGTTGGTAAGGATTCCCTTACGCCAGAGGTAACTGCAGCTATTGATGAAGCACTTGAAGCGAGAGAGCTTATCAAGGTTGGAGTGCTTAAGAACTGTATGGATGATCCTTCAGAGATCGCAGCAACAGTTGCTGACAGAACTAAGAGCACAGTTATTCAGGTAATGGGCAAGAAGATAACGTTATATAGATATAACAGTAAAAAGCACGAGAAAAGATAAATATTGTTTCACAGACAGATTCAATTCTGCCTGCGCTTATGGAGGTAGATATGAAACATGAATTAGTAGAAATGATGGAAGGCCAGTTACAGGCCAGCATGGATGCAGCAAGATTTTTCCATACCAGAAGCGTTGCATATACGAGCGCAGCATTGGCTATGCGTTGGTATAAATATGAGGTGGACAGGGTAATGATCGCCGGTTATATGCATGATTGTGCCAAATGTGTGCCTATTCCGGAGCAGCTGTCTAAGGCCGCAGAAATGATGATATATGTACCGGAAACATACGTTACAGAGCATCCACATTTGCTGCATGCCCTCACAGGACCTGCTATTGCCCAGATAGATTATGGCATCTACGACCGTGAGATTCATCAGGCAATCTCTACACATACCACAGGATCCCCTGACATGACAGTTATGCAGAAGATCGTTTATGTGGCAGATTTCATCGAGCCTAATAGAGAAGATGTCGTAATGCATATGGAAAATTACAGAGAGATGGCATTCCTTGATCTGGACAAGGCTGTCTATATGATAGCTGACAGGACTCTGGAATATCTCAAGAAAAAGAATGCATATATTGATCCTGCAACTGTTGCAACCCGCGATTTCTATAAGAAGTTGGTTGAGGAAAGGGACAATGTGACGCTATAATTAGGATAGATCCTAATAAAAACCAGCAAAAAAGAAAGGAAGAATGAAATGACCAGCCAGGAACTTGCAAAGAAGGCATATGAGTACATTGATGAGAAGAAGGGTATCGACATTAAGATAATTGATATCAGCAAAATATCTGTTCTAGCTGATTATTTTATTATCGCCGGCGGCTCTAATATGAAGCAGATCCAGTCGATTGCTGATAACATCGAGGAAAAGCTAGGCAAACAGGGCATAGCTCCTAAGAGTGTCGAAGGATATCAGGGCTCTAACTGGATTCTCATGGACTACAGAGATGTTATCATCCATATATTCAACCAGGAGGACAGACTGTTCTACGATCTGGAAAGAATCTGGATGGACGGAAATGTAATTGAGGCTGCAGATCTGTAAGTTGAGATAAATTGCTTTATTTTGCACGAATTAAGTTTAGATTTTAGAATCCCTAGGCATTGTATGAGATGTCTGAATATTTTTCACGTAAATAAAACTGTATCTGCAGCAATACGATTATTACAAGAACGGCAGCGGTAAAGGACAAAAATTAAGGTTATACTGATTGGCGAAACATGGGGATACATGATGACATGTGCTATAGTATGCGTTTTCTGTAGTGTAATAGAAGAGGTAAGGAATGAATATAGGAGTTAACTTTTTCGGTCCCAAGATAAAATTATATAAGGATTTTGATGGAACACTTCAGTGTCTCAAGAATATAGGAATTAATTCCGCTGAGATATGTGTTGCATTCACGGGTGCAGGTGAGCCGCCGAAGGAGCTTAATTTACAGATTCCACCAGAGGTTTTAAAGCAAATGAAAGGCGGCATCTGGGATTTTGAAGATGCGGCTGCTAGATTGCAGCAGGTTCGTGCGGCTGGTCTTACTGTTGTAAGCTGTCATGTAATGATGGGAAGTCCTGAGCCTGAGCTGCTGAGTGGATTAACTCAGAGGTTATGTGCATTTGCATCAGAGAACGACATCAAATATTATGTCATCAGTTTAATGCAGGGATTGGAAGGAATGAAGGCTTATCGTGAGGTTCTTGAAGATCTAAGTGCTGAGCTTAAGGCTGTCGGAGTGACATTATGTTACCATAATCATGATGCGGAATGTATATATGAAAATTGCGGCAAGGATTCAATGACTGCGCTGGATTATATTTTAACAGAATGTCCAGATCTTAAATTAGAATTGGATGTTGGCTGGGCGAAATATGCCGGGGCAGATCCTATTAAATTAATGAAGCAATATAAAGATAGAATAGCATTGCTGCATTTTAAGGACATTCGTGCAGATGCCAGTCCTGAAAATCGTGGTACATGCTTTACCGCAGTAGGTGAGGGAAGTATTCCACTGAAGGATATTTTGTCAGAGGCTTCGAATTGTCCGGCACTGGATGAATATGGTCTGATTATCGATCAGGATGATTCTATTACTGATATTCTGGATGACTTAGCCATAGGAACAGAAAATATCAGAAAGAATGTTTAAGTAATAATGAGGAAGAAGTAATGGACGCAAAGGAAAAAATGTATACAATCACAGCTGACTCGATAATAAAGAATCTTGAAAAAAGACAGATAAAAGGATATTACTGCGGTACTTCAAAACAGGCATTAGAGCTTGCGATGAAGCTTGTAGAGCCAGGAATGACTGTGTCAAATGGAGGAAGTGTGACTCTGGATGAATGCGGCATTATTGATACTCTTGCAAGCAGAGAGGACATAAATTTTTTGGACAGACGTACCGCAAAATCCCCAGATGAATTAAGTGAAATCCTTCATCGGGCGTATTTTGTTGATGTGTATTTTATGAGTACGAATGCTATAACATTGGATGGAATCCTGGTTAATATCGATGGAACTGGAGGTCGTACATCGTGTCTCATATATGGCCCACATAGTGTAATTATAGTGGCAGGCATGAATAAAGTTGTTACCGATGTCGAGGAAGGGTATAAAAGAGTCAAGAATATAGCGTCGCCACCAAATGCAATAAGATTGGGCAGAAAAACGCCTTGTGCTGCCACTGGCAGGTGCTCGGATTGCTTAAGTCCAGATTGCATTTGCAGCAATACGGTAATCACAAGAAGGTCAGCTGCAAAAGATAGAATCAAGGTGATTCTGGTTGGTGAAACGTTAGGATATTGAATAACAATACATAAAAAGGGATTTTATCACTTCATCCAGCGATACCACTACAACTGTAGATGTTATAGTACCGCTGGATGATTATATTATTGTTAATGAGACATACTCTCAATCTGCTTCATCCAGATTGCTGCGCTGGCGTCACTCGGCATACGAAGGTCGCCTCTAGGAGATACGGCTACAGATCCAACCTTCGGTCCATCAGGAAGGCAAGACCGTTTGAATTGCTGAGCGAAGAATCTGCGATAGAAATTCTTAAGCCATTTAAGTATAAATTCATCTTCATAGATTCCGTTAAATGCAATTTTAGCGAGTCTATATATCTTACCTGGATCAAAGCACTGACGCAGCATATTATACAGGAAGAAGTCATGCAGTTCATATGGGCCAACGAGTTCCTCAGTCTTCTGTGATATGACTCCATCCTTAGGCGGCAGAAGCTCAGGGCTTACCGGTGTATCCAGTACATCCAGAAGGATTGCTGAAAGCTTATCATCTCCACATGTATCTGCGTAATAATGTACCAGATGTCGAACCAGCGTCTTTGGAACAGAGCTGTTAACCGCATACATGGACATGTGATCACCATTATATGTGGCCCAGCCCAGAGCCAGCTCAGACAGATCACCTGTGCCGATTACCATGCCGCCAGTCTGATTTGCAATATCCATTAAAATCTGTGTGCGTTCTCTGGCCTGACTGTTCTCATAAGTTACGCTATGATCATCCGGATCATGACAGATATCACGAAAATGTATGTTAACAGCTTCTTTTATATCAATCTCACGCAGAGTTGCACTGAGAATTCTTGTTAACTCACATGCATTATTATATGTTCTATCCGTGGTTCCAAAGCAGGGCATAGTAACAGAAGTAATCTTATCTCTGGATATTCCAGCCATGTCAAACGCTCTTGCGGTAACTAAGAGGGCAAGAGTAGAGTCCAGACCACCTGATATACCGATAACGACGCTCTGACAGTGTGTATGTTCGATGCGCTTCTTTAGTCCCATAGCCTGAATATTGAGAATCTCGTCGCAGCGTTCATCTCTGTCCGCCTTGGCTGAAGGAACAAATGGATGAGGATCTATATATCTTGAAAGTGCAGTTTCTTCCAGCGTGAGATTAAATTCAATATTAAGATATTCATCAGAATATTGAGAAGGATATGTTGTCATGCGCCTTCGTTCATTTACCAGTCTGTCTACATCTATTTCGGCTGTGATCATTTGATTTTTAAATCTTTCGGATTCACCCAGCACAGTTCCATTTTCCGATATTATATTATGACCGCTAAATACAAGGTCGGTAGAAGATTCTCCCTCACCCGCTGAAGTATAGATATATCCGCAGATAAGGCTGGCGGATTGAGAAGATACGAGGTTTCTTCTGTACTTAGATTTGCCAGTCATGGCATCACTTGCTGAAAGATTAACAATAACTGTTGCACCCGCTAGAGCATGGGAGGTGCTAGGAGGATTAGGCACCCAGAGATCTTCACATATTTCTGCAGCAATTCTAAGGTGCGGCATTTGACTGCAGCTGAAAATAAGATTCATACCAAAAGGTATCTTATCTCCAAACCAGTTGATATATTGAATATGTCCAGTTCCAGGTGTGAAATGTCTTGCTTCATAAAATTCATTGTAATTTGGAAGATTCTTCTTAGGAATAAAGCCCAGGATCTGGCCTTTATTTAATGCAGCGGCACAGTTGAATAATTTGCCGTTAAATTCAACTGGAAGGCCGACAAAGATAATGGCATCAATATCCTTAGTTTCTGCCGCAATCTTATTAAGGGCGGCGGCGCATCCTTTTATAAGATATTCCTGCCAGAATAGATCCCTGCATTCGTATCCTGAAATGCAGAGTTCAGGAAGAACGATAATTTTAGCCTTTACAGCGGCCGCTTTCTTAATTTCATTTATGATGATATCGGCATTAGAATCGCAGTCAGCGACTACAATCTTGGGCGTAGCAGCGGCTGCTTTAATATATCCGTTTTTCATGTAATCCTCCTAGTATAGCTTTTTATATAAGTTAATAAAATCAGAGTGATTTTTCAGAACCATATTACAGAAAACCTGCCACGGGCAGCTTCTATGCATGCTCAGGCATCGCAAAATCACTTCCTCGAAGCTTTCCTTTTGCTCATCATGTGGATATTTGTTCACCACCTTCAGAACCTGCCACGGCAGCTTCTTACGGATGCATGGCGATATAAAACTGCTTATCTGTTTGAATAAATGCATTTGCAGCAAGCAGTTTTGCATGGCTCTAAGCAGTAATCAAAATATTCTGATCAAAATTATTTTGATTACTGATAGGCTGAATATTAGTATAATCTGAAAACGCCGATTACCTTACCTAAAATCTTAACGTCATTGACTATAATTGGGTCATAATCCGGATTTTCTGGTTGAAGTCTTATATGACCTTCTTCTTTATAGAAAGTCTTAACTGTGGCGCCATCTTCAATTAATGCGACAACCATATCGCCATTGCTTGCTGTATTAGTTTGTTGAACAATTACATTGTCACCATCCAGGATTCCTGCGTTAATCATGCTTTCGCCTTGAACTCGCAGCATGAAGACATGACTATTCGGAAGCATGTCTGAGGGGATTGGAAAGAAGTCTGTAATATTTTCCTCAGCCAAAAGGGGTGATCCTGCGGCTACCTTTCCCAGAATAGGTACCTGCGCACAATCACGTCTGGTAATATTAAAGTCATCATCTATAATTTCGATGGCTCTGTTTTTGGTTGGGTCACGACGAATATATCCATTTGCTTCAAGAGTATTCAGATGCGCATGAACAGTGGCAGGGCTTTTAAGTCCGACCGCAGCACATATTTCCCTCACAGCCGGAGGATAACCCTTGGATAGAATTTCAGATTTTATGAATTCCAGTATAGCTTCTTGTTTTGCTGATATATTTCCTTTGTTCATAATAAATTCTCACTTTTCTGATGCATGTACTATAAGTTCTGATGGTAGGCTAAAGATACTTAGTTATTGCGGCACATAGGCTGCATTTATGATTAGCTTAACATCTGTTTTTCATTAACATCGTCATAATACCACACTTATAAAAAAAGCGCAAACGTTTGTTCGAAAAAATATTGACAAACATTCGTTCGAGTGGTATAACATGATCACAAACAAACGTTCGAGGATATTTGGAGGAATTGTTATGAAAAATGGAATGGTTATTAAAGGTTATAGTTACTCGAGAAATCACAAGATTATGAGCAGAATAATCAAGATCATGGCCGTATCAGCGCTGTTAATCACCGCATTTATAGTTATCCTTGCCAATAATAATCAGACCCAGGCAGAAGAGGATAGTCATGCAATTAAACAGTACAGCTCTGTAGAAGTTGAACCCGGTGATACATTATGGGGTTTTGCTTCAGAATACGCTGACGGTCATTACAGTTCCATTCAGGAGTATATCGACGAACTTATGTTTATTAATAATTTATCATCTGATCAGATAATTGCAGGTTCAAGGATCATAATCACTTATTATATTGGATGATAATTATTAACCATCTTTTTTACATCTTTTATCCATATCTATCATCTCTAGCGAAATGCAGGCTGCAGTATATGCTGCGCCTGCATTTCGCGGCATTAAGCGTATCGAAATTCAATTTTCATTATCCGCATTATTTCTTAATGAAACGATGTTTCTGGCACTTCTTCTTCGTTCATCTTCTAATGCAGCATAATGCTTCTTGGTTGTATTAACATCTGAATGCCCCAGAACGTCTGCAACAAGATATATGTCACCAGTCTCCTTGTAGAGCTGTGTGCCATATGTGCTGCGCAGCTTATGAGGCGTAATCTTCTTTAACTGTGTTATATGACCTGCATATTTTTTTACAAGCGCTTCCACGGCATGGACAGATATTCTTCTTCTTTGAATTGATAAAAAGAGAGCATTCTCGTGTCCTGGGAGCGGAATTATTCCATTACGTTCATGCATATAATCTGTTATAGCATCTTCAACCTCGTCACCGAAATATACAACAACCTGATTGCCGCCCTTGCGAACGATTCTTATACCGTGATTTTTAAAGTCAACATCATTTATATCAAGACCTACACATTCAGAAACACGTATTCCTGTGCCTAGGAGCAGAGTGAGAAGTGCAAGATCCCTGACTCGCGTTTTGTTATGAAAATTTTTCTGCTGCTTGGTTAGGTTATCGCCAGAATCAACCTCATCTAGCAGTTTAGAGATTTCATCACGATCTAGTCTGATAATATCCTTATCATGAATCTTAGGCATTCTGACAATGGAAGCAGGATTATATTTTATCTGTTCCATTCTATAAAAGTAATTATAAAAGGAACGAATGCTGGCAAGCTTTCTGTTAAGGCCACGCTCAGAATTAGCGCGCTCAATATTGTCATCACTGTTGTAGAATTTAAGATAATCCAAATAGTCCTGGATAATAGTAGGGGTGACCTTCTCTAAGATGGATATAGGATATTGTGTTATCTCAAGTCCGTCCCCCAATCCAGTTTCTTTGCTTAGATAATTAAAGAATATCCCCAGATCATAAGCATATGCCATACGCGTTCTGGCAGACGTAGTTGGTTCTATACCTCTGAAGAAAGATGCTGCAAAAGAGGGCAGTTCCTTGATTTTATTTCTTAGTTTAACGTCTGTATCTATTTTAAATTGTTCGTGATAACTTCTATTGGCCATTTAATCTGCCTTCCTATAGTGATCAACACCATTTAATATTGCAGTAAACATTCTATCCTTAACACCTGGATTGTCTCTGTTAATTTGTGCCACCAGATTCTTAACATATTGCCGTTTCGTTTTTCCGTCAACAGGACAGGGATTCTTCAGAACAGGAATATTGCTTTTGTTACAGTAGCCCTTAATATCCGCTTCGTTAATGTATATAAGAGGCCTGATCAAAGTTAGGCCAGATCGGTCCAATTCAGTTACCGGTGCAAATGAATAAAACCTTCCTTCGTATATTAAAGAGAGCATCATTGTGTTTATAACATCATCACGATGGTGCCCAAAAGCTGACTTGTTGCATTTTAATTCAATAGCTTTGGTGTTAAAAGCACCTTTTCTAAGTTTTGCACACAATGAACAAGGGCTTTTCTCGGCTTTTATGTTGAAAACAATATCTGAAATACCAGTATCAACAACCGTATAGGGCACATTAATATTATTGCAGAATGTTTTAATCTTAGAAAAATCAATGTTTCCAAATCCCAGATCAACACTAATTGCTTCAACATCAAATCGTTTAGGATAGAATCGTTTCAGTCCGTTTAAAACCATCAGAAGTGTTAATGGCGTAAACCCATACGTACATTCAGGAAATTTCA
>CAVARE010000069.1:0-11248 GCA_963591145.1 Anaerotignum sp. | reverse complement strand
TCGTCATCCACAAGCAGAATTTTCAGCATATCCATCCTCCAATCCGTTAGGTTATCTAAGTAGTTATACTCCAAATCTGTTCCTTGGACAGCAGCAGATTTCGAGTCAAACTTGTGCATTATACCAACTTTTCTGTACGAAGTCTGTGCCGCTTCAAAGAAAGACATTAAATTCTTTTCTAAAAATTCATCACTTTAATATTCCGCTCGCATCAATCACCTGAATCATTTCATTTAATTCTTCGACAGGAAGGACGAGGGCAAATCTTACATAGCCCTCTCCACATGAACCGAAGGCGCTTCCCGGGGTACATAATACACCGGTAGCATCAAGCAGCTTCATACAGAAGTCCTGAGACGATTCGAATCCTTCAGGAATCTTAACCCATGCGAACATGGTTCCCTTGCTGTCGGCTACATTCCAGCCGATGCTTCTTAACCCGCCGCACAGTGCATCTCTTCTGGCCTGGTACATCTTGCACTGTTCCTTCACACCATCCAGCGGACCTGTAAGAGCCGCAATCGCAGCCTTCTGGATAGGCAAGAACATACCGAAATCATACTGAGACCTCAAAAGCTTCATGGCATCGATAATCTCTTTATTGCCGATGACAAATGATATTCTGGCGCCTGTAACATTAAAGGATTTCGACAGAGAGAAGAATTCGATTCCCTGTTCCTTGGCACCCTTATGGTTCAAGAACGATCCGCCGTAATTTCCGTCATAGATAATGTCAGAATAAGCATTGTCATGAACTACGATGATGTTATATTTGCGGGCAAATGTCAGAAGCTCCTCATAAAATTCATCTGGTGCGATGGCACAAACTGGATTATATGGATATGAAACCATAATATACTTGGCTCTTCTGGCGATATCTTCAGGTATATCCGAAAATTTAGGAAGGAAATTATTTTCTTCTTTTAATTCATAAAAATATAATTCAGCATCGCCCAGATATGCCCCTACTTCGAAAATAGGATAACCCGGATTAGGGAGCAACACCACATCACCAGGATTGCACAGAGCCATTCCCAGGTGAGCGACACCCTCCTGCGACCCACTCACAGACATAATCTCATCAGAAGTGATATCGACATCAAATCTCTTCTTATAGTATCTAACCACAGCATCAAGCATCTCAGGAGTATCCCTTAATGCATAGTGCCAGTTCTCAGGGTCTGCTGCTGCATCTATAAGTGCCTGCTGCACATGTGGTGCAACCGGAAAATCCGGTGTTCCGATGAAGAGGTTATACATCTTGCGGCCAGTCTTAAGGAATTCTTCCTTCTTCTCATTTAATGCCGCAAAAATGCCTGTCTGAAAATGTTTTAATCTGTCTGCTGTATTTATTATCATATTCTATGCCATTATCCTTATCTTCTTATTTTTTTCAAACCATTCCCTCTGAATCAGAGATGAAGAACGATTCTTTTAATGAAGTATATTCACAATATTTTTCGGATGGCCTTCCATCCAGCACTTAAGATTGTCTGCAACCATGCTGACACATCTTCTTCTGGATTCAATCGCAGCCCATCCGATATGAGGTGTTATGATACAATTTGCTGCAGTATATAGCGGATCATCAACCGGCATCGGTTCAACCGTCAGAACATCTATTCCTGCACCTGCGATTCTGCCCTCGTTAAGTGCCTCTGCAAGCGCCACAGAATCGACTACTCCGCCCCTGGCAGTATTTATAAGAAATGCTGTAGGCTTCATAAGCGCAAGTGTTTCATCATTTACCAGATTAGCCGTACCCTCGTTGAGCGGACAGTTAAGTGACAGATAATCCGACTCTGAGAACAATCTGACCTTGTCCACCTGCTCATAAGGACAGTCTGCCACATGACGTCTCGTATAGATCATTACATGCATTCCAAACGCAGCCGCAATCTGCGCCACCTTCCTGCCGATATTTCCGAACCCTACTATTCCAATCTTCTTCCCTGCTATCTCGCTTATCGGATACGGGAAGAATGAAAATGTCTTGGATTTAATCCACTCTCCTCTATGCACTGCCTCATTATATAGCGGCATGCTTGAGGCAAACATAAGAATAAATGAAAATACCTGCTGCGATACGGCATCCGTGCTGTATCCAGGTACATTTGCAACAGCTATGCCATGCTCAGAGGCAGCCTTAAGGTTAACATTGTTATATCCTGTTGCGAAAAGTCCTATATACTTGACACTTGGAAGCTGCTCTATGACCTGTCTTGTAAGCGAGACTTTATTAATAAGAATGGCCTCCGCATCCTTACACGCCTCTATCATTTCATCATCAGGCAGAACATTATAAAACCTCGTCTCGCCCAGTGCCTCGATCTCTGAAAAATCCAGATCGCCATTAGTAAGCGTATTCAGATCCATTACATTGATTCTCATAACTTCCTCCAAAGCATTCATCAGGCACGAATCTATAATCGTGCAAATGAAATCGCTTATAATTATTTTCCACATAAAAATACATCGGCCGCCATGTGCTCCCAGGGAAAATATGTTAGTTGCACTGGACACTGGCGATGCATTATTAAGATGCACTCCTTCCAAGAACCGATGACCCGACGATTATAGCACGTATATGCTGCAATTCAAATGTTGATTTATAAATCAAGTAATTCATTTTGCCGTAGGTGAAATTACAACTCGACGCATGACAATTCTACTCCGCATGTTAGTCCCAGATATTGATACAAGCAATCATACTCATTATATCTTATATAGAACAATTTGCTCACTTGCATGATTGCCAGCTGACATTTCGTGTGATAAGATTCGAAGGTATTTTTAATACCTTGAAGTATTCCAGAAGTCATACAAGGAGGGCTATATGTCATTTTCGGCACCTGTATACGATAAAAAGATTATCAGTGAACGATTAAAATCACTATTGTCATCACGCCTCAAGGCTTATAACGAGGCTCATCCTGATGACAAAAGGCTTACGCAGAAGGATTATATAACCAATGTGCTGGGTCTTAATTCTGAGCGTGTAAGATCATATACTAAGGGTGATCATTCCAATGTCATTCCACTCGATGTTGCCTGTGATCTGTGCAGTAAATTAGGCTGCACGATCAATTATCTTCTGGGTGAAGAAGATATAAGTGACGAATCATGTATAAGTGAAATGACTGGTCTGTCCGAGGATTCTGTGGACCGACTTATTAAGGCCAATAATCTTAACAAATCAGCTGATAACATATCTGACAGAATCAACGAATTGTATGATAAGATAGCCGATTCTGATGATGAATCACTGCTCTCTGATCTGTATGATGAAATATCTGATTTAGAGGAACAGATGCCGGAAACGGATATTCTTCCAACCATAATCGACAGAATCATTCGCATGCCGTCATTTCCATATATCGTAAGTGAATATTTAAACAGTTTCGAACCATCAATTATATCCGCTGGCAAGAAATACAGCTTTCAAAATTCCAGCAAGGAGATATTCTCCTCTAATAGTCTTACAGTATCGACAGATTCAGACAAATCATCTGTTTATGTAACGGGATTTGGCAAGGAATTCTATGTAAACAATAATATCCTGATTAATTCAGAGATCATCAAGCAGGCTCTTATCAAGAAGATGCAGCAAGACCTGGATCAGGAATTAAAGAATGCACGTGATAAGTCGTTGAAGACACTTTTCAGTGAGGAAATGTAGATGAATAACAATCTGTACGATATAAATTTCAGAGAATTATATATTTTTTTGAACGTAGTTGAGCTGGGCTCATTTACCAAGGCATCTGTCGCTCTTGCGATGACTCAATCAGCTGTGAGTAAAAACATCGAAAGTCTTGAGAAGAAGCTGGATCTTCTTTTATTTACCAGAAATCATAAAAACCTCTATATAACCGAGGCTGGAAATGATTTCTACAATTGCGTTAAGAAAAGTCTGGACACCCTATCAGAAGAATACAATGAAATCTGGTCACTTCAGCACAGAAATCAATCACTTCTCAGACTGGGAATCGTTAATAACACCGATCTTGAGCTCTATTTCTGGCCGCTATGGCTTCAATTCAAGCGCCGATTTCCAGAGGTGCGGGAGGAATTCGATAATCAGACCATCGCAGTCATGCTGCAGCAGCTCATAAGCCATAAGCTTGATCTGATATTTGTTCCGGATTTTCTTACAGAAAGATTAGATCAGCTTCACCTTAAGTGGAAGTGGGTTGCCAGGGATTATGCACGAATAATTGTTCCGAAGGGGCATCGTCTGGAGAAGGGCTCTATCACATTTGAAGCTCTGTCTGCAGAGCCTATAGTCCTTCTGAGTGATGTTGCAACATATAACATTAAATATATGGAAAAGGTATTTGCAGATCACGGCTGTCAATTAAAGCTGGGTAAGCAATATACGATTCCGGAGAACATTTGCCGTTTTTATACCGGCGATGACGGCATCTTATTTACAGATGTATATTTTGATTGCAGCAAATTTCATGAAAAGATCGTCAAAAGAAGCTTCAAAGAAATCGAAACCGGCATTGTCGTTGCATGGGATCCGAAATGCACTAACGACTATGTATCCAAATTTATAAAAATGATAAATAATATCTAAAATCTCAATGCATTCCATTTCGGAATGCATTCTGCATATTTTTTCGCTTTAAGAATATGAGGCAAATGCTAATATTTAGTTGCATTTGAACAAAACAATGAGTTGTCCGACAGCTCTTTTTATGTGAATTTAGAAAATCCATGTCAGACAACTCAAGAAATAATTCGTAAGGAGAAAAAATATGAAGCAGAGAGTTCCAATCACGGACGAGGAAAGAAATCTAAGCTATGCCAAATATTATGACAAGCCCCTCGCTCCAGTTCCAGAAGAAAAATTAGCTTATCTTGAAAATCCAATTGATCCTAAATATGCACTGAAAATCGAAGACCGCAACAAGCTCTTCGAGCCAGGATATCTGGATAAGGAGGTTGGCTACTGCCAGATGCCTGATGGCTCTACTTATGTAGCTAATCTCACAAAAATGCCTGGTGTAACAGTCGAAATGTTCGACTGGTGGTTCGCATGGCATGGACTCGGACCATTGAGATATACATTATGGGATCCATATGATCATTATCATGCTATCAGCACAGCTCAGGTTCAGGGACGTTGTGCGAAGCTTTCACTTAAAGAACGTTATTATGATACCACGCACATCATCCGTGAGGATGCGGGAAGCGGCGTGATGAATCTTTTTGCTAATTTCAGGGATCCTAAGGAGATGGGATTCAAGGCAGAATTGATCGGCACCCCTGCATGCGGATCCATCGTTACTGCCAACTGCGGTGTCTATGACTGGCCAGGCGCAGCCGCTCAGGTTATGTGCCATTTCGTAAGAGAGATTGAAGGCGGAATCGAGCTCAGAACCAGATTTTGGACTGGATATCACATTATGGGAGGCAATCCTGTACTCTTGTTAAAAGAAGGTGAAGTTCAGCCGCTGGAATTTGCCAAGGGCCTTCTCGCCCACAATATGCATGAATTCGCTAATCTTGCTGATCTTCTTCCAAGAATCTATCCGGAAGAAAAAGACAACTGGGATTAGCTGCATACAGAAAAAGACGGTGTGATTCACCGTCGTTTTCTGCAAAATAGATTTTTATAATCGGTGTGACGGGATTCGAACCCACGGCCTCTGCGTCCCGAACGCAGCGCTCTACCAAACTGAGCCACACACCGACAGCTAAGTAATTATAGCACAATGTGATTTTTTTACAAGTGGGATATTTTCGGTATCACCACCCGCAGAACAATAAATTCTATAACGAAGAATATCGCAGCTGACAGCAGGATTATCTTAATCATCTGCTCTGTTATGAACACGATTGAAAATAGCTTAGGAAACAGCAATACGGCGCCAAATGCGACTGCAGTTATGATTATGACTATTGCTATCTTCCATGCATCTATCTTACCGCAGATATTAAATACTGTGCATATTCCCAGCAGGAGCATCAGATAAGTCGCGGCTGTGGAGAGCTGCAGCATGTCTGCATGGGCCAGGTTTTTAAGAGTTAATGATGCTATGACTATTGCAGCCGCTTCTAATATTCCCACCGGGATTGCGGGTATAAAGACGTTCTTCAGAAAATGATTCTGAATTCTCCTGGTATTAGGCTCAAATGCAAGCATAAACGACGGAAGGCCTATAGTTACTGCTCCGATCAGCGTAACCTGAATATTCTCAAATGGATATGTTAATGACGAAACCAACAGGAAGATAAAGGAGAATATAAAGGAATATGTAGTCTTGGTAAGATATAGGGCAGATGAGCGCTGCAGGTTATTGATGGACTTTCTACCCTCAGCCACAACAAGCGGAAGAGATGAGAAATCCGAGTCCAGCAGCACCAGATTGGCCACATTTCGCGCCGCATCCGAGCCCGACTGCATAGCTATGGAACAGTCTGCCTCCTTAAGTGCCAGCACATCATTGGCCCCGTCTCCTGTCATGGCAACTGTATGCCCTGCTTTCTGAAGCGCCTTCACGATCTGACATTTCTGATTAGGCGTCACCCGGCCGAAGACCGTATATTTATCTACCGCATCAGCAATATCCGCATCGCTCTTAAGAGTGGTCGCGTCAATCCATTTATCCGCATCATTAAGCCCTGCCTCTGCGGCTACCATGGATGCAGTCTGAGGATTATCCCCGGATATAACCTTGATATCTACGCCTTCCCTCCTGAAATATGCAAATGTATCTCTGGCGGTTGCCCTTATCTTATCGCCTATGACGATCAGCATCAGCGGCATTATATCCGAAGGAAGCTCCGGCACACTGCCATCTGCAGCAATTTTTATAATCTCATCGCTGTGAGCAAATATTACCACTCTGCTGCCCTGTTCTATATATTGCTGAATATTATCCTGCAGCTGCCCTATCTTGTCTCCTAAGACATATTCCGGGGCTCCTAATATATATGAACCACAGCCCTCGACTGCAACCAGGCTCCACTTCCTGTCTGATGAAAATGGTATCGTTGTGATAGCATCATCTGACAGGATACCTGGTTGTCTGCTAAATATGCCAATATCATTTGATGCAGCAGTTCCATCGCTGGCTGCAGCAGCTCCAGCATTAACTACAACAGTCTTATGATTATTATCAACATTTGCGCCATCCTTAAGATAATTTCTTATGGCGGTTATGGTTGAATTCTCATCCTCAATGGAATCGGAGAAAAGCTTAAGGCTCTCTATCGCATCTTCCGTGGCAGCACCATCAAGACCTATCACCTGTTCAACCTTCATGACTCCTTCTGTGATCGTGCCTGTTTTATCCAGCAGCAGCTTATCCACACGCGCCAGATTCTCGACACAATACAGATCCTGCACCAATGTCTTATGCATGGACAACCTGACTACGCTTACAGCCAGAACGATGCTTACCAGCAGCACCAGACCTCCAGGGATCATTGAAGATATTGCCGCAACAGTCTTAACCATGGCCGTTGAAAAATCCAGGCTGCCTCTGAAGAAATTATTCCATACAACCAGGGCTGCCAGCGGAACAATGCATATCGCGATGGCACGAACTATAGAATTGACAGATTTCATTATGACAGATTCAGGCTTCTTGTAATGCTTGGCACCAGCCGTGATCTTGTTTACATAATTATCAGAGCCTATGTGCTCGACCTCAGCCATAACCCGGCCAGATACGAGAAATGATCCCGACAATATGTGATCTCCAATGCCCTTGCTGACCGGCTCACTCTCGCCTGTGATAAGGCTCTCATTAACCTGGCAGCGGCCATCTATGATCACCGCATCGGCACATATCCTGTTGCCAGCCTGAAGCCTCATGACCTCACCCAGTACAATATCTTTAACCGGTATCTCGGTGATGCGGCCATCACGCAGGGCATAGGCTCTCGGAGCTGTCATAATCGACAGCTTATCGATGGTTTTCTTGGCTCTTATCTCCTGCAATGAACCTATAACAAAATTCCAGATAACAATAAGGAAGAATAATGCATTCTTTAACGACCCGGACAATAAAATGCATACCAGAAGGATAGCATTTACCAGATTAAATAAAGAAAGCAAATTATCAAGGATAATCTGCTTATAAGATTTGGTCTTTATATTGATCTCACCATTAACAAGACCCTGTGAGATCTTCTCATTAACCTGTTCAGTTGTAAGCCCTATCCGGACTTTAGAATTATCGCTCATGTTTGTCATACACGTTGTTTCATTTAGCTAATGCTCATCGGCATATACAAAACTTTTAATTACTCTGACAGCCTATCCTTCCTGCTCCTCTTTAGGCAGCACCTTTATTCTGACCTGCTCGATCTTAGGGCCGTCTACCTTCTCAACTGTGAGGTGTACACCATCTGCAGTCACTGTGTCCCCCTCTTCTGGGAGCCTGTCCAGCTTCTCTATGATGAGACCGCCGATAGAATCATATGCTTCTGACTGAAGGGCGGTTCCTAATTTGCTGTTTATATCAGACAGGCTGGTGGAGCCATGCATTACATATTCATCAGTTCCCTCCTGCAGCACCTCATCCTCTTCGTCCTCATCGTATTCGTCACGGATATCACCGACAATCTCCTCAAGGAGATCCTCCATCGTGATGATTCCGACTGTAACGCCATATTCATCCATGACAGCCATCATGTTGGTATGCTTCTTCTTCATATCAAGAAATAGCTCAGCCAGATGCTTCTGCTCATACGTATAAGGCAGCTCCCTCATAATAGACTTCAGGTCGAATCTATCTGCTTCTTCTGCAGACATGAAGATAAAATCCTTAAGATTGATCATGCCTATGAAGCTGCTCTCGTCTTCATTAAAGACAGGAATTCTCGTATAGAGATTATCAGCAAATACTTCCCTCAGATCTTTATATGATGAATTCACACCGACTGATGTGACATTGACGATCGGCACCATGGCCTCTCTCGCGATAGTATCAGTAAAATCGAAGACATTATTGATGATGTCCTTCTCGCCGCTCTCAATGACGCCCTCTTCCTCCGACACCTCAACAATGGACCTGATCTCATTTTCTGTATAAGACTCAGATTTGCTGCTCTTATCAACGCGCAGAAGCCTGATCACACCATTTGCCAGGAAATTAATCGCAGCGGCGATAGGTGTGAAGATAATCATAAGGATACGAATGTATGGGGCAAATTTAAGAGCGATCTTATTGCTGTTATATGTCGATATGGTCTTAGGCGTGATCTCGCCGAATACCAGCACCAGCAGCGTCAATACGCCTGTGCCGATACTTACGGCCCAGCTGCCTATGACATTCTGGACGAAGACTGTAGCTAATGAAGACGCGCCCAAGTTAACGATGTTATTGCATATGAGAATGACGCTTAACATCTTGTCGCTCTGGGACAATACCCTCTCCAGAATCTCGGCATTCTTCTGATGCTCCTCCACCATCGTCCTCAGCCTGTGAGGACTGATGGTTATAAGCGCCGTTTCAGATGCTGAAAAGAACGCTGAGAGCATAAGCAGAACCACTAATATTACGATATATAGAATGTTTGATAGCATTATTTAAAAACCGCGGACGATAGTGCCGTGAACCTCGGCACAGTCGTCCTCTATGGCAATCGTGTTTTACTTTGCAACAATGTTTATAATTCTTCCAGGAACGTAGATCTCCTTGACAATATTACCGCTTAATTTATCGCCCAGTGCTGTCTTGCCTGCTGCTATGGCATCTTCCTTAGAAGCATCTGCAGGAATCTTAACTGTGCATTTAAGCTTGCCATTTACCTGAACGCCGATCTCGATCTCGTCGTCCTTAGTAAGAGCCTCGTCATATGTCGGCCAGCCGAACTTACTGTCAAATACTGTCTCATTATGTCCATATGCCTGCCACATCTCTTCTGCGATATGTGGTGCAAATGGAGCCAGAAGTCTGATGACTGTCTCCATGGTCTCGCGGTCGATTCCGCCTGCAGCCTTAGAAATATCAACCAGCTTATTAGTATATTCCATGAAGCCGCTGACTACGGTATTAAGGCTGAATGACTCAAGTCTCTTAGTAATATCGCAGACCATCTTATGTCTGGTCTTGATCATCTCATCCGTTGCCTTAATGTCCACATCGGCATTTGCCATGATCAGTGAGTACAGACGACATAAGAATCTGTATACGCCGTCGATTCCTCTCTCGTCCCAGATAGAATCCAGCTCTGGAGGTCCGATAAACAGCTCATAGAGTCTCAACGCATCGCATCCGTAATCCCTAACCATGTCATCAGGAGATACGATGTTGCCCAGGGATTTGCTCATCTTAGTAGCTGCGCCTGTCACTCTGTCACGACCGCATACCATGCCCTGATTGAACAGCTTCTTAAATGGCTCGTTAAAGTCTACGACTCCGATATCATTCAGGAACTTAGTATAGAATCTCGAATAAAGCAGATGCAATACAGCATGCTCAACGCCGCCGATATACATATCAACCGGCAGGTACTTATCAGCCTTCTCTCTGTCAACGAGAGCTTCCTTATTATGCGGATCTACATAACGCAGGAAATACCATGATGAACCTGCCCACTGCGGCATCGTATTAGTCTCACGCTTAGCAGGAGCACCGCAGCATGGGCATGTGGTATTAACCCACTCGTCAATAGCTGCCAGAGGTGACTCGCCCGTTCCTGTAGGCTGATAGCTCTCTACATCAGGAAGCAGCAGCGGAAGCTGATCCTCTGGAACCGGCACATTGCCGCACTTAGGACAATGAACGATAGGAATAGGCTCGCCCCAATATCTCTGACGTGAGAATACCCAGTCACGGAGCTTATAATTAACCTTCTTCTTACCGATACCTCTCTTCTCGATCTCTTCAGGAGCATTTTTCTTAAGCTCAGCGCTCTCTCTGCCTGTCCACTCACCAGAATTAATAACCACGCCTGACGCTGCTGTATATGCAGCCTCTGATACGTCTACATCCTTGCCATCCGGAGAGATAACCGGGATGATAGGAAGGTTGAATTTCTTAGCAAATGCATAGTCACGATCATCATGAGCAGGAACACACATAATGGCACCTGTACCATAATCAGCTAATACATAATCTGACAGCCAGATCGGAACCTTCTCGCCGTTAATAGGATTGATAGCATAGCTTCCTGTAAATACGCCAGTCTTCTCCTTATCGGCCATACGGTCGATATTGGACTTCATGCTGGCTTCATAGATATATCTCTCTACAGCATCCCTAGTCTCCTCGGTTGCCAGCTC
>CAVARE010000068.1:0-32509 GCA_963591145.1 Anaerotignum sp. | reverse complement strand
ATCAGCTGCCAGCCTGTTTTTACTTCCTCTTTTTCAGCGTCTGTCTCTGTTTCTTCAGAAATTTCTTCAGCGTCAGCTTCTTCTTCTGATTTTTCGTCTGATTCTTCAGCAACAGGCTCTTCCTCTATCAGGCTTTCAGACTCTGAGTCAGGAATCTCCTTGATTTCAGCTGAATTCTCGACCCCTTCTGCTTCAGGCTGATTTCCTGCTTCAGAGATTCCTTCTGTTCCCTGAATTTCTTCAGCATCATTTACAATCTCATCGACTGTTCCCTGAAGATCTTCTTCAATGACAGCTTCTTCAGCGGTTGTTTCAACAGCTGCTTCTTCTGTTGCATCTGTTACAATGCCGTCTTCAGAAGCGAATGCTGCCCCTGCGGAGCAACCCACCATGGCCACTGTCAGAAAGACCATTACTGACTGTTTCAATTTCTTTTTGTAATCTTTTGATTGTTTCATAGACATTTCTCCTTTTCTATAAAGAAGGACCTGCTGTCCTTTACTTTGGTTACTTCTTAGGCCTTCTGTCTTTTTGTCCGTCAATAGTATGATTAAATGAATCAGATTCAGAAGAAAATATGGACTTTTCAAGTATACCTGTTTTAGAATCAAAAAAGAATTGAAAATATGGACAATTTTGACTCATTTTCTTTGTTATAAATCTTAATTTCCTTCTGAATCAACTCAGCTGGCTATAGTATAAATGATAGAGCCAGCCCAATTTAAAAATAGTGCCAGAGACTGATACCGTGGTCAGAAAGAATAAACAAAAGCTGTATAACGTTGTAGTGAAGTCGACTATAACTTCAATACAATTGCAATTAACAGTGTTAAGCCGGCCAAAAGGGTGCTATAATACCTCGCGAGGGACAGAAAAATTATGAAATCTAAATTACAACAGCTATTTGATATGCAATATTTTGTGCAAAATTCCAGACTGCAGGGTCTGATCGATGATGTAATGATCAGATATCAGCTGCCAGGCGATGCTAAGACGGCTCATGAAATGCCGAAGATGTATTCTTTTGAGAGGGCTTCTCATGAAATCATGAAGAGAGCTTCTTGCGCCGGAACAGCCCGCGAGGTGCTGGATGAGGCTGATCTTGAGATGCTGTATGCGGCAGGGGACGGCGCTGCAGTGAGCGGTGAGGATGGATGCACTAGAAAGCTGACACCATACGGAGACGCCAGATAATGCAGCAGCCCAGCCTAGAAGAAATATACAACGCATATTACAAGAAGGTATACAGCTTCGTTTTACACAAGGTCTCAGATCAGGACATGGTCGAGGATCTTGTGTCCGACATTTTTCTTAAGGTCGCCGCGAATTTAGACAGGTTCGACGTTGAGAAGGCGAGCGTGTCCACGTGGCTCTATACCATCGCCAATAATACAGTTCTTGATTATTACAGAACACGCAAGGTGCATGAACCGATTCCAGATGAAAATGGTGCTGAGGGACTGATGCCAGAGGCATTGGTGGATGCCGAGGATATCGAGTCGGAGGTTATCGCCAACGAAGAATTAGAAGAGCTTGCAGATGCACTTGAACACATCTCTGCCAGATCCAGAGATGTTATTGTGCTACATTATTATGGGAATCTGACGCTTAAGGATGTTGCCCAGCGGATGGGTATGTCATATGCAAATGTCAAGATCGTACACAAGAAGGCTTTGCAGGAACTGAAGGCTGCGCTGCAATGCGCGTCGTGATGCGGCCATTATCGACTGATTGAAAGCACATTTGCCAAGTGACTTAGGCAGTCACCCTGATTTATATAGGAAGGAAAATTATGTCAGAAGAGAAGAAATCATTATTTCGTAAGAAAAGTGAGGAATATATCGATTCACCTGAGAAGCTCGATTATTACCTGCATGTAACGACACCGGGTGTATGGGCGCTCCTGGCGGCAGTAATCGTTCTGCTGATAGGTGCGCTGGCATGGAGCTTTATGGGAAGGCTCGATACACATGTGACGGTTGCTGTTGTCTCTGAGGACGGCAAATGCGCAGCCTATGTCACAGAGGATGCGATAAATGCGGTTGTTCAGAATAAAACGGCTGCGATTGACGGTCAGAAGATCACGTTAGAGCCGTCGTCATTAGAGCCGATCGTTATAACAGACAGTACGAATGTATATATTCGATTGGCAGGTGGACTGAACGTTGGTGATATCGTATATGAAATCCCAGTTTCGGACAGTCTCGACGAAGGAGTATACAGCGCGACAGTGACGACAGAGACAGTATCTCCGATTTCATTGCTGCTTAACTAGTTGTTTTTACAGGGAAATGAGTGGATTGCGAATGTTTTGAGGATTGCGGAAACGCATAGCGCGCAGCAATCCGGGGATCATTGGTGTCAAGATACCTTTTGACGCCCCAACATCATAGTATAAATATTGTGAATTTTAATTTGTAACTTATGTCAAATGTAAAGATAAAAAAGCCCATCACCAAGGGCGTTGCGAAGGTTCCAGTCATCATGCAGCTCGAGATGCTGGAGTGCGGAGCCGCATCCCTGGCGATGATCATGGGTTATTATGAAAAATGGATCACGCTGGAGCAGGCCCGTGTTGACTGCGGCGTTTCAAGAGACGGCTCCAGTGCGAAGAGTATAGTGCAGGCAGCCAAAAGCTATGGCATGGAAGTTAAGGCCTATAAATTAGAGCCGGAGGCGCTCTTAGAAGAGGGCCCGTTTCCTTGTATCATCCACTGGGGCTTCAATCATTTCGTAGTCCTTGATGGTTTCAAGGGTAAGAAGGCTGTATTAAATGACCCTGCCAGAGGCAAGGTCACTGTGTCGTGGGAAGAGTTCGACCGCGAATTTACCGGTGTCTGTATCACATTTGAACCAGGCGAGAGCTTCGTGCCTGAGGGCAAGCCTAAGTCCGTTATCTCATATGCTAAGGAACGACTCGTGGGAACCGGAACCGCGGTTTTATTTGTTGTACTCACAACCACAATCACTTCACTTCTGGGAGTAATCCAGCCGGTTTTCAGCCGCATTTTCCTGGACAGACTGCTGGCAGGACAGAACAGCGACTGGCTGTGGCCATTTATATTTGCCTTGAGCGCATTCTCGGCGGTCATAATACTGATGATGCTCATAAGCACCATCTACAGTCTCAAGATCCAGGGCAAGATGGCGGCTGTCGGCAATTCCTCTTATCTGTGGAAGATTCTGAGGCTTCCGATGCAGTTCTTCGAACAGAGACTGCCAGGTGATCTGTCAGAGCGACAGAGCTCGAATGCGACCATCGCATCGACGTTGGTCAATACCATCGGCCCGCTGGCGATCAACTCCATAATGATGATCTTCTATCTGGTGGTCATGATCAGGTATAACGTGGTTCTGACGCTCATCGGCGTCAGCGCGATTTTTGTGAATCTATTCGTATCGGGTATCGTATCGAAGATGCGAGTTAATATTACGCGTGTGCAAATGCGTGATCAGAGCAAGTTTTCGTCGGCGCTCCTGTCCGGTATCAACATGATTGAGACAATTAAGGCCAGCGGTGCTGAGAAGGGTTATTTTGCGCGACTGGCAGGATATCAGGCCAGCGTTAATGCCCAGCAAATGAAATATGCCAGACTAAATCAGTGGCTGGGAACGATCCCTAACATCTGCACGGCATTGGCCAATCTGGCAGTGCTGGGATTTGGGGTCATGCTGGTTATCAGGGGTCAGTTTACGCTGGGTATGATCATGGCATTTCAGGGATTTTTAAGCTCATTTACGACACCTGCGACTAATCTTATTTCGGCGAGTCAGACCATGAATGAAATGATAACTCAGATGGAACGGGTTGACGATGTCATGAGCTACAAGGATGATCCGTGGTTTACCGAGAGACCAAAGCCAGAGAAGCTGGCCAAGCTCTCAGGACATATCAAGATGACAGATGTCACATTCGGATATTCGAAATTTAATCCGCCGCTTATTGAGAACTTCTCCATGGAGGTTCAGCCGGGACAGAAGATTGCATTCGTAGGAAGCTCCGGCTGCGGCAAATCCACACTGGCCAGACTCTTGTCTGGATTATGCCAGCCATGGTCCGGCTCAATCGAGTTCGATGGCCAGGATATTTCTCAGATAGACCGTGATATCTTCACCGGTTCGGTGGCAGTCGTAGATCAGGATATAATACTTTTTGATGATACGATTGCGGAAAATATCCGTATGTGGGATACCTCCATTGAGGATTATGAGATCGTGCTGGCAGTAAGAGATGCCGGCATTCAGGATGACGTTACGAGAAGCGGCGGCTATCAGCATAAGCTCCTGGAGGGCGGCAGGGATCTGTCAGGCGGACAGCGCCAGCGTATGGAAATCGCCAGGGCACTGGCCCAGGATCCTACCATATGCATTCTGGACGAGGCCACCTCAGCCCTGGACGCCAAGACAGAGCATGACGTCGTTCAGGCTATCACAGACCGTGGCATCACCTGCATCGTCATCGCGCATCGCCTCTCAACTATCCGTGACTGCGATGAGATCGTTGTGTTAGATCACGGCAAAGTCGTAGAGCGAGGCACACACGACGAGCTGATGGCACATAACGGCGCATATACGAAGCTCGTTACCAGCGAGTGACAAGCGATGGACGTAACTGTTCACGGCGTATACGTATAGATTGTTGTGCGCGTGCCGGGACGGCGCAGCCACTGCGAGAAAACAATCAGCGAAGGCGTTTTCGAACAGTGGCTGCTACGCCGAGGTTCACGGCACGCAGCATATAATATTCGAATTCGTAATAGGACATCGCTTGCCAGTGAAGGGCAGAGTACTATGACAGAAAGGGCATGACCGCTCATGGGTTGGTTTAATGATCAGATAGAAAATCGAAAAAAGCATGAAAACGAGGTTCTGACCGAAGCATTTCAGAACATCTCGAAGGCAGTCGTACACCATAAGATCGGCGATGGACTCTTCGAAGCTGAAGGCCGCGATGTTAAGGATGCGGTGTCACAGCTTCTTAGATATTTTGAGATCAAGGAGAAGGAAGTTCCTGCCAAGCTCACATCCCTTGAGGACAGGCTGGACTATCTGTTGGCAGCATCCGGCATCTACTATCGTGAGGTGCGCCTGGAGAAGGGCTGGCATAAGGATGCGATGGGTGTCATGATAGGGACACTGCGCGAGGATGGCTCAGCCATAACGCTGGTGCCGGGATTTGCCGGAAGATTCATGTATATTGATCCCCATACAGGCCGCAAGAAATGGGTAGACAGTAAGGAAGCAGCCAGGATCGGCGACGAGGCATATTGTTTCTATCGTCCGCTTCCGATGCGGGAATTAAGCGCGGTTGATATATGGAAATACATGAAGGAAAGCCTTACCACCTGGGATCTGGCGAGCTTCGCTCTGGCAGCCCTGGTTGTCACATTGATCGGACTCCTGCTCCCGAAGCTCAATAACCTGCTCACGGGTAAGGTCGTGGCCTATGGCAGCACCAGACTGCTGGTTGCAGTTATGGTATTCATGGTATGCGTAACCATTGGTAACCTGATGTTCTCATCCATCAAACAGCTGCTGCTTACACGTATCGGCACGAAGCTTACTAATAGTGCCACAACGGCCACCATGATGCGTGTGCTCTCGCTTCCTGCAGACTTCTTCAAGAACTACTCAACCGGTGAGCTGAGCCAGTATCTTAATTATATGTCATCCATTTGCGATACCATCGTAAATGCAGTATTTTCGACAGGACTGACCGGCGTTTTTTCGCTGGTATACCTGATCCAGGTATTTTCATTTGCCAAGTCTCTGGTACTGCCGTCCCTGATCGTAACGGTTCTGACGCTGGCAGTCAGCCTTATTACAACTTCGACGCAGATGTTTATCAGCAAGGAGCAAATGAAACTGGCCGCCACTGAGAAGGGTCTCGTATACTCGCTTATCACGGGTATTAAGAAGATCCGTCTGGCGGGAGCTGAGAAGCGTGCATTTGCCAAATGGGCCAATTGCTATGCGAAGGAGGCGGAGCTTCAATATGATCCGCCTACGCAGATCAAGCTGAATAAGGTAGTAACTACCGCGATCTCGCTGGTGGGAACGATCTTCATATATTATACCGCTGTGAAAAATAACGTATCCGTTGCGGATTATTATGCATTTAATTCATCATATGCTTATATTTCATCTGCATTCGCAGCGCTGGCATCCGTAGCGACCACAATCGCAACCATCAAGCCGAGTCTTGAACTTATTCGTCCGATGATGGAGGCCCGGCCGGAGATCACGGAGGGACTTGAGACGGTTACAAGGCTCATGGGCAATATTGAGCTGTCGCACGTTTCCTTCAGATATAATAAAGAAGGCCCGATGATCATTGATGATCTGTCGGTGGATATTCCGGCAGGGCAGTATGTGGCTATTGTGGGTAAAACGGGCTGCGGCAAATCTACGATTTTAAGGCTCCTCCTGGGATTCGAACGTCCTATTAGTGGAAGTATTTGCTATGATAAGAAGGATACCTGCAGGCTGGATATGCATTCTGTGCGTAAACAGATAGGAACGGTTATGCAGGATGGCAAGCTGTTCCAGGGCAGTCTGTTTGAGAATATTATTATCGCTGAGCCTACTCTTACGATGGAGCAGGCATGGGAGGCTGCGGAGATCGCGGGCATGGCTGATGCTATCCGTAATATGCCGATGGGAATGCATACGGTAATCTCGGCCGGAGGCGGCAGCATATCCGGAGGTCAGCGCCAAAGGCTCATGATCGCCCGGGCAGTAGCACCGAAGCCTAAGATATTGTTCCTGGATGAGGCAACATCAGCCCTTGATAATATCACGCAGAAGCATGTCTCGGAGGCCCTTGATAAACTTAAATGCACGAGAATTGTTATAGCTCACAGGCTTTCGACGATCCGTCACTGCGATAGGATTTTGGTTCTCGACCAGGGTAAGATCATTGAGGACGGCACCTATGACGAGCTTATTGCCGCAGGCGGATTCTTCGCTGAGCTGGTAGAAAGACAGAGAATATAAGTACACAGGGTGCAGCTGCGAGGCAAGCAGCCTACGTGGGTAGGAGATGTCGCGTTGATGTGCTGCAGGCGGCATAATAGAAAATTTAAAACATATGACATTTGAAGAACAGTTAAAGACAACAGGAAAGCTGGTATATACCAATAGAGGCATCTCAATGATGCCTCTTCTTCGTGAGAACAGAGATGTCATGGTAATTGAAGAATGCAGCGGCGAGCAGGTTCAGAGACTTGACGCGGTGCTTTTTACCAGAAATCGAAGCAAGAACAGAAATGCCGTTGATATGCCAGGCGATGAAGCCTCCTCATTGAACGAGCGGTCAGGTGAATATGAAATATCTGCCGTGGACAGGGAAATAGCTGTTGTGGAAGGTGAGTCATGCGCTTCAAACAGCGGGGCATCTAATGTGGATGATAAGACTGACCCAGCAAAAACAAAAAAAGATTATGTTCTCCACCGTGTACTGAGGGTGAATCCTGATGGAACATTCTGGATTATAGGAGATAACTGTATCAGCGGCGAGATCGTAAGGGGTGAGCAGATCATCGGGCGGCTGACAGCCGTGATACGAGACGGCCGAACCATCAGCGCATCTGATCCGAAGTATAGATTCTATGTGAATCTATGGTGCCGGCCGTATCATTTGCGCATTTTTATCTTAAGGCTGAAGTCATTCGTAAGAAGAGGATTCCGATATGTACGAAGACATATACATTCATGCCCATAAACACTCGGATACATTCAGATGTAATTTAAGAAAAATGGAAAATGTCCAATGTTCTCAGGATGTCGGCTGAACGCCATATACGTTACTGAAATTCCCATGCATTGTTTTCTTGTCTGTACAATTTAAAGTCAACAAAAAACAACAAAATGCAACATTCATGTATACATTAATAAACTGAATTTTGTAGATTATATTACCGCGAAAGCCCAATTTTCTATGGTTTTTTTATATAATTGAAAAACAGAAAAATGTACAGATTTTACAAAAAAAAACAACAGGCTTACATAACGTTTACTTGATATGTAAAATATGATAAAAATTCACATGAGAGCAGAAACAGTTCAGTGATGGCATGTTTGTGGAGAGAGAGAAACTCGCCTGCACAGGACTGGATTTGCGGCAACTTGTTTAAAGGCTTGGCAGATAAGCCGGGCCAGGGTTATCCGTAAACAAGTCTGGCAGACAGTCAGACTTAAATAAAAGGAGGAAACATTTTATGAAGTTGAAAAAATTTGCAGCATTGCTATTAGCATCAGTTCTTGCTATTGGCTCATTGGGAGTTGTAGCAACATCAGCTGACGAGGCATCTGTATCACCTGTAGCAGGTAAGAAGATCGCATACATCATGCTCATGAGCCCTGCAACAATTTTCCAGATGTGGTCAGATAATTTCGAGGCTACAGCAGAAGCTCTGGGTATGGAAGCTGACACATTCTTCTGCAGCGATAACGCAGAGACATGGCAGGACACAATCGCACAGTGTGCAGCAGCTGGTTATGACGGACTTATGGTTTCACATGGTGGACAGGAATATGCATGGCAGTTCCTTTCAGACATCCTTGCTCAGTATCCAGATCTTAAGATCGTAACATTCGATACACCTTTCAAGGATGCTAACGGCGAAACAGCTAAGATCGACGGTGTTACACAGTTCTTCCAGCAGGATGCAGGATTCGCAGCTGGTCTGTTAGATGCTCTTATGGAGCTCCCAGAAAATGCTGAGAAGGTAGCAGCAGGCGAGGCTCTTAACATTCTTCAGGTACAGCAGGGTGCTGGATACAACAGCCCATTTGACCGTCGTCAGACAGGTTACGCTCCATATGAAGAAGAAGGCAAGATCGTTACAGTAGAGAGAATCGCTCCTACAGATGATCAGAATGCTACATCATCAATGCGTGACGTTACAACAGCTACACTGGCTAAGTATACAGATGATCAGATCGATGGTATCTGGTGCTGCTACGATGCATATGCACAGGGCGTATATCAGGCACTTACAGAGAACGGACGTCAGATCCCTATGGTTTCTGTAGATATCTGCAACGAAGACATTCAGTTCATGCAGGAAGAAGGATCAATGTGGAAAGCATGCGCAACAACAAACTGGAACCTCAATGGTCAGTTCGCTTGCCGTGTACTTGCACTCGAATTAGCAGATCAGTATGAAGACATCGAAGCAGCATCTTGCTACTATTCAGAGATCGGCGCTTGGATGGAGATCCCTTCAACAATCGTTACTCAGGAACAGGTTACATCACAGGATGGTATCACAATTGAGAACCTTGAGCTCGTAGCTGACGAGTCATACTCAGATACATCATGGATGCCAACATGTGATTGGATGGTAGAACTTCTCGGATTCTAATTTGATTTGGAAGTATAAATAGCAAAAATGCCTGAGATTCACGGTACATAATGAAAATTTTATGCCAGCTTGCGCCGAGATGGCGCAGCACTGCGAGAAAACAATCAGCGAAGGCGTTTTCGAGTAGTGAGTGCGCATCTCGGCACATGGCGATAGATATTGATGCCGGATTGTAATCCATGGCATGACTGCGATTTAGATTTAAAATTACAATCAATGAGGGTATCAGAAATTCTCTGATACCCTCGGTGGTGGTTACAAGCCCATCACATCTTTAATGCCTGTCACATGCAGGCACAATTAATTAAGAAAGAAAGGCTGAAGCAGTTCAGCACAACTGGAGGGGAAAGAACTAATGGAAAAAATCACCCTGGAGACCAAAGGCGTATCTATAGAATTTCCTGGTGTTAAGGCACTTACTGATATTAATTTCAAGATCAGTACAGGAGTGATTCATGCATTGATGGGTGCTAATGGTGCGGGCAAATCCACTCTAATGAAGGTTCTTGCCGGAGCCAATCCTACATATACAGGCGAGGTTCTGTATAATGGTGAGCCTATCGAATTAAGACATCCTATGGATGCCAAGAAAAAGGGTATTCAGATCGTATATCAGGAAGTAGATATGGCACTGGCGCCAAACCTTACTGTAGCAGAAAATGTTATGTTCAATGACATCGTCATGAACATGAAAGGTAAGCTGTTTGTTAATTACAACAGACTCAGAAGAGAAGCCAAGGCTGTTCTTGATCAGCTGAATGTAGATATCGATGTCAGAAAGATATGCGGTTCACTTTCACTTGCTCAGAAGCAGATGGTACTGATTGCGAGAGCAATTCAAAATGAATGTAATTTCCTTATTTTAGATGAGCCTACGGCTCCGCTGTCAGATGCGGAGACAGAAGAGTTATTCCGAGTAGTAAGACACCTAAGAGAAACTCAGAACATGGCCATCATTTTCATTACACACAGAATTCACGAGGTATTAAGTATCTGTGACAGTTATACTGTAATGAGGGGCGGTATGATCGTTGATACGACCCCGATCACGGAACAGACTACCTCTAAAGAGATCGTAGACAAGATGCTCGGAAGATCATTTGATGAAGAATTTCCGAAGGAGGTCTGCGAGATCGGAGATAAAGCCTTCATTGTGGAGAATCTCACAGAAAAAGAAGGCAAGGTTAAAGATATCAATATGTATGTCCGCAAGGGCGAGATTGTTGGTATCGCAGGTCTTGTAGGCGGCGGTAAGACGGAGCTGTGCAAGACAATATTTGGAGCATATAAGAAGGCTTCTGGTAAGATCACTCTTAACGGTAAGGAGCTTAAGATCAAGACGCCGTCAGATGCTGTTAAGAATCGTATTGCACTCGTTCCTGAGGAACGCCGTAAGGAGGGTGTATTGGTTGCTGAAACGGTTAACTTCAACCTGGCAGCCGCTTCACTTAACAGATTCTGTAAGGCCTCATTTGTAAATGAACATGCGACAGCTAAGAATGCTAAAAAATACGTAGATGAGCTTCAGATCGCAACACCATCTATCAAACAGAAGGTTGCATTCCTGTCAGGCGGTAATCAGCAGAAGGTAGTAGTCGGCAAATGGATTGCCGCGGACAGCGACGTCTATATATTCGACGAGCCTACTAAGGGTGTTGACGTAGGAGCTAAGCAGGAGATATTCCGTCTCATTAATCAGCTGGCTAAGGACGGCAACTGTGTTATCTATGCAACCTGTGAGAATTCAGAGCTGCTGTCGATAACTGATCGTATGTATGTCATGTTCGATGGCAAGATTACAGCAGAGCTTGAAACCAAGAATACAAATGAAAACGAAATAATGCGCTACTCAACTGGCGAGGTTCAGGCAAGAGCCTAGTTAACAGCGTAATTAATAAAACTTGATTCGGAGGACTATAAAATGAGTCAATCTAAACAAAGCGTAGGAAAGATATTTGTTAACTGGGCAGCCGTTATCGTTCTGGTTCTTTCCATAGTATTTTTCACGATCATGAAGGGCGGAGCCTTCTTCTCAACAGCGAACCTGATCAATATCCTGCGTTCGATGTCAACTGTAACAATCTTCGCATTGGCAGCTACAGTTTCCATGGCACCTGATGGATTCGATATGGCAGCCGGTACATTGGGCACGTTCTGTGCTTATGTATTTGCTTCCTTCTATCTGTGGTTTGCGATGCCATTGTGGCTGTGTATCGTACTTACCATAGTATTTGCGATGGTAATGTACTTACTCACAATGTTCCTGATCCTCGTATGCAAGGTTCCTGATATGCTGGCAACCTGCGCGTTGCAGTTTGTTCACCAGGGCTTAGGTCTTGCTTATACAGGCGGCAGTGCAGTATCAGCCGGCATGAGCGTTGCTTCATGGGCTACAGTATTCAGAGGCGGCGAGACATCAGCTGCACGTTCTGGCTGGGTTTATGCAGACGGCACAATCGATGCCAGAAGTATCGGTAAGGATCCATGGATTATCATTATCATGGTTATCTGCGTAGTCATTTGCTACATCCTGCTTGAAAGAACAAAATATGGCCGTTATCTGTATGCCATGGGCGGCAATAAGACAGCAGCTAAGCTGTCAGGTATCAATGTTAAGAAGATGCGTTTCATGGCAGGTATGTTCGCTGCTATGTTCATCGCTATCGGCGGTATCGTCGTTTGTTCCAGAAACTCAGCTGCACAGATCAACGGCTCTGACAGTTACCTGATGAGCTCGCTGGCAGCGGTATTCATCGGACGAAGCATCGGCGGACGTGAGAAATATAATGCGATAGGTACGGCCATCGGCGCCCTGCTTATCACGGTTCTGGAAAATGGTATGACAATGTGCGGCGTTGTTTACTATGTACTCCCTGCAGTTAAGGGCGCAGTTCTGTGCCTTGCCCTGGTAGCCGCATATGCAACAAGCAAAGAAGACTAGGATTACTAATAATCCGTCAGATAAAAAGGACGGGTCACATTCACTGTGACTCGTCCTTTTAAACGAAACGGGATGCAAATGTTGCTAAATGTTGCATTCGTTTGGAAAATGTTGGATTTTGTTTGCTTTTGTGTTGACATAAACCCGACTTTTTCCTAAGATTATTTACAGATATACAAGAACAATTAAACGTTGTGCCTGTACAAGTGTATATTACAGTGTGTTGTGATATTTAGACACCACATTTTAAATATAAAAGGAGATGTAATTATGGCAAATTTTGATTCATACTTTCTGATGAAAGAAAACGACGCAATAGAATATGCTAAGGTTAAGGTTCCACAGAAGAATTGGGACGAAGCAACCATGAGCTGCAAGGAAATCGGTGACGGCAACCTGAATTATGTATTCAAGGTTAAGGATGAGAAGGGTCACAGCGTGATCGTTAAGCAGGCTGGTGTATCTCTTCGTATCTCAGAGGACATGAAAATCGACACAGACCGTAACCGTGTCGAGTCAGAGATTCTGATCCTGCAGGGTAAGTTAGCCCCAGGATATGTTCCTGAGATCTATTGCTACGATACAGTTATGAGCACATGCTGCATGCAGGATCTTTCAGATCATGAGATCATGCGTACAGCAATGCTTGAGCACAAGACATTTCCTAAATTCGCAGATCAGATCTCAACATTCATGGCTCAGGTTCTGATGGGAACAACAGATGTTGTCATGAATCATGAGGAGAAGAAGGCTCTTCAGAAGAGCTTCATCAATCCTCAGCTGTGCGACATCACAGAGGGACTTGTTTATACAGAGCCATACAACGATGAGCAGGGCAGAAATAATGTATTTGCACCTAATGCTGAGTATGTTAAGAAAAAATTATACAGTGATGACGAGCTTAAGCTGGAGGTAGCCAAGCTTAAGATGGACTTCATGACCAGAGCCCAGTCTCTGATCCATGGCGACCTTCATACAGGCTCTATCTTCATCAATGACGAGTCTACCATGGTATTTGACCCAGAGTTCTGCTTCTATGGTCCGATGGGATATGATATCGGTAATGTTATCGCTAATCTTATATTTGCATGGTGCAACGGCGACGCTTCAGGCGACGAGAAGTTCTGCGCATGGGTTGAGTCAGCTATCAAGGATACAACAGATATGACCATGGATAAGCTGGGCAAATATTTCGACGAGCATGTTACAGATACGATGTGCAAGACTCCTGGATACAAGGAATATTACCTTAAGACTATCCTTGAGGATACATCAGCCGTTACAGGACTTGAGATGATACGTCGTATCGTAGGTATGGCAAATGTTAAGGATATCACAACCATCGCTGATGAGAAGAAGCGTGCCCGTGCAGAGAGAATCTGCATCACAGCAGGTATCGATTTTATCAAGAATCGTGCTGCTAAGAAGTGCGGCGGCTGCATGCTGAACACACTTAAGAAAGCAGTTGAAACAGTTGATGCTGAATAATTTAAGAAAGGAATAATGAGTCATGGAAAATGCTCTGAATCTTGATACTGTCCTTCTGGCAGATGATAAGAAACATATAATTATCCTGGATCAGACACTGCTGCCAAATGTTTGCGAATATTTGACGCTGGACAAGGCAGAGGATATCTGGGAGGCAATATATTCACTCCGTGTAAGAGGCGCACCGGCAATCGGTGTAGCCGGCGGATATGGCTATTATGTACTGGCTGATCAGATTGAAACTGATGATATGGATACCTTCGTTGCAGAATGCAAGAAGATGATGGAATATCTGAATTCGTCACGTCCTACAGCTGTTAACCTGAGCTGGGCTCTTAACAGAATGCACAGCGTTCTTATGGCTGAGAAGGACAGCAAGACTGTAGCCGGGATGAAGGTTCGGCTGATGGAAGAAGCAGATGCTATTCGTGAGGAAGATATCCAGATCAGCAGAAACATCGGCGCTTATGGATTCGAATTATTAGAGAAGCATGGCAAGAACATCGGCATTATGACCCATTGCAATGCCGGAACTCTTGCAACAGCCAAATACGGAACAGCATTGGCTCCTATGTATATTGCACTTGAGCATGGCTGGGATCCTAAGAAGGATCTGCATGTATATTGTGATGAGACCAGACCGTTGCTTCAGGGAGCCAGACTGAGTGCTTACGAGATGCAGGCTGCAGGAATCGACACATACGTACAGTGTGACAACATGGCATCATATACCATGAAGTCAGGCAAAATCGACATTATCTTCGTAGGCTGCGACCGTGTGGCTGCAAATGGTGACTTTGCCAATAAGATCGGAACAAGCGGCGTTGCTATTATCGCTAAGCATTACGGAATTCCTTTCTATGTATGCGCACCATCATCGACTATTGATATGACCATGGAGTCAGGTGACGAGATTCATATCGAACAGCGTAAGCCTGAGGAAGTTACAGAGATGTGGTATAAGGAACGTATGGCACCAGAAGGAGTCGGTGTAGTTAATCCTGCATTTGACGTTACAGACCACAGCCTTGTAACAGGAATTATTACAGAAAAAGGTATCGCTTATGCACCATTCAAGGAATCATTCGAGAAGATGGGAATTAAGCCGGTAGAGAAGTTCGTTGACAAGAAGTGATAAGTGTTAACGTAACGTGCGTTTATGCACGCTTCGCGCTGGGATGGCGCAGCTCCCTGCGAGAAAACAATCAGCGAAGGCGTTTTCGAGCAGGGGCTGCACGCCGAGGTTCACAGCGCGAAGCTTAGTAAATTTGTTAGAAATACTTAACCCCGGCTCCATTAAGGAATTTAACCCAATCTTCCGGGAAGTCGCAGTCCATTATGATTCCTGTCAGGGATGAAACGGGAGCGACACAGGAGAATGAGTAACGGTTGAGCTTGGTATTATCAATCGCAAGATATTTCTCGTAAGCATGGTCGAGGGCTATCTGATGCAGCATTGCGTCACCATCATTGGTATCCGTAAGGCCTGCATCCATGGAGACACTCCTGCTGGAGATAAAGGATTTGTCAAAATGATATTGCTTCAGATTCTGGATAGCGCTGGCTCCGGTAAAGCTATTAGTAGCTTTATTGTATTCGCCGCCAACTACGAAGAGCTTAACATCAGAGGTTGACAGAAGATTGATAATTTCAAGAGAGGTTGTAAGTACAGTGATTTTACGGTGCATGACAGCTTTGGCAATAAAGAATGCCGTAGTTGATGCATCAAGATAGATGTAATCACCATTATTAATGAGGGAGGAGCATTTTCTGGCGACTATTTCTTTCTCATCGGTTCTTATGAACTGACGGGTAGAGATATCAATATCATTATGAACACCATCAATGATATATGCGCCGCCGTGAGTTCTGGTGAGCTCACCGTTTTCTTCCATAGCCCGTAAGTCTCTGCGGATGGTTTCCTTGGTTACACCGAGCTGTTCCGACAGAGCGGTTATCTGAACGCTTCCGCTTTGACGGAGTTGTTCGCGGATTACATTTTTTCTTGCGACTTCTAACATATTATTGCCTCCAGTTAATAGTACCTTCGTTTTCAGCGTAACATATGAAATGCCAAAACGCAAGGAAGCCACATCATTTATGCGTGAATTAGGTGAGCTGCGCCGTGAACCTCGGCTGCAGTCCCTGCTCGAAAACGCCTACGCTGATTGTTTTCTCGCAGGGAGCTGCACCGTCCCGGCGCAGGCACAAATATATACAATATGACGTACATAAATTGAATTTGAAAATAGGGTAACTATTTAGCCACATTACAGAGAACTTGTCACTGGCGGCTTCTCGGCATACTTAGGTATCGCAAAATAAAATTTCAAAACTAGCAGTAAACAAACATATAACAACAGGTGAAAAGATGAGTTACAGATTTAACGATGGATTTCCATCAGACCATGAAGCTAAACAGAGTATTTTAGAGGTAGGCCGCAGGATGTATATGAAGAATTTCGTGGCATCTAATGACGGCAATATAAGCTGCAAGGTGTCAGAAAATACTATATGGTGCACCCCGACGGGTGTATCTAAGGGATATATGACAGACGAGATGCTGGTTCTCATGGATCTGGATGGCAATGTTCTCAGAGGCACATGGAAGCCATCAAGCGAGATGAAGATGCATCTGCGCGTATATAAGGAAAATCCCAGCGTAAATGCTGTTGTTCATGCCCATCCGCCTGCAGCAACATCCTATGCGATCGCAGGACTTCCGCTTAACAGTGCCATACTGACAGAGGCAGTTATGGGCATAGGCGAGATTCCATTGGCTCCATATGCGATGCCTGGAACTCAGGAGGTTCCGGATTCCATCGCGCCATTTGTTAAGACACATAATGCATGTCTTCTGGCCAATCACGGAGCCCTGACCTGGGGCAAGGATGTGATGGAAGCCTGGATGAGAATGGAGTCTGTGGAATATTATGCCACAGTAAGCATGTATACGAGAGGTCTCATCGGTCAGGCAAATGAGCTCACCTGCGATCAGGTAGAGCGCCTGATTGAAAGAAGAACTAACAGCGGTATTACAACAGGCGGAAGACCTCATTGCAGAGACTGCAATGATAAGGGAACAACAAAATGCAGCACCTGCACCTGTGAGAGCAAGGAACAATCAGCATGCAGCTGCAGCAATAAGGATATAGAAGAAGTAGTCAGCATAGTTAAACAAGTTCTCGCGGAAAGGGGATACAGATAATTTATGGCAGCTGATGAAGGAAAAGTTCGAAGAGCGGTTCTGACAGAGCTGGCCAGGGAAGGTCTGAGATACGTTCCTGTAGGGATTTCATCCCGCCATATACATCTGTCCAGTGAGGATCTGCAGGTTTTGTTCGGACCGGGATTTGCCTTAGAGCCATTGAGGCCGCTGTCGCAGCCGGGACAATTTGCAGCCAAGCAGTGCCTTACCATAGAAGGTCCGAAGGGACGCATAGATAAGGTCAGGGTCTTAGGACCTGTGAGAAAGGAAACACAGGTTGAGCTGGCGATTACGGATGCATTTGCCATAGGGCTGAAGGATGTACCTATCAGGATGTCGGGAAATCTTACAGATACCCCGGGTGTCAAGCTCATAGGACCGGCTGGCGAGCTTCAGATCAAACAAGGTGTCATCGTAGCAGCAAGGCATCTTCATATAAGTGAGGAACAGGCTAGAGCTTTCAAGGTTCACGACGGTCAGGTAGTCTCTGTGAAGGTGGGCGGCGCTCGTCCATGTATACTGGAAAATGTTATCTGCCGCGCAGGTAAGGGACATGATCTTGAGATTCATATAGATACAGATGAGGCCAATGCCTGCAGCCTGAAAAATGGCGACATATTAGAGCTTATAGTGCTTGGAGAGGAGTGCTCCTGTGCCAATGAAGCCGGCTTCGATCCCCAGCGTATAGCGCTTAAGACGGTAAATGCCCTGACAGGAAACAAGGACAGAGGCGCGGACAACCCATGCATGAAGACCGAGATCTGTATGCCTCAGATAGATCAGAATGTCCTGGATCTTGTTACAGAACAGGATGTAAATGAAGCCGTAAGAAGGGGCGATAAGCAGATATCCTGCGAGAGGAAGGCTCTCATAACGCCGGCGGCCGCAGACAGGGCCATGCAGTGTGCTATAGAGATAGTAAGAGTTGATAAATCCAGAAATGTGATTGGTCAGAGCGCTGCAGGAAATGAAGAGGTGCTGGAGCTTATAACGGCGCAGGATCTTGATGTTGCATTTACGAGAAATAAAACCCAGATCTATTGCACCAGAGATGCTCTTATAACTCCTTCGGCGAGGGAGAGGATCCTGGAAACTGGGATCAAAGTAATAAGAGTCTGATGCAGAGTGAAGGGCGAGGATATCGACGAGCATGACATTTCACCTGACGAGAGTTACCAGGTGAGATATCAGACAAATGGAGGAGGATCATGCAGATAGCAAGAGTTGTAGGAACAGTAGTAAGCACGACCAAGTCAGACAGACTGACAGGCCTTAAGATGCTGCTGGTTAAGCCGATTGACCTTGAAACATTTGAGGAGAAGGGCAATGTCCTGGTGGCATTCGATGCTGTAGGAGCCGGCGAGGGAGAGGTCGTTATGATCGTATCCGGATCGTCTTCGAGAAATACAGCGCTTACAGAGAACAAGCCATCAGATACAGCCATAGTAGCAATTATAGATTATATTGATTTAAGAGATAAACGAATTTTCAGTAAGGGGAATAACTAATGCTTTCAAGAGAACAAATTGAACAGATCGTTCATATGACAATTGAAACTCTGGATTCAAGAGAGCAGGCATCGACCGTGGCTTCCAGTTGCGGATGCAATGGAAACGGCTGGATGTTCGATGATGCAAATGATTGTGTCGCAGCGGCACTAAGAGCGCAGAAGCAGTTAGTGGCGCTTACCATGGAGCATAGAGAGAAGATAATCAGCGCCATGAGAAAGGCAGCCATCGACAATGCCACTAAGCTGGCACAGATGGCCCATGATGAGACAGGATATGGAAATGTACCTGACAAGATCGCCAAGATACTCCTTGTAGCTAATAAGACTCCGGGCACAGAAGATATCGTTCCGAGAGTATTTACCGGTGACCATGGCATGACATTAGTCGAGCAGGCACCATTCGGTGTCATCGGCTCTATCACGCCGTCAACTAATCCTCCGGGAACTGTCATCAACAATTCTATCAGCATGATCGCTGCAGGCAATGCGGTAGTATTTAACCCGCATCCATCTGCGACAAAATGCTCACAGGAAGCAATGCGCATTTTAAATGAAGCGATTGTATCGGCAGGCGGTCCTATGGGACTTATCTGTAGCCCTACCAAGCCGGATCTTAAGACCAGCGAGGTTATAATGAACCATCCTTCTATTAAGCTCTTAAGCGTAACAGGCGGCGAGGCTGTAGTAGGCGTAGCCATGAAGACTGGCAAGAAGGTTATCGCCGCAGGCCCAGGCAACCCTCCTGTAATTGTTGATGAAACGGCCGATATCAGGAAGGCTGGCAAGGACATAGTAGACGGAGCATCATTTGACAACAACGTATTATGCGTGGCTGAGAAGGAATGCTTCTGCGTTAATTCCGTATATGACCAGCTGCTTACAGAGATGCAGAAGAACGGAGCATGGCTTGTAAGGGGCAATGACATAGACAAGATCGTAAGCACGGTTCTGGAAAATAAAGATGGCAAATATGTCATCAACAGGAAGTTCGTAGGCCATGATGCAACATATATCATGGATCAGGCACATGTATCATATTCAGGCAAGCCTAGACTGGTTATCGCAGAGGTTCCTAAGGATCATCCGTTTGTAACCGTCGAGATGCTGATGCCTGTGCTGGGCTGTGTCCGCTGCGACAATGTAGACCAGGCCATTGACAGAGCAGTTGAGGCGGAGAGAGGCTGCTGGCATTCAGCACTCATTCATTCTACTAACTACCTGAATATGACCAAGGCAGCTAAGGCACTTAATACAACAATATTTATCAAAAATGGACCATCTACGGCAGGCGTAGGATTTAACGGTGAGGGATATGCGACACTTACCATCGCAACACCTACAGGTGAAGGCCTCACATCGGCCCGCTCATTTACAAGGGCACGTCGCTGCGTACTTGAGGATGGATTCAGGATTATTTAGAGATTATGGAACTTATAGAACAGATCCGCAGTGCCGGCGTTGTAGGCGCAGGCGGTGCGGGATTTCCAACTGATAGAAAGCTGGACTGCAAGGCAGAGATCTTTATCGTAAACGGTATTGAATGCGAGCCGCTGCTAAGAACTGATCGTCATGCCATGGAGCAGCGGGCGGCGAGAATCATAGGAACCACCTTGCTGATCAAGGATCACCTTGGTGCGTCCAGAGCCGTTATTGCTCTCAAGAAGCATTATAAGGCGGCAGTAGAGGCACTTAAGGCAAATGTAAATGGATCAGGCATCGAGCTGTATCTGTCTGATTCCTTTTATCCGGCCGGAGATGAGCAGAATCTTGTATTCAGTGTTACAGGCAGAGTAGTTCCTACAGGCGGCATACCGCTGGATGTAGGCTGCGTTGTAAGCAACGTAAGCACCGTTCTTAATATCGCGGATGCGGTGGAGGGACGCCCGGTTACAGACAAGATGGTCACAGTAGCAGGAAGTGTAAGACATCCTATAACGGTTACGGTTCCCATCGGAACACCGCTGTCGAGGCTGTTAGAAGCTGCAGGCGGGGCAGTGGGCGACTGCACATTTATAGTAGGCGGTCCGCTGATGGGTGCGGTGACAGATGATCTCTCAAGACCTGTGACTAAGACAACAGGCGGTCTCCTGGCCATTCCTAAGGGACATATTCTTCTGTCTAAGAAGTCCATGTCTGAGAGGGAACGACATATGGCCAGGGCGGCATGCTCACAATGCAGCATGTGTACGCAGATGTGCCCTAGAAATGCCATGGGATTAAATGTCCAGCCCCATAAGGCCATGAGAGCATTTGCCTCTGGCAATAATAAGCTGATCGGTGACGTTAATGGAGTATTTTCCTGCTGCGACTGTGGTGCGTGTACATATTTTGCATGCAGCTTCGGCTTAAAACCGGGCAAGGCTATGCAGCAGGTTAAGGCAATGCTCCAGAAGGAAGGCATCAAGCCGATTAAGGAAGTTAAGAATGCCCCGGATCCTGGCGTCTGTCAGAAACGTATTCCTACAGACAGACTGCTGATGAGGCTAGATATAAAGAGATTTGACAGTGAGACAGAGCTGATAGGCGAGATGAGATGCAGCGATGTATGTATTCCGCTGAAGATGCATATAGGAGGACCTGACGAGCCGGTGGTAAGCGCTGGAGCATATGTGCGCAAGGGAGATCTGATCGCCAGACCTAAGGGCATGGGCGCCAATATTCACGCATCTATCTCAGGACAGGTTGTGCGCGTCACAGACGAGTATATAGAGATAAGGGAGTAAAAAATGGGTGCTATCGGAATGAATGAAATAATGAGCATCCCCGTGGGCTTCCAGGCCGCGGATGCGATGCTGAAGGCATCTGATGTAGAGCTTGTAAGTGCAGGCTGCGTCTGTGCCGGCAAATATTACATAGTAGTATCCGGTGATGTGGCAGCAGTCAGGGCATCTGTTGAGGCAGGCCGTGAGGTGGCAGAGGCCAGCCTGATAGACAGCCTTGTTATAGCAAATGTTGCAGACCAGGTCGCACCTGCTATCAGCGCCTGCACCATGTTAGAAGACCTTAAGGCTCTGGGTATCATGGAGACATATTCTCTGTGCGCAGCGATTTATGCGGCGGATGCAGCAGCTAAGACATCCGAGGTAGATCTTCTGGAGGTCAGACTCGGACGAGGTCTGGGCGGCAAATCCTTCATCACCCTCACAGGTGAGGTAGCAGCCGTAGAGGCAGCCATTAAGGCCGCCGAGGAACTGGAGGAGACGCAAGGAATGATGACTAAGAGTGTGGTTATACCTGCGCCGCATCCGGATCTGTTGAAAACTTTGTAGATAAAAGTATGATGTCTGCACTAATGCGAGGAGCATGCAGGAGATTGATTAAAGTTGATACCGGGACGGCGCAGCACCCTGCGAGAAAACAATCAGCGAAGGCGTTTTCGAGCAGGGGCTGCACGCCGAGGTTCACGGTACACAGCTGAAAGGACTCCTGCATGCTCCGGAGATGGAGTTGTAGATAGAGACTTTTAATAATAATTTGAATATCATGAATGGAGAAGAAAACATGAAAGAAGCATTAGGAATGGTTGAAACTCGTGGTCTTATCGGAGCAATTGAAGCAGCTGATGCCATGGTTAAGGCAGCAAATGTTAAGCTGATCGGAAAGGAACAGATCGGATCAGGTCTCGTTACTGTTATGGTTCGCGGAGATGTTGGCGCTGTTAAGGCAGCAGTTGATGCCGGCGCTGCAGCAGCTAAGCGTGTTGGAGAACTCTACGGAGTACATGTAATTCCACGCCCACATGCTGATGTAGAATACATCCTGCCTTCAATCGACAGAGCTGAAGAAGAGGAATAATCCATGTATGCCGGAATTGTAGCTGGCACGGTTGTAGCTACGGTAAAGGACGAGCGTCTTGCGAATATTCCATTGCTGATTGTTCGTAAGATCGAAGACGGTAAGGAAGCGGATCTGGTGGTCGCAGCCGATCATACCTGTCAGGCCGGGATGGGCGATCATGTCTATATGATAGGATCCAAGGAGGCTGCCCGTATATACAGAGACAGAGAGCTTCCGCCCGCGGACGTATCAATCGTAGGATTTATAGATGATTATCACGAGGAACTGTAGAGGTTCCTTGTGATGGTCTCTGGTCAGGGTGAGACATTTGCCGGCAGATGCTTAGCAAATGAAACCTTGACAAGTTGAAATCCCAATTTAAGGAGGTTAGGCCGTGCAACTGGCGAGAGTAGTAGGAAATGTAGTTTCTACAATTAAAGATGACGGATATTATGGCCACAAGCTTATGCTGGTCGAGTATTTTGATCCTGAGACGAGGAAGCCGCAGGGTCCGAGGATGATAGCATTTGACTGTACGGACGCGGGTGTCGGCGACATCGTCATGGTCAATACCGACGGTGGAGCTGGCAACATACTTATAGACAGCAAATACACGATAGTAGATCTTACGATCTGCGGCGTCTTAGACTGCTATACTATCAATGGCAAGACCGCTATGATCAATAGCGGAAGATTCGCAGACGAGGAGCAGTAGTAACGCTTTATGATAAATAGGTAGAGATTTTGTCAGGAGGTGAGTTTGTATGTCTGAAGAAATAACAGCTATGGATCTGGCAGAGGGCATGGATAAGATCTATGCGGATTTTACAGAATCGGTCAAATCCATGGGCAGCAAGCATGGAAGCAAGTTCGGCAAATCACGATTCGGCGCAAATGTTATACACTGGATCGCAGGAAGTCATGTAAGGACGGAACGCGATGCAAAATGCGACCAATTTCTGCAGGATGTGGAATCTCAGCTGCAGACTCTTGATTATGCGCTGGAGGCAGCCTCTGATGAAGAGGCGGAGAATGCCTGCGCAGCATTAGCAAGTATAATGTCAAGGCCTGTGCCTGCTGATTCAAATGCCACAACGGATCTGATGAAAAGGGCTATGATAGGGCATTTGGAGCCTTATTTGCCGCGCCTGTCACAGAGCACATTAAGAGAAATAAAGGAACGGCTGGAGCTGGCATATTCTAAGAGCCGTAGACTGCCGGTGGAAAATGAAATATTGAAGAAAATAGATGCACTGATCAGGTAGCGTCATGCCGCCCGAACAGTGCATTTTTTACTTGCAATGTGCCGTGAACCTCGGCATGCAGCCCTGCTCGAAAACGCCTTCGCTGATGTGCTATAAAAGTCCCGTAGCAGCTGGCTTTTAGTCAGGGTGCTGCGCCGTCCCGGCACAAATGTAATTTCACATGCACTATACGAGCGACATGTACTACAGTTACAGGCAGCCTTTCTGCAATATGATGCAGGCGTAATATGCTGTCTCGGTCGTAGCTACAACGGCATAAGCGTTCTTGGCCATGGTATAGAATTTGCCGCGAGGGATCATGCTGCATGCATCAGCGCCGCGCTCATCATGCTTAGCGACGATAGCCTTGAATTCGTCCCAAACAGGGCACTCAAGGTCAGCATGGCGTGCTTCCTTATCCATGATAAGCACTGGATCTTCAACGAAATCGTCCAGCGGCATGAGCGTAAGGATAGCGTCTAACAGCTCTGTTGCCTTGAGGCCGTCACAGCGGACGAGCTTGCTGTCCTTGGCCATGGAAGCGGCTGCGAAATTCGCATCGCCTATTACGATAGTGTCTCCGTGTCCCATTTCATCGAGGATCTTAAGAAGATCAGGAGAGATGATAGGAGGAATGCCTTTTAACATAATATTTCACGCACCTTTCTTGAATTGGACTATTTATCAGTATACTGAAGTGTAGTATAATCCAAAAGCTTTTGGCGGGCAAGCACAGAGCCTGTCAGGTGCGATAATACAGTCACATGCACCATGAATTCCGGCATACGGACAGTATAAACACCACAAGTAAATCATAAGTAAATGGAGAGAACTACATGGCATCTAAGAAACCATTGTTTCATAAACCTAAGACCACCGGGGAGGTAAGGAAGATAGAAAACACGCCGCTTATGTGGCTGGTATCCATTGGCTCTCTGGTACTGCTGGCAGCGCTCAGTGCATTTGCGATTTATGCTGTCACCCAGAGAAGTGCCGAACAGGTTGTCCTTTATGCCGATCTTACGATGAATGCATGGCTGCTGTTTTTATTCCTGCCGCTGATCGCATGGATCATAGCAGTGGGCTTCAGGCTGGCAGTTAAGATAATCCCCCTTGAGATGTGGAGGCTTCCGGTAAGCGTTAAGGAGGCCAATGTCAAGACAGGTGGCAGATATCTTAAATTTGCCACGCTTTTGCTTGAGCTGGAGACAGTGCTGCTGTTCGGATATATCACTCTGGTGCTGTATTTCGGATATGTGCCTGGGGATCTGCCGGTGCTCATGTGGGTTGCAGCCGTAGTCATAACAGTAGTTGCTTTCAGTAAATATGCGGTAAACGCAGCTCAGAAAAGATAAATCAAAAATGGATTGCCCCGCACTATGCGGTAGGCAGCCATGACATTTAAATAAACCAGGAGGAGTTTAAAAATGAAGAAGATAATGAATGCACCCGAAACATATGTAGACGATATGCTCAAGGGTATCTATGCCGCTCATGCTGATCAGGTGAAGTACGTAGAAGGCGATCTTCGCTGCTATTGCACAGCACATAAGAAGGAAGGCAAGGTTGCCATAATCACCGGAGGCGGTTCAGGACATCTGCCACTGTTCCTGGGCTATGTAGGTGACGGTCTTATCGATGGCTGCGGCGTCGGCGGAGTATTTCAGTCACCATCACCAGAGCAGATTTATAACATCTCTAAGGAAGTTGAAGCCGGAGCAGGCATCTTATATTTATATGGTAATTATACAGGAGACATCATGACCTTCGACATGGCAGCAGATATGTGCGACGTGGATGACATCGTATGTAAGAGCATCGTAGGTGCCGATGATGTTAATTCACATGCTGATCCTAAGACCCGCCGCGGTGTTGCCGGAATCTATTTCATGTTCAAGGCAGCAGGTGCGAAGGCAGACGAAGGCGGCAGCCTTGATGAAGTTCTTGCAGCAGCTCAGCTGGCCAAGGACAACACTCGTACCGTAGGATTTGCCCTTACACCATGCATCATTCCTGAGGTAGGACATCCGAACTTCGAATTAAAGGAAGATGAGATGGCTATGGGCATGGGTATCCATGGCGAGCCGGGCATCTGGAACGGACCTCTTAAGACCTCTAAGGAGATCGCCGAGGAGTCACTGAATACTCTGTTGGGTGATATGCCGGTGGCAAATGGTGAGGAAGTATCAGTTCTTATCAATGGCCTGGGCGCAACATCCATCGAGGAGCTCTATATTCTGTCAAATGATGTTAAGGACATCCTTGCTTCTAAGGGCATCGGCATCTACAAGACCATCGTAGGCGAGTATGCTACTTCGATGGAGATGGCGGGTGCTTCAATCTCTATCTGCAAGATGAATGATGAGATGAAGAAGTACATGGATCATCCGGTAAATACACCATTCATTTGCCAGAAGTAATAATAAATTTTTAGAGGATAAGAACATGGAAAAGATTACATTTGAACAGATTCCTGATATGTTTGATATAGTTGGCAGGCTTTTTATTAATAAGAAGGATGAGCTCTGCAGCATGGACGCGAAATTAGGAGACGGCGACCTGGGCCTTACGATGAGCAAGGGCTATGGAGAGCTTCCTGACATCCTGAGAGCTGAGAGCGAGGCAGCAGGCGGCGACATCGGTAAGCTCCTTATGAAGGGCGGCATGAAGATGTCATCCCTCATTCCTTCCACCATGGGATTTCTTATGTCAACCGGTGTTATGGAGGGCGGCAAGGCCGTGAAGGGCACGACAGATATGGGTGCCAGGGAATTAGCTTCCTACCTTACAGGATTCGCAGCAGGCGTTCAGAAGCGCGGCAAATGTGAACCTGGCCAGAGGACTATCTATGATGCGATTCTTCCTGCAGCCCAGGCAGCAGCTCAGGCAGCTGATGAGAAAGCCACACTTGAAGGAGTGATAAATGCAGCCTACGAGGCAGCTCAGGCAGGAGTTCAGGCTACCAAGGATATGGTGCCGGTATTTGGCAAGGCCGCTGTTCATGCCGCACAGTGTGCAGGTGTGCCTGATCAGGGCGCAGTGGCAGGCTGCTATATGATCCAGGGACTGCATGATTATATCTGCGGGAAGTAATATAAGTACCTGCGGCCTGCAGCAGGCTCTGGGAAACTAAAAAAGAAGAATAATGATTATTACGAAGGCCTTCTTTATTGCATATGCGCGATAGAGAAGGCTTTCTGTTTTCTTCGCCTCTGCCATTACACTTTGTCATACGGATACCTGCCGGGACGGCGATATCCATGATTGATATGGACAATGCATTTTTGGAAGATAAGAAAAAATTATATTAAAATGCGATATGCACCAAAAATATACAAAAAAGTAATTGAAATTTTGGATTTTATGCTAACTGTATTATGATTGAAAGTGAAAACTGCAGATGTTAGAATTACTTTGGTTGTCCGGGAAAACGGAAACATAATTATTTTTTTGAAGCAACCTTGGTTAAGGGATGGGATCTGTATTTAGTCGGGTTCAATGATAGAAAAAAGGGCTGCTTCAATAATAGGATTTAGGAGGTAGTTTATGAAGAAATTATTTGCAATCTTAGTATCCGCTACTATGATTTGCGCAATGACTCCGGCAGCATTTGCAGCAGAAGCTCCAGCAGAGGCTCCTGCAGAAGCAACAGAGGCTGCAGCTGTTGAGAAGGTGGAAGACCTTAAGGTATCATCTTATGCAACAAACAATAACGACACCAGCAGACCACAGGACGAGGGTCAGGTTTATATCGGTGTTGCAATCACTGACGGTGAGGTTGTTGCAGATGAATCAAACTGGGAGGGCGATGCTTCATCAGTTACATTAGACAATACTGTTGAAGGCCCTGGCTTTACAGCAGTCAGAGTTGAAGGCGACAGCACAGTTGATGTTACCGGATCACTTACATTAACAGATGATACAGACGGACAGATTGCATCAGACTTCACAGGTGTTGGTGCTGCTATCACAGCATATAACGGATCAGTTGTTACAGCATCAGATGTTACATATGAGAGCGAAGGCTTCGTAAGAGCATTTGCAATCGTAACAAATGCAACAATGATAGTTAAGGATTCTGATATTAAGGCAATGGGTAATGACCCATTCTTAAATTCATGGGACGGATATTACAACTCAGCTAATACATCAATGATGATCTCTCCTCCATGGGTACTTGGTATCCAGGGTGGTATCCGTGCGGTTAACGTATTAGGAGAAGGTTCAACATTTGTTGTTGAAAATACTACTATCGAAGCTGGCGGCTGGGGCGTAGTTTCAACAGACGGATGTACAAATCCTTATCTGCACCTGTACAATTCAACACTGAAGATTACTTCAGCTGAAGATGGCGGCATGAATTCAGGATGGAAGATCCTTGGTTATGATGCTAACGCTTATGGTTCAGGTTACGGCACATATATCATCGGCGGCGCTCAGGAATATTTCTATGGCGTAACATTTGAAGGTGCTACATATGCTTCAATCCTCACAGGTGGTGACGGATACTACGCAGGTCTTAAGGCAGGCGAGACATATGAAGCTAAGGCAGAAGACGGAACAGTAGTTGATACATATACAGCAGAAGCTGATGTTCCTACAACAATCAATACAGTATTTGGTTTCATGTCACATAACTCAGGCTCAATCAATGTACTCGAGGGTGCTGTAGTTAATACAGAAAATGCTATTGCTCTGTACAAGAGTGCTGATTCTACATGGACATTCGATGGCGCTGAACTTAACCCTGGCAACGGTGTTATCTTCCAGATGATCGATAATGATGACTCTTCAGTTGGTGGATTCAATCCATTCGGAACATACCTTAATGAAGAAGCAGGCTTCCCAACAGAAGCTTATACAGATGCAGTTGCATACGTATTCACAACAGATACCGCAGTAGATCCTAATAAGACATATTATACATCTGATACAACAGATGAATCAGGATATGCAGTAGTTGAGAATCCTACAGATGAAGGTACAGTAGCTTACTACGAGAGAGCAACAGGCGGCAATACAGCAACAGTTAATCTCGCAAATGGCGAATATGAAGGCAGCATCTACAATGCAACAGGTTACTATTCACAGGCTCCTGATGCTCTTACAGTTAATATCGCTGAGGATGCATCACTTGTAGGTGATATCGCTCTTACATCACATATCCATGGCGTTATGTTAGGCGACAGAAGTGTTGATGATGTTATCGCAGCAATCGACGAGCAGAATGCATACCATGCAGAGGTTGGCGGATACTATGCAGATACAGAAGATATCGAATACGTATTCATCGATGAAGCTGGTGAAGTTACAGAAGATAAAGACGCAGCAGTAGCTATTCAGTTCACAAAATTCTCAACACTTGAGTACTTTCTTATCGGTCAGGTACTTAACATGGTTAACTACAATGGAATGTCAACAGCTGACGTTTATGTAGAAGGCGACTGGACAGTAACAGGTCAGTCACTCGTTACATACCTTGAGATTGCTGAAGGCGCTGAGGTTCATGGTGTTCTTACAGAGCTTGAAGATGGTTCTATCCTCATTGAATCTGGTGATGAATTAATCCCAGCAGGTACATATGGTACGGCATTCGTTTATGTTGAAGCTCCAGCTGAAGAATCAGCAGGCGGCGAATCAGGCGGCGAGTCAGCAGGCGAAGCTCCAGCAGAAGGCGGCGAGTCAGGTGAAGCTCAGGCAGAAGGCGGCGAATCAGCAGCAGAGGCAGCTCCAGCAGAAGCAGCTCCAGCAGAGGCAGCTCCAGCAGAAGAGATCGCAGCAGGTGAAGGCGCAGCAGCAGACGATGCAGGCGACATCACACCAGCTGAAGGACAGGCTGATGGCGATTATATCGAGTATAAGACACAGGGCATGGACAGCGAGATCACAGTTCATATCTTCTATGAAATGAAGGATGGCGCTCCTGTTCTTACAGATATCGTTGACGTAGACGGCGGATTCAGCATTAAGGACATGGTTCCTGATACAGCAGAATTCCAGGCAGCTCTTGAAGCAGCAGTTAAATAAATAATTAAGTAGAACCCTACATAATTTACCGACGTTTTAATTTGGAACGTCTCGAGAGCAGGCAGGGGCGGTCGCAGCAAGCTGTGACCGCCCTTTGCCTTTTTATATGGATTTTTTCAAGGTTTGGATAAGCACGGTTATTCATTTTCGCCATTTCTGCGGGTCAACATGGGACGATGCATATAATATTGCGGAAAAATCAAGGAAATTTATGCCGATTTCATCAATAAAAGTAGACAAGAACGGCAAAAATGATTATAATTCTAACCCATAAGGGAAATGACAACTTATTGGGAAAACAAAGGAGGATTTTTATTATGAAAGGCTTTAAGAGAGTTATAGCTTGCCTTATGTCATGCGTATTCGTATTTGGCATGGCTACACTTGCATCAGCTGATGAAGCTGAGACTAAGAAGGTTTACAAGATCGCAACAGATATGGGATTCTCACCATTCGAGTTCCAGGATGAAGATGCTAATATCGTAGGTATCGATATGGACATCATCCGTGCTATCGCTGAGGATCAGGGATTTGAAGTTGAGATCCAGTATATCGGATGGGATGCAGCTATCGCAGCATGCCAGGCTGGACAGGCAGATGCAATGATCGCAGGTGCTTCTATTACAGATGAACGTAAGGAGAGCGGCTGGATCTTCACAGACGGATATTATGATGCTACACAGGGTATGGCAGTAGCAGCTAACTCAACAATTGAGAAGTTCGAAGACCTTGCTGGCAAGACAGTAGCAGTTAAGAATGGAACAATGAGTGATACATATGCTACAGAGCTTTCTACAGAATACGGATTCACAGTTGTAAGATTCGATACATCACCTGATATGTACCAGGCAGTTATCGGCGGACAGGCAGCAGCTTGCTTCGATGATACACCTATCCTTAAGTACAACATCCAGATCGGTGAACTCGCTATGAAGTATATCGATGGAACAGAGAATGAGCCTGCACAGTATGGTATGGCAACATTCAGTGACAAGAATCAGGAACTTATCGATATGTTCAACGAAGGACTTAAGAACATCAAGGAAAACGGAACATACGATGAAATCATCGCTAAGTACCTTGGAAGTTCAGATACAGCAGAGACTGAGACAGAAGCAGAAACTACAGCAGCTGCAAAATAATCCAAAAGTTTATAATAAGATTTTAAGCGAAGGGGCATTGGAGATTCTCCGATGCCCTTTTTTAGGGCTAACGTGAAGTTAGGGTAGTATAGATAATAATACGTTCAAATGGGGATGAAGATATGGGAAGTATCATCGCAAAATATGGAATGTTGCTTTTGCAAGCGATGGGTCAGACACTGCTGTTGGCACTGTTGGGACTGGTATTTGCCTGCGTTCTGGGTGTAATATTTGGCTTGCTGAGCGTAATGAAAAATAAGGTATGCAAGGTCATATCATGGATATTTGTAAATATCATTCGTGGAGTACCTATGATTGTTCTTGCATTTTTTGTTTATTTCGGTATTCCGTATGCTGTCAGCAATTATCTGGGCGGAAGCCTGACGCTCTTGTCACTTCAGGCAGGTGTAATATGTCTTGCGCTTAACTGCGGCGCATATATGTCTGAGATCATAAGAGCCGGCATTCAGTCGGTTGATCCAGGCCAGATGGAGGCCGCAAGAAGTCTCGGCCTGTCCTATGGCAAGGGTATGCTGAAGGTCGTTCTGCCTCAGGCAATAAGAACGATGATTCCAAGCATCGTTAATCAGTTTATCATCACACTGAAGGATACTTCGATCCTTTCAGTTATCGGATTCCCGGAGCTTGTTAATCAGGCTAAGAACGTAGTCGCTATAACATTCAAATCATTTGATACCTGGATCATCGTTGGTATCATGTATTTGATCATCATCCTTATTCTTCAGCAGGTTGCTAAGATGCTCGAGAGGAGGTTAAACCGTGGCCGCAGGTAGTAATGTAAAGATTCATGTTCAGAATCTTAAGAAGGATTTCGGACAGCTCGAGGTACTCAAGGATATCTCACTTGATGTATATGAGGGCGAGGTTGTGGTAATCATCGGACCTTCAGGAAGCGGTAAGTCAACATTCATCCGCTGCCTTAACCGTCTCGAGGAGATAACAGCCGGAGAGGTTGTTATTGATGGCAATAATATCAGTGATAAGAATATCAACATCAACAAGGCTCGCGAGCGCGTGGGCATGGTATTCCAGCATTTTAATCTGTTTGCCAATTATGATGTGCTTCATAATCTGACGCTGGCACCTCTTCAGCTGAAGAAGGGAACCAAGGAAGAGGTAGAGGCAAATGCACGTAAGATCCTTCAGAGAATCGGACTCTCTGATAAGGAAAAGGCATACCCAAATCAGCTCTCAGGCGGACAGAAACAGCGTGTTGCCATCGCCAGATCACTGTGCATGCATCCGGATGTAATGCTCTTCGATGAGCCGACATCGGCTCTGGACCCTGAGATGGTAGGCGAAGTTCTGGATCTCATGAAAGAGCTGGCAGCTGATGGCATGACTATGGTAGTCGTAACCCATGAGATGGGATTTGCCGCTGAGGTTGCAGACCGCGTTATCTTCATGGAGGGCGGATATATCCTGGAAGAGGGAACTCCGGATGAAGTAATAAAGCATCCTAAGAATCCACGTACACAGGAATTCCTGAGCAAGGTTCTGGAAGTAGGTGCAAATGCTGCTTCACATACATTGCTGGAGTGATATTAAATAATACGGCTTGTGCGAGCCTTCATTAATATTAATACGAATAATGACAGCCTGTGCTGTCAGCGATACCTATATTTGAATCATATTCATGTTGGTATCGCTGCGAGCAGGCTGTCTTTTTATGTAATGGCAGATATAATGGACAAAAATAATGTAACTATTCAGAACCACATTACAGAAAACCTGCCACTGGCAGCTTCTCTGCATGCTCAGGCATCGCAAAATCGCTTCTTCG
>CAVARE010000067.1:0-43560 GCA_963591145.1 Anaerotignum sp. | reverse complement strand
TATGGATTCCTTCTGGATGAAACATTATAAATGTCTCGTATAACAGCACCCGTTTCAGCTGTGACAACACCTATTTTCATTGAAAATCGCGGAATCGGTTTCTTATAGCATGGGTCAAACATGCCTGACTCTTCCAGCCTCGTCTTAAGCTCCTCGTATTTTTGATACAGCTCTCCGAGGCCTTCACTCTCGATTCTCCTGGCATATATCTGATATCTGCCATCTCTTTCATATACAGATACATTGCCATATACAACCACCTGCATGCCATCTTCCAGACGGAACTTAAGACTTGATGCATTGGAAGCGAACATCACTCCCGCGATGGTTCCCGAAGTATCCTTCAGTGAAAAATATATATGTCCTGAATAATGATATTTGCAATTGGAGATTTCGCCCTTTATATATACATTCTTCAGAATAAAATCATCTTCGAATAATCTCTTAATATACGAATTGATCTGCTGAACGGAATATATATTCTTATTTGCCTGCATCTCGGGCTACCTTAGCTAAAATGCCATTTACAAATGCGCTGGAATTATCTGTTCCGTAATTTTTAGCAAGCTCAACTGCTTCATTGATTGCAGCTGCATTCGGAACATCTGCATCATATACAATCTCATAATATGCCAGTCTGAGGGCAGTAAGGTCAGCCTGATTCATACGCTTGGTCTTCCAGCCGATACTGTATTTATCTAACTGCTCGTCGATCTCAGGTATCTTCTCGCAAACAGCCAGAACCCTGTTGGTTACATATGCGATCTCGTCCTCTTTATATTCATCTTCGTCGATAAAAAAGCTCTTGATTTGTGCAGGCATCTCAGTCAGGCAATAGCAATTAGCTCTGAATAAAATCAGAAATGCTGTTTCTCTCAACTGTGTTCTTCTTGTAATCTTAACCATAATATTCCTCTTTTACACACAATAACAGGGTGCTGTCTGGGCACCCTGTTATCAATATACAGTTAACGCGTCAAATTCAGTTTCATAATACTATTCTTGTTAACCAACCTATTTATGATAAGGCTCATTTCTGGATATCTTAAATGATCTGTATATCTGTTCCAGCAATATCACCCTCATCAGCTGGTGTGGAAATGTCATGTCAGAGAAGCTGAGCTTGTAATCCGCCCTTGCCGAAACCTCTGGGCTGAGTCCCAACGAACCGCCTATTACAAATGCCACATCCGAATGTCCGGTATTTCTAAGCATCTGCATATGATCCGCCAGCGCCTCTGAGCTGAGCTTCCTGCCATTTATTTCTAAAGTGATCACGTAATCCTTATCAGCTAAATTTTCAAGGATGTGTTTTCCTTCTCTGCTCTTGATCTGCTGAATTATCGCCTCAGGCGCTCCCTCCGGACATTTTTCATCCGGTACCTGAATAATCTGAAGTCTGGTATATGCACCTAACCTTTTCGAATATTCAGCAATCGCATCAGAGAAGAATTTTTCTTTTATCTTGCCAACGGCTACTATTTTAATCATTCATTTACAGTAAATGTATTGCCAGATGCTGTGGCACCTGATACACCGCCATAATTTACGCCGACTGCATCATACTGTGAACCTGTAAGCGTTCCGTCAGTTGAATAGAAATCAACGCGAACGATGTAATATTGATATCCGTCGATCTCATATATACCGATGTTCTGCATCTGAGCATAACCATCAGCTGTATTCATGTCATTGTCCAGAATCTCGTCTGTAGCCATAAGGACATTGATCAGAGCCTGCTGTGGAGAAACGTCATAATATACATTAAGTGTATATTCGCAGGTTGTTACATCACTTGTAACTCCATCTTTAACTGCGATTGCCTTAAATGTACTCGTCTCCGGAGGCATCTTGATCGTTCCTACATACTCGATCGATTCCTCAGTCGGTTCAGATCCGTCTAATGTATAATAGATCTTAGCACCATCTTCAGCTGTAACTTCAATATCAGCATCTTCTTCATATGTACCGGATTCAGGTGTTACCTGAGGTGCTGCCACCGTAGTTGTTACTGCACCCTCAGCTGCTGTATCCGTACCTGCTGCAGCAGTATCGGTGCCGCCTTCCAGCATGAATGAAATTGAGATTTCTCCAGTCTTTTCGCCATTCTTGTCAAATGCTGCGGCTCTTAATGTTACATTAGGATATGTAGCCTGAACATCAGATGCTGATAAGCTGAATGCTCCCGTATATGCCTTTGAGCTCTCTGTCGGCTCGCTTCCGTCTAATGTATAATATACAACTCCGCCTAATGCATCACTAATTGAAACCTCATATGGAGCAGTATATGTATTTCCATTTACAACATTTGCCGTAAGAGAAGTTGTCTCTGACACCTGCGAGGTTCCTGACTGACTTGTCTTGCCATCAAATACGCCCAGAATATACATAACTCCGATAGCAGTAGCGGCAATGATCACGAAGATGATCAGAATAGTAAATACTTTACCCGATGTCTGATTGCCAGGCTCGTCATCATAGGAATAGGACTCACGAACGTTTCTTGATCCTTCTCTTCTTGCAGACTGCTTTCTCGACTTACGCTTGTTAGAAGGACGGCCATCGCGGGACTTATTGCCGCGTTTCGGCTGTTTCGCAGGTTTTTCTTCTACATCTTCATCGTACTCTTCATCAATATCGTCATAAGAATCCTCATTATCATCTGATTCCTCATCGACTTCACGATCGAAGATGCTATCTTCAGTCTCTTCAGATCTTCTCTTACGCTTCTTCTCAGCCTTCTTGGATTTATTACGACGTTTCTTCTCAGGCTGTTCTATTTCTTCTTCATCCTGAGCCTCTTCTGCAGGTTCATCAGTCTCTTCTTCGTACTCAGACTCTGCATCTTCTGTTTCTTCAGTTTCTGTATTATCATTAGAAGATATGATCTGATCCAGATCAGGTATGTCCAGATCTACCTTCTGATTATTCTCATCAGTATTTTCTTCTTCATTAAACACACGATCTACTTTATTGGCAATTTCTGCCTGAATATAATCATAATCGGCCGTCACCTTCATAGTTGCACCACAACTAGGGCAAAAGGCCTTATCATCATCTACTTCACATCCGCAAGTTCTACAACGCATAGGGGTACCTCACATTTTTTTATTGAGTATTTATAATAACAAACAAATTGACTTTTTCAAATAATAATCATTGAATTCAGACAATAATTTTATACGAATTTTTCCAGGTCTTAGTCTTATTTTTTTTCAGGACTAAACCCGAGTTACTCGTGCATTCAGCATAGCACGGCAATGTCTGGGGTTCAATAGCAATACCCACAGTATTTCCCGAAAATATTCTGACAGAATCTGCCGTAGTTCTAACCTCCATGGTTATGCCGCGGCCTTCTGCCTTTATCGCAACATCCGGTGTCCATGCCGGATATTCTCTCTCCCCGAGGCAGTAATAATGGTTAAAATATCCTTCCTCCGGAGTATTTTCATCAAGATTTTTAGGTGACCTCAGATCCATCACAGGATTATCTGTCACCTTCTTCACATTATATTCATCAGCTATATCTGCGGCATCTGCAAATGTCTTGGAATTAACTGACACGGTCTGATCCGCACCCAGATAAAAATAGCTGCAGTTCGTCAGATTAAGTATTGTATCCTGATCAGATACAGCCTCATATGTCATATGTAATACATCATTATCGTCCAGCAAATATGTGACTTTTATATCTACATTTCCAGGAAAGCCATCCTCTCCGTCAGGACTTCTGTAGGTGAAGACGATTCCCTTGCTGGCCTCTTCAAGCGTTTTGGCCGGAAGATCATGTGCCTCAAATACTTTCTTGCTTAAGCTTCCATTCAGATAATCCGAACCATAATTTGCGTCCAGCTGATATGAATTGCCATCTATAGATATCTGGGAATTCTTAATAAGACCGGCACTTCTTCCTATCAGTGCTCCGAAATAGCATCTATCATTTTCATAATCTGCGACAGAATCCAGGCCATAGACAATATTTACATATGAATCATCTGACTTTGGTACCCAGAACTGTCTCAATATACAGCCGTAATTAAGAAACTCAACGCGTATACCGTTGAGATTCTCAATAATATACGCGTTAACTATCTTACCATCTGACGTTGTGCCAAATTCATAACTTTTCATTTAGAGCAGTTCCTTAACTTTCTCAAGAAGGGCGTCAATGCCTGCCGGATTCTTGCCGCCGGCCTGAGCCATATTAGGACGGCCGCCGCCACCACCGCCTACCAGCGGAGCTACCTGCTTGATGATATTGCCTGCATGTGCGCCCTTGGCAATAGCACCTTCTGTAGCAGTTACGATCAGGTTAACCTTACCATCAGTATCAGATGCCAGAACTACTACGCCCTCGCCTATCTGATCCTTAATCTGGTCTCCCAGTTCTCTTAACTGGTTCATGTCAAGACCGCTGAGCTTTCTGGTTACGAGATTAATCTCACCAATCTTCTGAACCTCAATCTCGCCCAGAGAATTCTTAGCAGCCTCACTCTTCATCTTATCGATTTCAGACTGAAGTTCCTTGATCTGAGCCTGCAGCTCATCAATTCTCTGAGGCAGCTTATCAGGTGTTACCTTAGCCTTAGAAGCTGCATCATTAAGAGTGGTCTCAAGACCTTCATAATAATCCAGAACGCCCTGACCTGTGAGTGCTTCAATACGTCTTACACCAGATGCAACTGAGCCTTCTGATATGATCTTGAATGATCCTATCACACCTGTATTGCTTACGTGTGTACCACCGCATAATTCCTTAGAGAAATCACCCATGTTTACGACACGAACCTTATCGCCATACTTCTCTCCGAACAGAGCCATGGCGCCAGTCTTCTTAGCCTCGTCGATGCTCATTACATTTGTAATGACCGGCAGAGCCTCAGCAATCTTCTCATTTACGATCTTCTCAACCTGCTTGATCTCTTCAGTTGACAAACCTGAGAAATGTGTGAAGTCGAATCTTAATCTGTCAGCATTAACATTAGAACCTGCCTGCTCAACGTGATCGCCTAATACTTTTCTTAATGCAGCCTGAAGCAGATGTGTTGCACTATGGTTCTTGCCTGTTGCTGTTCTGTTCAGCTCGCATACCTTAAGAGAAACCTTATCGCCCTGAACGAACTGTCCCTTAGTTACAACACCTACATGTCCTACGACACCATTTGCCAGATTAATAACATCCTCAACCTTGAACTCAGCTGTATCTGTATAGATGATACCCTTGTCAGCTTCCTGACCGCCCTTAGTTGCATAGAAAGGAGTATTGGATACGATAATCGTACCAACATCACCCTCTGCCAGTGTCTCAACCACAGCCTCCTCTGTTGTAAGTGCTGTGATCTGAGACTTGTCTTCCAGGGTATCATAACCTGTAAATTCTGTAGTAAGTGTCTGAGGCAGCTGCTCATATACAGTCGCATCTGCACCCATGTAATTGGTCTTCTTTCTGCGCTGACGGGCAGTCTCACGCTGAATCTGCATCTCAGAATTATAGCCTTCCTCGTCAACTGTCATGCCCTGCTCTTCGAGAACATCATTGGTAAGATCCAGAGGAAATCCGTATGTATCATAGAGCTTAAATGCATCACTTCCTGACAGCTGAGTCTTGCCTTCCTTCCTGCATGCCTCGAGCATCTCACTTAACTTCTTCATACCCTGATCCAGAGTCTTGTAGAATCTGCTCTCTTCATCAGCCAATGTCTTAAGGATCATTGCCTTCTTCTCATCCAGCTCTGGATATGCATCCTTAGAGCACTCGATTACAGTCTCTGCAAGGATAGGCATGAAATGATCAGGAATACCCAGCATTCTGATATGACGTGCAGCTCTTCTGATAAGACGTCTTAAGACATATCCGCGTCCTTCATTAGATGCATTGATACCATCAGAAATCATAAATGTTGCTGATCTGATATGGTCTGTAATAAGTCTGATAGATACGTCCTTCTTCTCATCTGTATGATATGTGATGCCAGCTGCCTCGCATACCTTATCTCTGATAGCGCAGATCGTATCTACGTCAAATATAGAATCAACGCCCTGTGATACAACTGCCAGACGCTCAAGACCCATACCAGTATCAATATTCTTATGTTCCAGCTCTGTATATCCGCCCTTGCCGTCACCGTCAAACTGTGTGAATACATCGTTCCATACTTCCATGTATCTGTCACAGTCGCAGCCGACCTTGCAGTCTGGCTTACCGCAGCCATATTTCTCGCCGCGGTCATAATATACCTCTGAACATGGACCGCAAGGACCTGCGCCATGCTCCCAGAAGTTATCTTCCTTGCCGAAACGTGAGATACGCTCTGCAGGAATTCCTATTTCCTTATTCCAGATGTCAAATGCTTCATCATCCTCAAGATAAACCGAAGGATATAATCTGTCTGGTTCCAGACCTACATGCTCTGTTAAAAATTCCCAAGTCCAGTTAAGTGCCTCGCGCTTGAAATAATCTCCGAATGAGAAATTACCCAGCATCTCGAAGAATGTGCCGTGGCGAGCAGTCTTACCAACATTTTCAATATCACCTGTTCTGATACACTTCTGACAGGTTGTTACTCTCGTCCTAGGCGGGATCTCCTGTCCTGTAAAGTAAGGTTTGAGAGGAGCCATACCTGCATTGATAAGCAGAAGACTCTTATCATTATGAGGAACCAGTGAGAAGCTCTTCATTACAAGATGTCCCTTGCTCTCGAAAAAGTTCAGGTACATCGTTCTTAATTCATTAACACCATATGCTTTATGCATTGTTTATATTGCCTCCGATATATTATTTAATAACAATCTTGATAGATTTCTTCTTGCCCTTTCTGAGAACAATGCATCCATCTGTCATAGGATAATCTGATAATTTGCTCTTGATGTCTTCCACCTTGTCATTGCCAACCAGAACACCGCCGCCTTCTACGAGACGTCTGCCCTCTGAACGGGTCTTGCACATACCTGTGTCAACAAGTCCCTGGATAACATCAGCTGCCTCAAATGCTGCCTTGTCATATTCATATGTAGGCATATTCTCATGAACACCTGATCCTGAGAATACTTCCCTTGCAGCCTGCTGAGCCTTATTAGCCTCTTCCTCACCATGAACGATCTTAGTGATCTCGTATGCTAATACTTCTTTCGCTTTATTAATCTCAGCGCCTTCCAGAGCACCCAGTCTTCTGACTTCATCCATAGGAAGGAAAGTAAGAAGTCCTAAGCATTCCTCAACCTTAACATCCTCGATATTTCTCCAGTACTGGTAGAACTCGTATGGTGTAGTCTTGGTTGGATCCAGCCATAATGCGCCCTTAACAGTCTTGCCCATCTTAACGCCCTCTGATGTAGTAAGAAGAGTGAATGTAAGACCATATGCCGGCTTCTGCTCTTTTCTTCTGATAAGCTCAACGCCGCCGATGATATTGCTCCACTGATCATCGCCGCCCATCTGCAGACATACATCATACATCTGGTTTAATTTCAGAAAGTCATATGACTGCATGATCATATAGTTGAATTCGAAGAATGTAAGACCCTTCTCCATTCTCTGCTTGTAGCATTCTGCTGTAAGCATTCTGTTAACAGAGAAATGTACGCCTACTTCTCTTAAGAACTCAACATAATTAAGATTTAAGAGCCAGTCTGCATTATTTGCAAATATCATCTTACCCTCTGATGTGTCGAGGAAACGGCTGATCTGCTCCTTGAATCTTGCAACATTGTGATCAATTGTTTCCTTGGTCATCATCTTACGCATATCACTCTTGCCTGAAGGGTCGCCGACCATAGTCGTTCCGCCGCCCATCAGGGCTACAGGAATATGTCCTGCTCTCTGCATATGCATCATGGCCATAATCGTAAGGAAATGACCCGCTGTAAGTGAGTCCGCTGTAGCGTCAAATCCAATATAGAATTTTACCTTTTCCTTACCAAGTAATTCTCGCAGTTCCTCAGGATGTGTACACTGAGCGATGAATCCTCTCTCCTCGAGGATATCATAAATGTTTTCTGACATAATCATTTCCTCCCGATCAATCGTTATTTAATCTTCTGTATGAGCTCTGGCTGTACCTTGCTGTACATCCAGTTCATTATTGATTTTCTTGTGATGATGCCGATAAAATTATAATCATCATCAACCACAGGAATAAAGTTCTGATCCAGAGCCACATCAACGATTTCTTCCATAGATGTCGTTCCCCCGTTCACAGCCTTGTATTCCTTAATTCTCTTAACATTTCTTACTGGGAATTCTGCAGATGCCTTAATAGACAGATCAAAATTCTCCTTTATGCAGCCTAAAATATCGGCTGCAGATATAGTTCCAATAAAGCGTCCTTTTTTATTAATTAAAGGTAATATAAAAAAATTATTTCTTTCAAATATCTGTATGGCTTTATTAAGTGACGCATCGTCATAGATAAAATCGACTTCACTTTTTGGTGTAAGACAAAAAAGTATATTCAAAGCGTATCCTCCATTTCCTATAAACGAGCACAAGTTTTATTTCAGCTTTTCATTATACAGTATCAAATTATAATTAACAACCTGAAATAGAATGCAAAATTTCAGAGGATAATTCCTTCATAAGGCGCTTATCACATTTTTGTTCCAGTTCATCCCAGTCGGCATACATGCGTCTGTTATCATCCGCCAGCTGAAATGCAGGTGTGAAAATTTCATTCATCTGCGGGATAAAACGGCCATTTTTCTTCAGAAAACAATTTTTCTTCGTAGCCTTTACCCTCTTAGACTTGTCCAGGAACTGCCCTACGTCTTTATGAATTACCATATCTTCCTCAGGAAGATAATAGTAGTCAGATGCATTTGCAAGCGGAAGCTTACCCGTTTCATTATATATTTTCAGATTTATCTGGAGCAGATCCTTATCCATGCATACAAGAATGTCTCCCTTGGAGCCAATAATCTTCTCACGATAAACAGGAACCGCCTCCGCTATCCTATATTCAAGAATCGCTGTATCGTGTGCCTCGCTGGCCGATATAAATTCATATCCGCCGTTTAAGACATCAGTATATGTCAGAATCGGCAATATCTTAAGCATTCCCTGAATATCATCGAAGTTGTGAAGCAGCAGCAAATGTTCCAGCTCAGCCGAGCCGCTCTTCTCATAATCATAATAGACGGGTATCAGGAGGCCGCCATTTAACTGATCCTCTCTGTTTATTCCAAGAAAAACTTCAATCGACTTCTGCGACATACTCTGAAGATCTAAGAATTTGCGGGATTTTCTGGCATTTTTCAAAATATCGAAGCTGTTAAACTGTCCGAAATCGAAGCCCGTCATATAATAATCCGCCTTAAACTGCATATACGGAATATCGAATCCATCCCCATTAAAATGCACCAGCGTCTTGTAATGTGAAGCAAATTCACAGAAATCCTCGAGAACCCTGAATTCATCCGAGGTATTTTCCGTAAGCCACTGTCTGGCATACCATGTACCATTTGAATAATACGCGCATCCGATCAGATACAGCTGTGTCGTCTCCTTCTTCAGACCCGTTGTTTCTATATCAAAAAGAAGCATCTCCTCCAGAGAGCAAATGCTTCTCAAATTATATTCAGGTATTACTTCTAACGGTCTGTTAATTACCTTCATTACATTTCCTTAATTGCTTCAACAATAGTTGGAAACTTCATTGCGTTCGACGCTTTAACGAGTATGGAGTCACCATCCTTCAGGATGCTCGGAAGGGACTGTATACATTCTCCTGCATTTCTCATCAGCTCAACCTGCTTGTCAGTGGTCATCTTGGCCCCCATGAAGGTTTTCTCAGAGCTGCTTCCTACGCATATCAACACATCTACTCCAGCCTTGCCTGCATATTGTCCCACCTGGAAATGGAACTTATCGGATTTTTCTCCCAGCTCAAGCATGTCTCCGAGGATTGCCACCTTACGTCCTGGCATCTTCATCAGAAGATCTATTGAGGATTCTACTGATCTCGGTGCCGCATTATAGCAGTCATCAAGAATCATATATTTGCCGGTATTAATTATATTGCCGCGACCTTCTGCATTCTTCATCTCAGCCAGCGCTGATCTTATTTCAAGAGGTGAGATGCCCATCTTAAGTCCTACACTGGCAGCTGCCAATGCATTATAGATATTATGCTGACCTGGAACAGGCACCGACACCCTGAGCGACATCTTGCCGCCGCCATCGCGTATAACGAGGCTGAAATCAGAACCATCCAGACCTTTATCGACAATATTTTCTGCAGATACGTCATTCATGGCCGTAAGTCCATAGAATTCCGGCTTGATTCCCTTAATCGTCTTAACTGTGGCCAGCTTGTCATCGTCGCCATTAAGAATTATGGCGCCATTAGGCTTCATATAATTAAAAATCTCGCTCTTGGCCTGCAGGATTCCATCTCTTGTCTTGAAGAATTCCAGATGACTCTCGCCGATACATGTAATAACAGCAATATCTGGTCTGGCCATACGAGCCAGTTCATCCATCTCACCCATGTCTGAGATGCCCATTTCTATTACTGCAACCTGTGAGGTCTCGTCAATGCCGAATATCGTAAACGGAACGCCCCACTGATTATTATAATTTCCCTTGGTTTTATGAACTCTGTATCTCTTGCTTAAGACAGCTGATATAAACTCCTTGGTGCTGGTCTTGCCCACACTTCCGGTAACACCTACTACCTTGATATCCAGGCCTTTTCTATAATATTCGGCTATAGCCTGTGTAGCCTTAAGTACGGAATCTACAACCAGATACGGTCCCGTGAGCTCCGGCATATTTCTCTCGCAAATAACACACAGCGCTCCATTTTCCAGCACCTGCTTAGCATATGCATGTCCGTCTACTTTCTCACCTTTGATGCACAGGAATATACAATTATCAACTATCTTCCTGCTGTCCTGAACAATAGCCGAAACCTCAACGTCCATAACGCCCTTGGCATTATATAACTGTCCTCCTGTAACGCTCTGAATAACCTTTAGTGTAATATTTTTCATCATACACCTCGACTTTTCTATCACTTATTTAATGATATTTCTATTATTTTATTACACAATTCAGGATAACTCATCCCTATGGCTGCTGCTTCCTGCGGTACCAGCGATGTATCTGTCATGCCGGGAAGTGAATTGGCTTCAAGTGCATAGAGCTTACCCTCCGAATCCAGCAGATAGTCTATCCTGTAATATACAGAAAGTCCTACTATCTGTCCGAATCTTACAGACTTTTCAGACATCTCAGCCAAAACCTCATCTGGAATCTGAGCCGGACATACTTCCTTAGTCTGTCCATTATACTTGTTGCTGTAATCATACCATGTATCCTTGTCAGGGCATATCTCAACCGGCGGCAGTGCCTTGCCATCTAACACACCCTGTGTCAATTCGCGGCCTTCGATATACTCCTCAACTAATACAGTGTCATCATATTTAAAGCATTCTTCCAACGCTTTATCATATTCCGCATCATCTTTAACGATCATAACACCCACAGATGAGCCGCCATTGCTAGGCTTTATTACGCATGGTGCCTTAATCTCTCTGCTATTTTGTGCTCCCTTATGAGCTACGATGCCCTTAGGCATACGGATATGAGGCGATACCAACTTCTTAGTTTCATCCTTGCTCATGGCAATAGCTGAGCTGGCAGGATCCGAGCCCGTATATTTAATGCCTTCTTTTTCAAATACTGCCTGTACTCTTCCGTCCTCACCATTTTCACCATGAAGTCCGATAAATACTATGTCAGCCTTCCTGCAGATCTCAAGAACATTCTGACCAAATATGCCTGTCTTTTCTATAAGCTCAGGTGTGATCAATGAATTCTTCATCCTTAATGCATCTGCAGTTGCAGCATAATCCTGTTCATTATCAAATGATGGTTCTTCATCTGCTCCGAAGAACACATCAATCATTACAACATTATGGCCGCAGCTCTTAAGGGCGCCTGATACCTTGGTTGATGTACGAAGTGAGATCTCTCTTTCTGAGCTGACACCACCGCACAGTACTACTATATTCATACTATAAATTCTCTCCTAATACTTAAAAATGCTGTCAAATCGCATGTCATAAATCTCGCCATATAAAACTGCTTATCATCTCGAATGCAAGCATTCGCAGAAAGAAAAGAAGTTTTGAATGTCTCTAGATAGTTACATTTCACGAATTATGGCACGGGCATTTGCTTTAAACATGCTTTTAATTTGACCGATACGTCATACTAGCACAATTTACAGTAATATGCTACCCTGAAGCATCTGTCTTTTCTCGTCTAATAATCTCTTTTCATCGTCACTTATCTTGACGCTTCCATTTATAATTTCATCCACCGCTTCTGAGGCTTTAGCCGCCAGCTCTGCATCTCTAAATACATCGAAATATTTAAATGACAATGCCCCGCTCTGCCTGATCCCTAAGAACTCACCAGGGCCTCTCATCTCCAGATCCTTAGCCGCGATCTCGAATCCATTATTAGATTCATTAAGAATAGACAGACGTTCCATAGCCTCTTCAGACCTGTTATTCGAGACAAATATGCAATAGCTCTGATCCTTGCCTCGTCCCACCCGGCCTCTTAACTGATGCAGAGTCGCCAGACCGAATCTATTGGCATCCTCGATCATCATTACCGTTGCATTAGGAACATCCACACCGACCTCTATAACGGTGGTAGATACGAGTACATCTATCTCGCCATTGGCAAATTTAGCCATAATCTCATTTTTCTTATTCGTCGGCATAGGGCCCGTGAGCTTACCTATCCTGATGGAAGGATCCAGCATATCCCTGAGAAGCTCTGTATAATCCTCAACATTTGCGGCATCAAGACCCTCAGAATATTCCACCAGCGGGCATATTACATACGCCTGATGCCCAGCCTTCACCTGATTAGTTATGAATTTATATGCATTTGCATGAAATGAATCGTCAACCACCGCGTTCTTGATAGGTTTTCTGTCGGCCGGCACCTGGTCAATGACGCTGACATGCATGTTTCCATAAATAATAAGTGCCAGCGTCCTCGGAATCGGAGTAGCGCTCATGACCAGCATATGCGGTATATTGCCATTTCCCTTGTCAGCAAATGCCTGTCTCTGCTTTAGTCCGAATCTGTGCTGTTCGTCCGTTATTACAAGACCCAGATTAGAGAATCTGACCTTCTCCTGAATAAGCGCATGCGTGCCTATCAGGATATCAATCCTGCCATCTTCAAGCGCGTCATAAACGACTCTCTTCTCAAGTGCTGACATCGACCCTGTCAGCAGCGCCACATTCAGATTCACGCCGCATTGCTTAAACAGATTCGTTATCGTCTCATAGTGCTGGGCAGCCAGCACTTCAGTCGGTGCCATCATCGCGCCCTGATATCCTGCAAATGCTGCATTCATGAGTGCGATCAGCGCGACTATGGTCTTACCAGAGCCTACATCTCCCTGTATCAGACGATTCATCACTATTCCTGATGACATATCATGTTCAATCTCGCTCACAACCTTATTCTGGGCATCCGTAAGCTTGAATGGCAGGCTGTTGATAAAGGCTCTCGTCTCATCTGACATACGAATCGTGATATTACTTGTCTCAGGCTTATCAGCGCCAGACATTTTCATCAGATAGATAAATAAGAAGATCTCCTCGAATGCCATTCTGGAGGCCGCCTCAGCAAATGACTCACGGCTCGCAGGAAAATGCATATTCCTGACAGCGCTGCTGCGCCTTAACAGATTGTATCTTTTTCTTATGGATTCAGGTATGAAATCTTCAATATCGATCAGCAGAAAATCAGGCATTTCCAATGCCTGACGTACCGCTTTTAAGATAATATTATTGGTTAATCCCTTAGTTATAGAATACACCGGCTGCATGCTGCCCTGGATCTGATCATATTCTGCCAGTGTATATACCTTAGGCTGATCTATCTGGCTGGTGCCATATTTGTGGCTCACACGGCCTCTTATGACATATGGCACGCCAGGTGCGATTTTGTTTTTTATAAATGGAGTATTGAACCATACAAGCCTTATGGAATCGCCCACCTCGTCCTTGAATGTAGCCTGAAGTATGCTTATCTTAGGAGTTTTTCGTTCAAAAACTCCTTGCGCAAATGTTCCGCGCAGTGTAACGAAGCTCTTAGTTCCGATCTCACCTATGGTCTCTGGCGGACAGAACTGTTCATAATCTCTCGGAAACAAGAACAGCAGATCCATTACATTTTGAATCCCTGCACTTATAAATGCTGATTCAGTTTTCTCTCCGATTCCCTTTAGCTCCGTTAATCTCATATCATTTACTCTACTGATACGAAGAAATCATATACATTCTGTCCGCCATATGCTATCTCGATATCCGCATCAGGAAGTGATTCTTCAACAATATCTGCAAGCTCCTGCGCTTCCTCTTCCGTAGAACTCTCACCATAATAGATGGTGATGATCTCCGTTTCTTCATCAGACATGGCATTTATCATATCAGCGGCTGCCTGGATCTTATCCTCAGATACTGCCAACACATTGCCATCTCCTATGCCCATGTAATCGCCCTTTTCGATATGCATTCCATTAACATCCGTAGTACGGATTGCATATGTTACCTCGCCGCTCTTGACATCCTCAGCTGCCTCAGTCATGACCTGAACATTTCCCTCAGCATCAAGTGACGGCACCAGATTGATCATGGCATTTATTCCCTGACAGATGGTATTCGTTGGGACTACATAGACATATTTGCCTTCACACATCATCTTGGCCTGATTAGCAGCCATAATGATATTTCCATTATTAGGAAGAATTATTACGCTCTCCGCGTCAACAGAATTAACCGCATTAATGATGTCGCTGGTGCTCGGATTCATCGTCTGGCCGCCCTCGATAATATAATCCACCTTAAGGCTCTTAAATATCTCTGCCAATCCGTCGCCGCTGCTTACGGCTACGAATCCCAGCGGCTTCAGCTGCTTCTTGGCTGCTGCACTCTTCGTAGTCTCTGAAGATCCGGATTCTGCCTCCAGCGCCATAGCCTTGTCAGCCTCCATGATAACCTTCTCATGATGCTCGATACGCATATTGTCGATCTTAAGGCTGGTCAGCTCGCCATATGTGAGAGCCTTCTCAATTACCTCTCCCGGATGATTAGTATGAACATGAACCTTCACTATATCATCCATGCTGACGCAAACTATGGAATCTCCCACAGATGCCAGATAGCGTTTAAATTCTTCATCATCTGGTGTTGTATATTCTCCAGCCAGCTCAATGATAAATTCTGTGCAGTAACCGAACTTAATATCCGCTGTTGTAATATTAGATGAATCAACTGCTGACGCTGACCTGGATCCGCTGACCTGACCAAATGTGAGATTAATGTCCTTACCACAGAAGGCATCATACGCTCCTCTGAAGAATTCAACTAATCCCTGACCGCCTGAATCAACTACTCCTGCTTCCTTCAGGACAGGTAGCATATCAGGAGTCTGCGTAAGAATATATTCTGCATATCTTCTGATCTCGGCCAGATATGCCTGCATGCTGAGATCCTCGCTGACTAGGGATCTGGCCTTGTCAGCAGCTGCGGATGCCACAGTGAGAATAGTTCCCTCCTTAGGATTCATTACCGCCTTATAGGCTGCAGCTACAGCCTTCTCCAAGGCAGTTACCAGAGCATTCTTATCAATGATTTCGAGATCGGCGATGCCATTGGCAAATCCTCTGCACAATTGAGACATAATAACGCCGGAATTACCTCTCGCACCTCTTAATGTGCCTGATGAGATCTTGCTTCCAATGTCGCTTAATCTGGCATTTTCATTTAGCTGTTTTAATTCATTTACAGCTGACATAAGCGTCATCATCATATTAGTTCCTGTATCCCCGTCAGGAACAGGAAATACATTCAGCTCATTAATCCAGTCCTTTTTATTTTCCAGATATTTCGTTCCTGCCAGAAACATCTTCTCCAGCGTATTTGCATCAATTATATTATTCAAGAGTAATTCTCCTTCTATATACAGTAAGTTTGCGCAAATGTCCGCCCTTTCCAAGGCTCACAACGCACAACTATAGTATAATATCACAATTCATTGCTTAAACAAGTGCATTCCTTTATACAAATTCTAGCCCAACCGCAGAGAAAGTTCAACATGCGATGGAATCTCAAAAATTTCCAGCAGCTACTATTCAAAAACATCTTGCAATTAAAAAGCTTATCTGTTAGAATGTGGCTTGTGCGTAAAGCGAAAGTAACTCTCGAAGGAGGTGCAATGAAATGGCAAAATGTGATATTTGTGGTAAAGGCGTGCATTTCGGTAATGCTGTTAGCCATTCACACAGAAGATCAAACAAGATTTGGAAGTCTAACATCAAGTCAGTTAGAGTTAAAACTTCTGGCGGAGCAAGAACATTACATGTTTGTACTTCCTGCTTAAGAAGTGGTAAAGTAGAAAGAGCTTAATGAGCAGTATTAAAGGAATCCGATGAGGATTCCTTTTCTATTGCTCATTTTTTCATATACAAAAAAGCTGCTATGTAATCACATAACAGCTTCTCTTCAGCGATAGACGGGGCTCGAACCCGCGGTCTCGACCTTGGCAAGGTCGCGCGTTACCAACTACGCCACTATCGCAGAGCACTTATCTAAGCGCAGTTAAATTTATACTATAACCAGAGGTTATTGTCAACCAGTTTTTTTATTTTTCTAAGTACTCTTTTAATTCCTTTAATTTATTAAGCATATCATAGTAGCCCAGCCAATACAGATGACCCAGCTTCTCAACATCCGGCTCAACACGCTTAACGGTAACAGTCTCCGACGGATATATAGTGAATACCCTGCCCAGCTTCTCCTGCTCTTCTATGTCGTCGCACAGCTTGTTATATGCGGCATCACAATTATCCAGAGACTCTACAAAGTTAGGATATTTGCTGTACAGACCATCTGCAATCCTGTCTCTTCTAACTTTCTTTCTATATCCCCGTTCTCTTGTACGAACGATTACAACCTTCTTATAGCCTTCATGAAGAGCCCATTGATATGGAATCTTGGCACTGCAGCCGCCATCCAGATACGGTTCGCCATCCAGATATACAATCGGAGAAACCACTGGCATAGAAGCAGACGCCTTAACTGCCGTAATAATATCGCTGCAATTATCCTTCTCCAAATAAGCAGGTGCACCGGTATTAAGATTAGTCGCAACCGCTACAAACCTCCTGTCATCGGACAATAATTTGTCCATTCGCAGCGGTTCTACCTTGTCATAATCTCTTAATGGATAATCAAGCCTTATTATGCTTCTCGACTTCAAAGCTGCCTTAGCTCCCACATAATCAGGGTTATGCCTCTGTCCCAGGTTGATTCTGGCGGCACGTCCTATCTGTCCGCTCATATAGCATGTGCCTGACATGGCACCAGCACTGACACCTATGACACACTGAAAGTTAATGTCCTTCTGCATGAGCAGATCCATTACGCCTTCTGAATATACTCCTCTGAATGCACCGCCTTCCAGAACCAGGCATCCTTCTGTTAATCCGCCAGTCGCCATTCCATCCGGAATTCTCTTAATCTCTGAATATACTTTTGAACTCATATTATGCCTCCTGTCTATAATAGTCGCTGCGTAAGCAGTAGAATATGCACAATCTCAGTGCGTTTTAATAACACAACTAATTGCATCGGTTAATTGATATTATAATTCTTTTCCCAAAAATAAAAAGAGCCTTACAGACTCTTTTGTGCAAATGTTTTAACTTCAACTAAATATTTCTGCCTTGCTAAAACATACTTTCTATTTTTGCCAAACTCTTACAAACACATTTTTTGCAAAAAAGAACTACCCATCATGAGGTAGTTCTTCTGAAGCGATAGACGGGGCTCGAACCCGCGGTCTCGACCTTGGCAAGGTCGCGCGTTACCAACTACGCCACTATCGCAGATGTGCTCTGCACAACACGCATAGTCTACTCTATTTGCCCCACCTTGTCAACCAAAATTTTCAAAATGTCGTTTTTTTGCGGAAGCTGAAGTGAAAAGATTACTTTTACCTTGATTGTTCAAAATTTATTTCAACTTTTTTCTGCGTATCAGCTTACCTTGGTAATTTTACCATTTTCCATTTCATATACGTCATCACATAATATGGCTATATCATCAGGATTATGACTGGATATCAAGATAGTCTTACCTGCATCCTTCAGTTCTAAAAAAAGTTTTCGCATGTCCCGAAGACCTTCTTTGTCCAGGCCATTCATGGGCTCATCCAAGATAAGTATCTCAGGGTCTGCCATAACCGCCTGTGCGATGGCCAATCTTTGTTTCATACCTAATGAGTATCCGCCGACCTTCTTCCTGCTGTGAGGATCCAGACCCACTCTTTCAATCGCTTTTATTACAATTTCTTTTGTGTTTTTCTGTTCGAGATCCATCAGAAACTTCAGGTTACGATATCCGCTAAAATTCGGCAAAAACCCAGGAGTCTCAATAATTACACCAGCATTCTTAATTACATCTGTATCCTTGCCAATCTGTTTATTTCTCACATATATAACTCCCGCATCAGGTTTGCACAAACCACAAATGCACTTAAACAACACCGATTTGCCGCTTCCATTTCTTCCAATTACCCCACACACCGTCCCTTGAGGAACAGTCAGAGAGACACTGTCCAGCACTTTCTGACTTTTAAAGCTCTTAGAAACTTCATTTATTTTAATCATTTTCATACCCTCGGATTCTTTTTTATTACCTTATTGCTGTTTATTGCGACCAACACCGAACATACTATTGTCACAGTAATTGCTGATAACAAGAATATTGCAATATATGATGCTGTAGGATATTTTGTTAACTCTCTATTGGTAATAAATGATATATTCAGCCAGCTGGCAGGCGAAAAATAATAAGCTGCAAATAAATTCGAAAAATTTGGAGCAAACATGGCCAGAAAAGCTATTCCAAAACCAATTAGCTGACCAATCGCTTTCTCAAACATCATATTAAACAACAATATAAGCATCCCTGTCAGAAACATCACGGCAAATGTCATTAAAACACTATACAAACATGCAACTATAGGATTCAAACTAACCTGCAATTGATAATCTGGCTGTAATGTTCCTACTATAGCTGATGCATTCGTCTGTGCCAGCGTTCCAAGAATTTTGCCCCACTTATTTTCAAACTGCAGCTGCGGTATAAGCATCAGAGCACTCATCAAGAAGCATATTATACTCATCAATAGTGAAACCATAAAAGTATAACTAATTTTCCCTACGATCCAGTTCTTTCTCCCCGTTCTGAGTATCAGCCACTCATTCACTCCATCATCAAAAGGATTGTCGCTTAACACAAACGCAATCGCCACAATGATTGCTACCTGGATAAACTTATCCATTGTAAGGAATGGATACAGCCAACCATTCACCTTAATTCCTACTGTCTCAGAGAACTCCCTGACTGGTGCTATAAATTGATAAAAGAGAACCATCATCAGAAATAATGCCACATACAATTTGCAGTTACATCCTGTCCTATATAGACTATCCCTGCATATGATCCACGACTGTCTTATGCTATGCATATTCCACCCTCTTCCTTACCCCTAATAAAAAGATGGTTCCTACAATAACTGAAGCTATTACAAAATACATTACCGTTGCCACATAATCTGTTGATTCATTTTCAAATACTCCGATCAATGTTCTGTTTCTAAACAAATTCCAATTCAGAAAACGAGGTAATCTCAGCGCGCTGCCCAAGAATTCGCATAACTTTGCAGCCATAACGGGTATGCAATACAGTACATACTTATTTTTAACGACTAACGAAACCGCCAAAGTCAGCATTGACAAAAATGCAGATGACACGCACTCCAAAACTATATGCAAAGCAAAGAATATCAGTGAATTTTGTTCTGCCAGAGAAAATAAGAATATCCGATTTCTGAAATATTCCATTCTATCAGCCGCAGGAAATAACGGCATAAATGTGTTTAGTGATAAAATGAATATCACGTATGAAACAAACACAGCGATAAATGTCGCTGCAAAGGTTGTAATAATCTTAGACAATGCATATTTCGTTCTGCCCTCTCTTACATATAGATTTTTCACAAACCCAGTATTAAAATCCTCAGAAAGCGAAAGTGCATTTGGCATCACAATAAGTACCAGAGATATGATGGATATTCCTCCCAGGCCATGCCTATATACAAAAAAATAAAGAACTGATGTACTCTGCCAATACGGACTATGAAGCATCAACTCGTCCCAAATGTTCAGCATGTTAACAAGCAGCATACCTACTACAGCGAAATAGAAGTTTTTAGATAAAAATACCCTATTTATATCTGTCTTTAATACCTTCAGCATCGCTATCTCATCCTCTCTTATACGATCTCAATTCCTGTCTCAGCATCAAACCATACCTGATAATCATAACCATATTCATCATCCCACATCGTGACCTTCCATACAGGAATCAGTCTCATATCTGTAGTTGATTTATACTCAAGCTGTATTAAATACACCTCATATTTTGTTGTCATTATCATATTATCGAATTTTTCCGTCAATTTATCTAATACAGTATCAATATCTACAACATTTACAGCTTCAAGTTTATTGGTCACATTAATCGGAGCATCCATAATCAAATATTCTATGCCATTTTCAGAATATATACACTTCATTGTAAAACCCGGCATCCATATTCCGTTTTTCTCCATCGTATCCGGTTCTATAAATATGCCATCAATTATCTGTCCAAATTTCAAACAATACGCCCCATCTATATCATCAAAAAAAGTCTGATCTCCAATCACCTCGCCTGTTTTCAAATCTATACTTTCTCTATGTGCATCATTGAACAATTTTTCAGACTCTGGATCAATAACAAAAGATTCTTCAACGGCAAAATTATAATCCATTTTCAATTTTTCCGTGATGAAATTAAGCACAGCCTCTGCAGCATTTTCAGGACTTTCAAAGGCCAACTCATTTTGAGAGCTACGATACTCGTCGCCAAAATAAAGGTTTTCTAATTCATCTCCAGATGCTGTATGAAAGCTAAAATATGTTGTTCCAATGTTGATGGCAAAATCATCATTAAAATACGTATTCTCATTAGGGCTGGTGAAGTCTCCTGGATTAAGTTCAAATGCCTCAAAAATATCTTCAGCTTCAAAATCAACCAGTTCCATTTCATATTTATCCGCGACGCCAGCAAAATTTTCGGGTACAATTATATCTGCATTCACATTTAGCCATTCAGATATAGACTTTTCCACCTTCGTTTGACTCCATTTATTATCTTCAGTCCTATTTTCTTCTGTAGTATCAGCCCGATTTGTTGATTCCACGCCCTTATTAGTAACGTCTGCTTTTCCACATGCGCCAAGCATCATCAAACAGCACACTGTTACAAAATACACCAGGATTTTATTCATACACAAGCTCCTCCAAAACCAAATTACGAAACTTATAAACTATCCAAGGCTGTTTTTAACAGCCTTGGATAAAATACAGATTAAGGACACCAATAGCCATGGAGAGTAACAGGGAAAGCGCTCGTAACTTCAACATTTCCATATAATCTATACTCTGCTCCACCTACGGCCTTGTAAGGTAAATACGGCAACGTATATGTATAATCGTACATAGTCACAGTGTCATACTCCGTTGCGTAATTATCATTACTATCTCTGACTCTAACATTTACTTGTGCTCCTTGCATTGCTAGGTTTGAACCACTTGAGATTGCTCTTACATAAGCATATGTATCTCCATCATTTGGTTTAGTGTTGGTTCCGCCTACATTAGCCTGTCTTGAACTGTAGTTATAAAGCGCGAATTTGAATTCCTCATTGTAATCTGCTTTTGTAACTACTGGAGCTGCCATAATTAATAATACAATAGTAACTGCGAAAATATTTCTTATGCATTTCATAAATCTACCTCCGTATTTTTACGTCACTATATACTTCTTTTTTTATTGTAACTAGCTTAAATGATTTTCATGTCGTCCACCTTCTTTCTAGCTAAATAAAAACAATTAAAGCAATAACCAAAACTATCAAAATACAAAAATGAAAACAAACTAATAAGGCACTATTAGATATTAAAGACAAAGAATCCTAGACAAAAGAAATATAAAGCTTGTTTACTTTTAGAATGAGATATGCCCTATCTACGCGATGTAACTTGCTTAATATCTATGTTTTATATATAGCATTATATTGTGTATATTGCAATATTTTTTAGCAAATAAAAATTATTTTTTGTGTATTTTTAAAATGCATGCCTATATAAAAAGGCAGCAAGCCTTGTAACAAGCTCTCTGCCTTTTCCAAAATAAGTTGTTCTGTTTTAAATCAAATTACTGATTATCTTTCTTGTACCTATTGATTGCACATACGATTGCCTTCAACGGAGCCAGGTTAATATTGTGACTTAAACCTACGCCGAAATAATCCTTGCCTTCAGGACTTCTGAGCTGAATATATGCAACAGACTGCGAGTCAGAACCCTTAGTAAGGGCATGTGACTTATAGTCAACGAAGCTCAGCATATTCATCTTCTCGCCCTTGATTGCATTGAAGAATGCGTCAATAGGACCATTTCCTTCACCCTGTACATTAAATAATGTCTCAGTTCCGGCATGGTTCGTATGAGATACCGTTCCGAAGAAATTAACAACGCTGTGACCATCCACTGTTTCTTCATGGAATACATGCTTAACCAGCTTATATGGCTTATCGATCTGGAGATATTCCTTCTCGAACAGAGCCATAATGTCATCAGCCTTGATCTCGGTTCCGATTCTGTCTGTCTCAGTCTGAACGACAGCGCCGAACTCTCCATGCATTGCCTTAGGCATGTCGAAGCCAAATTTATGATTCATAATAAAGGCTGCTCCGCCCTTACCGCTCTGGCTGTTGATACGAACCGGCTCATATTCACGACCCAGGTCTGTAGGATCAATAGGAAGATACGGAACCATCCACTTGTCAGTCTTATGGTCACGCATATAGTTGAAGCCCTTGTTGATTGCATCCTGATGGCTGCCTGAAAATGCAGTAAATACCAGATCTCCTGCATATGGCTGACGCTCAGGAACCCGCATCTTAGTGCAGCGCTCATACATCTCACGGATCTTATCCATGTGACTAAAATCAAGCTCAGGATCAATTCCCTGGATATACATATTCATGGCAATCGTGATCATATCCACATTGCCTGTGCGTTCGCCGTTGCCAAATAAGCAGGCTTCGATACGTTCTGCTCCTGCCAGAAGTCCTGTCTCCGCAGTTGCTACGCCGCAGCCCCTGTCATTATGCGGATGAAGTGAGATAATGGCTCTCTCTCTTCCAGGAAGGACTCTCGTAAAATATTCCAACTCATCTGCAAATTGATTCGGCATACAGTTCTCAACTGTTGTAGGAAGGTTCAGGATAACCTTATGCTGTTCATCTGCATGAAGTGCATCCAGTACCGCTGCGCAGATCTCTGCAGCTGCATCCATCTCAGTTCCCATGAAGGACTCTGGTGAATATTGATACCTGAAATCAACACCGCTTTCTATGACAGGCTGAGCCATCTCATAAATCAGATTAGCAGCGTCAACTGCTATCTTCTTAACGCCTTCCACATCTGTGCCAAACACCACTTCACGCTGAAGTGTGGATGTGGAATTATAGAAATGCAATATAACATGTTTTGCACCCTTGATAGCCTCAAATGTTTTCTTAATAAGGTGCTCTCTTGCCTGAACCAATACCTGAATCGTTACATCATCAGGAATATGTCCCCCTTCTATCAGTTCACGGCAAATCTCATAATCCGTATCCGAAGCACTAGGAAAACCTATCTCTACTTCCTTCACACCGATCTCATCAACCAGCATATGGAACATCTCAAGTTTTTCCTGCATATTCATAGGATCGATCAGAGCCTGATTACCGTCACGCAGATCCACGGAGCACCATATCGGTGCCTTAGTGATCTGATTATCAGGCCATGTACGATTCTTGATCGGCTGCGGTACAAATGGGATGTATTTCTCGTATCCTTTCAATTCTGCCCCTCCAATTTATAATCTGGATATAATTTCGTCAGTCATCTGTGTTGTAGAAATATACTCTCCACCATTAGCTATATCAGCTGTTCTAAGTCCTGCGATAAGAGTGTCATTTACTGCCTTTTCAATTGCATCAGCTTCCTTCTCGAGGCCAAATGAATATCTGAGCATCATTCCTGCCGAAAGAATCGTAGCAATAGGGTTGGCAATACCCTTGCCTGCAATATCAGGTGCTGAGCCGTGGATAGGCTCATATAAGCCGCATTTGCCGCTTCCCATAGAAGATGAAGCAAGAAGTCCTATAGAACCTGTAATCTGAGAAGCTTCATCAGAGAGGATGTCACCGAACATATTAGAGGTTACGATAACGTCGAATTCTGACGGATTTCTTACCAGCTGCATAGCTGCATTATCTACCAGCATATCGCTGAGCTGTACTTCTGGATATTCCTCGCCGATACGATGAACCGTCTCTCTCCACAGTCTGGAGGTTTCAAGAACATTGGCCTTATCGATGCTTACTAGCTTCTTGCGACGCTTCATAGCTGTTTCAAATGCAACTCTGGCGATACGTTCAATCTCCATTACGCTGTATGCTTCAGTATCATAGGCTTCAGGTCCGTACTGGCCTTCTCTTCTTCCTCTCTCGCCGAAGTAGATGCCGCCTGTAAGTTCTCTTACGATTACAAGATCGAATCCATTTGCTACAATATCAGGTCTTAATGTGCATGCATCTGCCAGCGCATCGTAGATCTTAGCAGGTCTGAGGTTGGTAAATAGTCCCAGTGCCTTTCTCAGTCCCAGAAGAGCCTTCTCAGGTCTGATATCTCCAGGAAGCTTATCCCACTTAGGTCCGCCGACTGCGCCTAGAAGAACGCTGTCACTGTTAATGCAGCCCTGTACTGTTTCTTCAGGAAGAGGCTTGCCAGTGGCATCAATTGCGCATCCGCCAGCCAGATATGGTGTACAGTTAAATGTATGGCCATACTTCTCGCCGATGACCTCGAGTACCCTTACCGCACTGTCAACTATCTCAGGACCGATTCCATCGCCCTTAACCAATGCTATATTGTAGTTCATATTATTGTCTCCTATCTGATTATATGTAAATAAATCACTGCGCACGTGCCGTGAACCTCGGCGTGCAGCCACTGCTCGGAAACGCCTTCGCTGATTGTTTTCTCGCAGTGGACTGCGCCGTCCCGGCACGGCGCAGCATCATTAATTCTCACGTACCTATTCTGAATAGTTACATTCTCACTTAGGTTATGCCTGTACTTTAGTCTTCAGGTAGCTGAGCAGCCCGCCATTTGCAATAATATTCTCTATGAATGGCGGGAATGCTGCGGCCTTAAACTGCTCACCTGTTGTTTCATCCTTAATGATGCCGCTTGAAAAATCAACTGAAACAACATCGCCTGCATTTATCTTGTCACAGGCCTCCGGGCATTCCAGGATAGGAAATCCAATATTGATTGAATTTCTATAGAAAATTCTGGCAAAGCTCTTAGCGATAACGCATGAGATTCCTGCTGCCCTGATGGCAAGCGGTGCATGCTCACGTGACGAGCCACATCCGAAGTTGTAACCGCCGATCATGATATCGCCCTTATGAACATTATTTACAAAATCCTTATCTATATCTTCCATGCAATGCTTGGCCAGCTCTTCCTCTGCAGGATTGTTCAGATATCTGGCAGGAATGATAACGTCAGTATCAACATTGTCACCATATTTAAAAGCTGTTCCGTGTGCCATATTTATACCAACCTTTCTTATTTCAAATCTTCCGGCAATGCTACCACGCCTGCAACAGCTGAAGCTGCAGCCACATAAGGACTTGCAAGGATAACCTCGCTCGATGTATGTCCCATACGTCCGACGAAGTTTCTGTTCGTGGTAGTAACCGCTCTCTCATTCTCGCTCATGACACCCATATGTCCGCCCAGACAAGGACCGCATGTAGGTGTGGAAACTGCGCAGCCTGCTTCAATGAAGATTTCTGTAAGACCTTCTCTTATGCACTGAAGGTAAACGTCCTGTGTCGCCGGGATAACGATGCAGCGGATGCCCTTAGCAACCTTGCGTCCCTTTAAGATGCTGGCTGCAGCTCTCATATCGCTGATACGGCCATTCGTACATGAACCAATCACTACCTGATCTATCTTCATTCCAGCTACTTCCCTGGCCGTCTTAGTATTAGATGGCAGATGCGGCAGCGAAACTGTAGGCTCAAGCTTATCTAAGTCGATAACAACCTCTCTCTCATAAACTGCATCCGGATCAGCTTCATATACCTTGATCTCACGATTGAATCTGCCCTTGCAGTATTCCAGAGTTTTCTCATCTACAGGGAAGATTCCGTTCTTGCCGCCCGCCTCAATAGCCATATTGGCGATAGTGAAACGGTCATCCATGCTAAGAGATGCAACGCCCTCACCTGTAAATTCCATAGATTTATATAAAGCTCCGTCTACACCGATCAAGCCGATGAGATGAAGTATTACATCCTTACCTGTAACATATTTCTGTAATTTGCCTTTAAGCACGATCTTAATGGCTTCCGGAACCTTGAACCAGTTCTCTCCGGCTGCCATTCCGGCTGCCATATCTGTAGAACCAACGCCAGTTGAGAATGCACCCAGCGCGCCATAGGTACATGTATGTGAGTCAGCACCGATAACCATGTCGCCAGGTCCTACGAGACCTTTTTCTGGAAGAAGTGCATGCTCAATGCCTACGCATCCTACATCAAAGAAATTAGTGATCTGCTGCTCATTGGCAAATGCTCTCGCTGCAGCACATAACTGTGCTGACTTTATATCCTTGCATGGTGTATAGTGGTCTAATACTATTGCAATCTTGTCTTTATCAAATACTTTAGTAAAGCCTGCGCCCTTGAACACGCCAATTGCAACAGGTGTTGTAACATCATTACCCAGAACAAGATCTAATTTGGCTTCAATCAGGTCTCCTGCCTTAACGCTGTCAAGACCTGCATGGGCAGCCATTATCTTCTGAGTCATTGTCATAGCCATGGGCTAATCCTCCTTCAATCATGAAATGTTTCGAGCAGCGGCTGCAATGCTCGTATCTATGCTGCGAGCCGTGAACCTCGGCGTAGCAGCCACTGTTCGAAAACAACTGCATTTATAATTTACTGCAGTATAGCGCCCTTATCTGCAGATGTAACGAGCTTAGCATATCTAGCTGCATAGCCTGTCTTGATCTTAGGCTCTGGGCATACCCATTTAGCACGTCTTGCTTCTAATTCTGCATCTGAGACCTTAACCTCCAGCTTGCAGTTAGGAATATCGATAGAGATGATGTCGCCTTCGTTAACAAGACCGATATTGCCGCCTGATGCTGCCTCTGGTGATACATGTCCGATTGCTGCACCACGTGTAGCACCTGAGAAACGTCCGTCTGTGATAAGAGCGACGCTGTCGCCTAATCCCATGCCTACGATTGCTGATGTAGGATTAAGCATCTCTCTCATGCCAGGGCCTCCCTTAGGGCCTTCATAACGGATAACAACTACGTCGCCAGGATTAATCTTCTTATTATAGATTGCATCGATAGCTTCCTCTTCAGAGTCAAATACTCTGGCAGGGCCTTCATGAACCATCATCTTAGGATCAACTGCTGATTTCTTAACAACGCTGCCGTCAGGAGCCAGGTTGCCCTTAAGAACTGCGATACCGCCTGACTGTGAGAATGGATTCTCAACAGGTCTGATGATCTCCGGATTGAGATTCTGAACATTTGCCAGGTTCTCCTTCATAGTCTTGCCAGTTACGGTCATGACGTCAAGGTTCAGGAGATTCTTCTTGGTCAGTTCCTTCATTACGGCATATACGCCGCCTGCGCGGTCGAGATCTTCCATAAATGTATCGCCTGCAGGTGCGAGATGACACAGGTTAGGTGTTCTCTCACTGATTTCATTAGACATATCAAGGCTTAATTCCATGCCTGTCTCATGTGCGATTGCTGGAAGATGAAGCATAGTATTAGTTGAGCATCCCAGAGCCATATCAACTGTATCTGCATTTTCAAATGCTGCAGGAGTCATGATATCGCGTGGCTTGATGTCTTTATTAACCAGTTCCATGATCTGCATACCAGCCTTCTTAGCAAGTCTGATTCTTGCTGATAATGGAGCCGGGATTGTTCCGTTTCCAGGAAGTGCCATACCGATAGCCTCGCATAAGCAGTTCATTGAGTTAGCTGTATACATACCTGAGCATGATCCGCATGATGGACATGCATTCTTGGTATATTCATCAACGCCGTCTTCATCAAGTGTACCTGCATGATATGCACCTACAGCCTCGAACATATGGCTGAGGCATGTACGTCTGCCATCCTTAAGATGACCTGCCAGCATAGGACCGCCGCTGCAGAAGATCGTAGGGATATTAAGTCTTGCAGCTGCCATCAGAAGGCCAGGAACATTCTTGTCACAGTTAGGGATCATAACCAGACCATCAAACTGATGAGCTATAACCATAGCCTCTGTTGAGTCAGCGATAAGATCTCTTGTTACAAGAGAATATTTCATACCGATATGTCCCATAGCGATACCATCGCATACAGCAATTGCCGGGAACATGATAGGTGTACCGCCAGCCATTCTTACGCCGGCCTTTACAGCCTCACAGATCTTATCCAGATGCATATGTCCCGGAACGATCTCATTATGTGAACTTACAATACCAATCAATGGGCGATTAATTTCTTCATCTGTTAAACCCAAAGCATACATCAAGCTCTTATTCGGAGTTCTCTCAACGCCTTTTTTCGCATTATCTGAAATCATTAGTTTTCCTCATTTCTCATTAATCGTTGTATTCATTTAAAATCAGAAAATGCTGCGCCGCCACGACAGCTCACCTTAAGCCTATGGCTCGCAGCAATTTTCCTTTACAGTATAAATCCTATGCACCTTAATCTTATCAAGGTGCATAGGATATTTTCATTAGTTAGAAGCAGAATCAAGATCTGCATCGTTCTTCCACAGCATCTTCTCTCTTAATTCCTTACCAACAATCTCCATCTGATGTTTAGCGAGCTGATCTCTCTTAGAATTGAAGAATGTACGACCATTCTTGTTTTCTGCGATCCATTTGCCGGCAAATGTTCCATCCTGGATATCATTTAATACTGCCTTCATGTTAGCCTTAGTCTGCTCATAAGGAAGAACACGTGGGCCTGATACATACTCACCGAATTCAGCTGTATCAGAAATTGAATAGTTCATAGCTGCAACGCCGCCCTTGTTGATAAGGTCAACGATGAGCTTCATCTCATGGATGCACTCGAAGTATGCATTTTCTGGCTTGTAGCCTGCTTCAACCAGTGTCTCGAAACCACATTTCATCAGATCAACAACGCCGCCGCATAATACAGCCTGCTCACCGAAGAGGTCTGTCTCTGTCTCTTCATTCATTGTTGTCTCAAGAACTCCGGCTCTGGCACCGCCGATACCTGCGATATATGCCAATGCGATGTCATATGCATTGCCTGTAGCATTCTGCTCAACAGCAACAAGACAAGGAACGCCCTTACCTGCTACATACTGACTTCTTACTGTATGTCCTGGTCCCTTAGGTGCCGCCATGAATACGTCGATGTCAGCAGGAGGAACGATCTGTTTGTATCTGATATTGAAACCATGGGCAAATGCAATGGCCTTACCAGGTGTGAGATATGGAGCGATATCTTTCTTGTACATATCAGCCTGCTTCTCATCGTTGATGAGGATCATGATGATATCAGCCTTCTTAGTAGCCTCACTTACAGGCATAACATCGAAACCATCCTTAACAGCTACAGGCCATGATTTGCCGCCTTCTCTTAAGCCGACGATTACATCGCAGCCAGAGTCTCTCAGGTTAAGTGCATGAGCATGTCCCTGTGAGCCATAACCGATAATAGCAATCTTCTTGCCATTAAGTCTGTTTAAATCGCAATCCTTTTCATAATACATTTTTGCCATAGTTGAATTCTCCTTTCTCTTTCGTGTCATTATAGATGGTATCAAGACCTCTCTCTAATGCCACATATCCGGTTCTTACTAACTCGATTACTTCGAACTCGGATAAAATACTTTCTATGCCATTTATTTTTTGTTCATCTCCAATCAGGGCAACTGTCAGAGAACCGATTGAAACGTCGATTATCTGGGCTCTGAAAATGTTAGATATCTGAATGATTTCATTGCGGATTCCGCTTGTAGGAGCATTGACCTTGATCATAACCAGCTCTCTTCTGATGGATTTGCTCTGATCAAGAATGTTTACTGAATGAACCGGCAATAATTTTCTCAGCTGATTTGCAAGTAAAACTATAAGGTCATCATCAGATATTACTTCTATAGTAATACGTGAAACCTCAGGCTTGTGAGTCTTGCCAACAGCCAGGGATTCGATATTGTATCCCTTACGTGAGAAAAGTCTTGAAACCTGTGATAAAACACCAGATTCATTATCTACAAGTACAGCTAAGGTGTACATCTTCTGTTCGCTCATTTTTCTACCTCCTTAACTGATAATAAAATCCGTGATAGGACTTCCGCCGCCTACCATTGGGCGAACCATCTCATCAGTATCAATGATACAGTCTATAACAGTTCCCTTATTGGATGCAATAGCATCTTTTATAGCGGTTTCAAGTTCCTCAACATTAGATGCTCTTCTTCCGTTCAGTCCATAAGCCTCAGCCAGTTTAACGAAGTCCGGACCTCTGTCGAGAGTCGTCTGTGAATAATGCTTGTTATAGATAAGTGTCTGCCACTGTCTAACCATACCCAGTGTACTATTGTTAAATATGAAGGTAATGATTGGCAGATTATAATGCTCCTCTGTAGCCAGCTCGTTGCAGTTCATTCTGAAGCTGCCATCACCTGTGATATGGATAACTGTCTTATCAGGATTACCAACAGACGCACCGATTGCTGCGCCCAGGCCGAATCCCATGGTTCCGAATCCGCCTGATGTAAGGAGCTGTCCTGCATAATCGAAATGGAAATGCTGAATAGCCCACATCTGATGCTGACCTACGTCAGTAGAAACGATAGTATCCTGCGGCACTAATTTGGCAATTGATGAAAGAATCTGCTTAGGTGTAAGAGTCTTACCATCCTCATCATATTCTGTTTCAACAGGATATGAGAATACATATTCCTTCCACTCTTTATGATCATACTGATCCATCTTAGCGATGAGCTTCTTGAGAACCTCCTTAGCATCGCCTACGATATGGTGATCAGTCTTAACATTCTTGTTGATCTCAGCTCTGTCTATATCGATCTGAACGATCTTAGCATTCTGTGCAAATGTATTTGGATCAAGCGCAACACGGTCTGAGAATCTGCATCCGACTGCAATCAAGAGGTCGCATCCGTCACATGCCATATTAGAAGCCTGTGAACCATGCATTCCGATCATGCCTGTTGTCAGAGGATTTCTGCCATTCATACCGCCGGCGCCCATTACCGTAAGTGCTGTAGGTGAATCCAGCTTCTCGGCAAATTCCGTGAGCTCTGCCTGTGAACGGCTTCTTACTACACCGCCGCCGCAGATGATAAGAGGCTTCTTAGACTCCTTGATCATATCAATAAGAATATCGATATCGTTATCGTCTACCTGTGGAGTCTTGAATCTGTACATGGACTTCTTGATAAGCTCTGCTAATCTGCCTGATGTATAATGCTGGCTCTTAGGCAGCGGGGTATATTCAGCCTTCTGAGCTGTAGCATTCTTAAGAATATCAATAAGTACCGGTCCCGGACGTCCGCCCCTTGCGATGGCAAATGCCTCTCTCATTACATCAGCGATCTGGTCTGCTCTTCTTACTGTATAGGTAGTCTTAGTAATAGGCATTGTGACGCCAGTAATATCAACCTCCTGGAATGAATCCTTGCCGATGAGGCTCTCGCCTACGTTGCATGTAATGAATACAACCGGTGATGAATCCATGTAAGCGGTTGCGATACCTGTAACGAGGTTAGTGGCTCCCGGTCCTGATGTCGCAAAACATACACCTACTTTTCCTGTGCTTCTGGCATAGCCGTCAGCAGCATGAGAAGCGCCCTGTTCATGTGATGTCAGAATGTGCGTAAAATACTCCTGATAATCATAGAGAGCATCATAGATATTAAGAATGGTTCCGCCAGGATAGCCGAATATGGTATCAACCTCCTGCTCACGCAAGCATTCCAGCACAATCTGTGATCCTGTAAGCTGCATAGTTTTCCCTCCTGTTAATAAGAAAATCGTAAAATTTTCTGCCAAACAACAAACAATCCTACGGCTAAAAGAATACCGTAGGATCTGCAAACTAAATGTTTCATCTAAATGTTATGCAATCAGGTACAACTCTTAGCACTAGCCGTCTTGAACTTACGCAGGACGAGAATAGCGCTCACGAGTAGTAATATAGCGATAATTGAATAACTAAACATAGTAAATATTACCTCAATGCCTTAGATGTGTTCTTTTATATCACTTTACCTCTGCAGTGTCAACGATAAAAATAGTTTATATCAACGTGTATCAAATTCCGCTGACAAGGACAAAGGCAACGAACAGCCAGACTACAATATTGGCAATAAGCCCGATCCACGAAAATGTGAATATCGTATCCGGCTTTCTAAATGTAATGCACGATAGAATTATTCCGACAGTAGATATGACGAGTGAAACGAATGGAAGTATGCCCACCATTATTCCGGCCTGACCCTTCGCAGATACAGCCATCGTTATCGCAAATACAACGAGAGCTATGGAAACAACTGCGATGCACGTGGATATGATGCCGTGTCTGGAATGCTTCTTGTCCGTGAATTTATATTTGCGACGCCTTCTCTTATCGTCTCTTTTTCTCTTTCTGGCACTTATAGACTCTTCTATCAGTATCTCATGTTCAGTCTTGGCCTGTGCTATTACGCTGTCTTCTAAATCCATTATTTGTTTATATACTCCAGTACAGCTTCTCTGTCGTTATGAGGAATGCTGTATCCGTTCATTCTGATAAAATTCTCGTGACCCTTGCCCAGGATCATTAATGTATCTCCAGGTTCAAGTCTGTCGATCCCCAGCTGAATTGCCTTTTTCCTGTCCAGGCAGACCTCATAATTGGCGAAGGTATTGCCCTCTAACATATCTGCCACTATCTGCTCTTCAGGCTCTGTATGCGGATCATCATCAGTTATGAATGCATAATCGCAGCTGCTTAAAACCATCTGAGTCATAACAGGTCTCTTCTCTTTCTCCCTGTCGCCCGTACAGCCAAATACAACATACCTTCTGCCTGATGTAAGCTTCTGTGCAGTTTCCAGAATATTGCTGATGGCATCAGGAGTATGGGCATAATCAATAACGATGCTGCAGTCATTATATCTTATGACATCCCATCTTCCATCCGGCGCACGTAGGCCCTTCATAGCCCTGCATATTTCCTCCGGCTCAAATCCCATGATATCCAGAACACCTATGGCAGCCATCGTATTGTATACATTATATTCGCCTACCATGTCCGTATGGACATTATAGCTCTTGCCCTTGTATGCAAATGTAAGATCTGTTCCGCCGTCAAATGTATATTCCAGAGCTCTGTAATCGCCTGACTTTATGCCGTAAGTATAATTTCTGTTCTCATTCAGCAGAAAATAATTCTTGCTATCATCATCTGCATTTACAAGCGCCGCTCCGCCAGGTTTTAATGCCTTGAAGAGCTTCTGCTTGGCCAATGCATAATTTTCCATGGTCTTATGATAATCAAGATGATCCTCTGTAAGATTGGTAAATGCTGCGATATCAAATGCAATCGTATTAAGCCTTCCCATATCGAGTCCCTGACTTGAGGCCTCCAGCGCTACAGTATCAAAGCCCTTCTCGTGAGCCTCCAGCAGCAGCTCATACAATTCACAGATATCGACTGAAGTATTAGACAAGTCTCTTACCTTTTCACCAAGATAGAAGCCTATGGTTCCGATATATCCGCATTTTCTTCCCAGACGGTTAAGAGCCTGGGACACAAGATAACAGGTCGTGGTCTTACCATTAGTTCCCGTCAGGGCAATGATCTTCATCTGAGAAATTATATCGCCATATTCGCTTACGAGCAGGTCTTCGAGATATTTGCGGGGATCATCTGTATTAATCGTTTCTACCTGATACTGACCCTCCCGGCAAATAATCTTAACGGCTCCGGCGTCTATGGCATTTGATATATACTGGTCGCCATTACTGGCAAAACCAGGAAGTGCGACAAATACATCTCCAGGCTTTACTCGTCTTGAATCGGTTCTAATCATTTATTTTAATACTCCTATACGATTTAATGGCCAGTAGCAGAACATCGCCTTGCCGAGTACATAGCTTCTCGGAACGTATGTATTCTTCCATTTTCTCGAATCGTTAGAATTATTACGATTGTCGCCCATTACGAAATAACAATCATCCGGTACTACATATGGTCCGAAATCTAGTTTAGCCGGTGTCTCATTTAAATAAGGCTCATCAAGTATCTCGCCGTTGACATATGTTACACCCTGCTTGATCTCAACTGTATCTCCGGGAAGACCTATAACTCGCTTTACAAAATCCTGTGACGGATCATCAGGATACTTGAATACTATAATGTCTCCTCGCTGAGGATCACTGAACCAATATGTTACTCTCAGTCCGAACATTCTCGAGCCGGTCATGATCGTTGACTCCATCGAGCCTGAAGGAACATAAGAATTAATAATTATTACATTGTTGATAAATAATGCTGCAGCTACAGCTATAACAATTATCAGTACCCATTCAAGAATAGGATTCATCTTCTTTTTGTCTTTTTTCTGGTCTTTCTCGTCGATATTTTCGACTTCTACAGTTGTCTTTTCTGCAGGTGCACTCATCTCTTCTGGTGCACCTGCGACTTCAGCTTCTTCTGAATTCTTCTCGATATCATTTATCATCTAATAAAATTTCCTCCAGACTAGTCTTCCAGATAATCCTGAATCATTCTGCCTCTTACAGGGTTCTTAAGTTTCTTAAGAGCCTTAGCTTCAATCTGTCTGATACGCTCTCTCGTAACATTAAATACCTGACCTACCTCTTCAAGAGTTCTAGGTCTTCCGTCCTCCAGGCCGAATCTCAGGATGATAACCTGACGTTCTCTCTCCTTAAGATCCTGAAGCAGGATATCTATCTGCTCCTTGAGCATGATATTTTCAACACTCTGCTCCGGTGACAGAGAGATCTCGTCCTTAACTGTATCTGCTACAACGCCTTCACCGTCTTCGCCCTTAGGTGCCTCAAGGCTGGTCGGTTCCTTAGATATCTGCATGATCTCGAGAACCTTGCTCTCAGGAATGCCCATCTCATCAGCCACTTCCTTAGCACTAGGTTCATAGCCCAGCTTAAGAGTAAGATTACGCTGAATCTTAGTCATTCTGTTGATGGTTTCTACCATATGCACAGGAACTCTGATGGTTCTGGCCTGATCCGCAAGTGCTCTGGTAACTGACTGTCTGATCCACCATGTGGCATATGTGGACAGCTTGAAGCCTCTCTGGTAATCGAATTTCTCTACGCCCTTCATGAGACCTAGATTACCCTCCTGAATGAGATCCAGGAAGCTTAATCCTCTGTTGGTATATTTTTTGGCGATATTAACAACCAGTCTCAGGTTAGATTCAATCAGCTTATTTTTGGCATCTACGTCGCCCTCAGCCTTGGCCATGGCCAGTCTCTGCTCCTCTTCCGGAGTCAGCAGCGGCACGGTACCAATCTCTTTAAGATACATTCTGACAGGGTCATCTGTTTCGATTCCATCCAGAAGAATGAGGGGATCGATCTCCAGATCGTCTTCCTCTTCTTCCTTATTAACCTCTATGCCCTGATCTTCAAGAAATTTGTATACCTCTTCAGTTTCCTTGATATTAAGAGGCTTCTCAGCAAACATCTCCTCGATTTCGATCACATTGATAGACTTCTGGGATGATTTCATCTCAGCAATATAATCCTCTAAAATTTTCTTCGTTGTCTTTTTCAATATAATTCCTCGATTCTTTTTCTCTCTTGTAGATTCTAAGAGAGCTTCATTTGCGGACACTCTGGTCCTATTTTACATACTATTCTTTAACTGAACTTTAGTTTATGCGAAACAATGAGCTGATGCCCATAATCCGCAGATTATCTATCTCAAATACTACTTGTTGTCGGTCATTATGGTTACGGCCTTATTGCAGACTTCAATCTCTACTATTCTATGTTTTCCCCCGTTTTCTCCATCTCTGACCCACTGAACAGGAGTATCTGATTTAAATACAACCTTATTAGTCTTAAACCTTACGACGACATCATCAATAAGCTGCTGACTGTCATCATTATGTATAAGTATCTTATCAATCTGTCTGTTAAATTCTATGATATTAGCAGGCTTTCTCAGCATTACTACTTCGAACAATCCATCCTGCAGATCTACATTCTTGCCTGTAATTCCTTCAAATCCTCCCACGGATATGGCATTAGTGATCATTCCCAAGAAGAACTCGCCGCTTACGACCTTGTCATCGAATTCGATCGACATCTCGAAGGACTCCATCTTAATAAGCTGCTTGATTCCTTCTATAACATATGCCCCGTGACCTAAGAGGCGCTTAAGATCCTGCGATGTGAAGCAGGACACGGCTGACAGTGAGCCAACTGAGGCAACATATGTGAAGTACTCTTCATTTATCTTGCCAACATCGGTCTGAAATCCGGTGCCTTCCACACATACCTTAGCCGCGCTCTTCATATCCTTAGGAAGTCTGAATCCGTGTCTGGTATCATTAGTCGAGCCGGCTGGAATGAAGCCTATCGGCACCCGCTCCCTGGCCTCCATGATTCCGGATACCACCTCGCTTAATGTACCATCACCACCGGCGCATACTACCAAGTCATAATTATGAACATCACTGCTTACCTTATTCTGTGCATCCAGCGGACCCTTGGTCGCATAGACAGTAACATCATAGCCGTCCGAACGATACATTTCGGCTATCTTAGATGCATTTCTCTTTATTTTTCCTCTTCCTGAATTAGGATTATAGATAAACAAAATCTTCTTCATAGTAACCACTCTTCGGATTGCAGTACATTCTGTATTACGGCAATCCTGATCTTGAACTATAAGTTCTCCGGATTACAGCTCCCGGGTATATTCCTTCAGCCACTCTCTGACCTCGTCATTTACTCTCGGAGCAACAACTTCGTATACTCTCTTATGATATGCATTCAGCATCTCACGATCGGTGGATGTTAAGTATGCGATATCAATCGCATCAATATCAATCGGTATATATGTCAGGTTATAGAACTGATAGAAGTCTCCATCAGCTGTCTTCTTATATTCTGTAACCAGCAGCTCATTCTCAGTACGAATGCCAAACTCACCCTCGCGATATACGCCAGGCTCGTCTGTAACGACCATTCCCAGCTTAAGCTCTGATGTAGGATGCTCCTTATTATATCTCCATCTGATACTATGAGGACCCTCGTGAACATTAAGTATATGTCCTACGCCGTGACCTGTACCGCACTTGTAGTCCCAGCCTTCCAGCCACATAGGCTCCCTGGCCATAATATCCAGATTCTCACCTGTGCAGCCTGATATGAATTTGGCATTCATGAGACGCAGCATTGATACAGCTGTAAGTGTAAATGCCTTCTTCTCCTCAGCAGTGAGAGGTCCCAAGGCAAATGTTCTCGTAATATCCGTGGTTCCTGTCTTATACTGACCGCCTGAATCCACCAGGAGGAATCCCTCCGGCTGCAGCTCCTTGCATGCGCCTCTCTTAGGCGCATAATGCATCTGTGCAGCATTTTCCTTGTATGCTGAGATCGTATTAAAGGACAGCTCTATATATCCATCCTGAGCCATGCGCATCTGCTGCAGATGATCTGCAACTGACACCTCATCCATCGGGATCTTACCCACGTTTTTCTTAAGCCAGTACATGAAGTTAACCATCACAGCACTGTCCATCTCCAGAGCTTCCTTGAGGCAGGCGATCTCTGTTTCATTCTTGATAGCCTTCATCATCGTCGAAGGATTAGAGATTGAAACAATATGAGCGCCCTTTTCCTCATAGAATTTATATGTATCATAGCTTATCCTGCTGTCATCCAGAATAACTGTGTCATAGCCGTCTATGCACAGGCATGTACGGGAATATTTGCCTGTAGCAAATGGTATCTTAGGAGTCTCAGCCCCGGTAAATAATGTCACATTATCGCGGCTGATAGCTGCATATGCATACTGAACAGGGTTGTTTTCGATATCATTTGCGCGGAGATTAAACATCCATGCGATATCATCAAGGGAGTTGATGATATAGAGATAATTCTCATCTTCTCCTACGTTTTTCTCTAACTCAGCTCTGATCCTTGCGATCTTGCTTTCTGCCGTCTCACCTGTATATTGAAGCTCTAATTCGAATATATCTGTGAAGATCTGCTTAGGTCTGTCTGTCCAGATCTCGCCTACCAGATCTCTGTCATATCTGACTTCACAGTCGAATTTATTGCCAAACCATGCCGGTACAACCGAACCATCGAATCCCAGCACCAGCCCTTTAGATTCGTCCTTGATCAGATCTGCCAGTTCCGGCACACCCGGCTGTCCTATCTTCATAAGTTCTATGCATGAGCCTGCGATCTGATTGGCAGCCTGAATATAATATCTGCCATCAGCGAAGAGCCATGCCTTGTCCTTCGTTACAACAACGGATCCCGCTGAACCAGAAAATCCGCTGATAAACTTAATGCAGCCAAAATGTTCTGCCACATATTCGCTATTATGGCAATCACTCATAGGAATATAATAGACGTCTATTCCCGCTTCCTGCATCTTGGCTCTTAATTGATTTATTCTATTCGTGTAAATATTCTCATGCATCTCTATCACCTCAATTGACTTAGAAGTTTTTACTCCCTATATATTGCATTTAATTAAAACAATATATACATGTGCCGGGACGGCGCAGCCACTGCGAGAAAACAATCAGCGAAGGCGTTTTCGAACAGTGGCTGCTACGCCGAGGTTCACGGCACATGATTGTCATTCTTTGTGATTATATCCTCGCAAATAATATATATAGCCTACTTCAGAAAGCCGGCGATTATTTCCTGCTCCGCCTCTTCCTCTGTAAGTCCCAGTGTCATCAGCTTGATCAGCTGCTCTCCTGCGATCTTACCGATTGCCGCCTCATGAATCAGGGCAGCGTCAATATTATTGGCACGAATCTCAGGAGTTGCCGAGATCTTAGCATTATCCATAATGATGGCGTCGCATTCTGTATGTGAATTACACTGGGCATTGCCCACGATATCGGCCTTAAATGTCTGGGTAGAATCGTCCTTGGCAACGGCTCTTGATACCAGCTCGCAGGAAGAACCCTCGCCGTTTAATTCTACATCGAATATCGCATCTGCATGCTGCATCCCATGGGTCATGAGCTTGTCCTTGATAACTAGCTTAGCCTTATCGCCATTCAGGTAAGCCTTGGTATCACGGACTGTTGAGTCGATACCCTTGATCTGGGTTGTCTCCATCTCCATGTATCCTGCTTCATCTATATATACGATGGTTGTAGGATTCATGATATTGGTACCTACCGCTGCAGGATCATTCTCACCATAATGCTTCTCGATATACTTAACCTTAGCATTCTTGCCTACATGGAATGTATGAATGCCATCATGCTGGCTGCTCTGATCGCCGCAATTATGTATGCCGCAGCCTGCGACAATCACAACATCCGAATCCTCTCCTATATAGAAGTCATTGTATACGAGATCCTTAAGACCCGACTCGCTGATGATTACAGGAATATGCACACTCTCATGCTTGGTTCCAGGCTTAATGATGATATCAATACCTGGTTTATCTTCCTTAGTTATTATATCTATATTGGCTGTTGTAGCCCTTCCTCCCAGCGCACCATTTGCCCTGATATTATATGCTCCCTCTGGAACATCGTGTATATCCGCAACTGTTGCAAGGAGGTCTCTCTGAACTTTATCCATCTTATTCTCTCTATGCTCCTATTGGCTGCACAATGTCGCAGTGTTACTTTATTACCTGCTTGTTGCCAGCTCCATCTACTTTTATATTCGTTTCAAAATCAAACTGTTATTTTGTAATTGAGCAAATGTCTATTGATAATATTTGCAGCCTGCAGTGCCCTTCAGCAGCTCTGGAAGAATCTTATCCTTAGATCCGAAGTCTGCGATCTGTCCGTCTCTGATAACAACAATCTCATCAGCAATGTCTAATATTCTCTCCTGATGAGATATGATTATTATGTCCCTGGCTCTCTCTTCTCTCATTTTCTCGAAGACCTTGATCAAATTAGAGAAGCTCCACAGATCGATGCCTGCCTCAGGCTCATCCAGAACGGACAGCTCAGTGTTTCTTGCAATAAGCTGGGCTATTTCGATTCGTTTCAGTTCTCCTCCTGAGAGGCTTCCGTCCACATCTCTGTCTATATAATCCCTGGCGCACAGACCAACCTCCGACAGGTACTCGCAAGCCTGCGTGATATTGGTCTCCTTACCTGCCGCCAGCGCCAGCAAGTCCTTAACCTTGATTCCCTTAAATCTGATAGGCTGCTGGAAAGCGAAGCTGATGCCCAGATTAGCCCTGTCTGTAATAGACATATGTGTGATATCTGTTCCATTGAACAGAATCTGTCCTGATGTAGGCTGATAGATGCCTACGATAAGCTTGGCGATGGTACTCTTGCCGCCGCCATTAGGTCCTGTGATAGCGATAAATCTCTGATCGTCTATCTTAAGACTTATATTCTTGATAATCTCCTTGCCGATGCCATTCTCATCAGTGACATCGAAAGAAACATCTTTTAATTCTAACATTCCCACTCTCTCCTAATACCGTGGAAAAACTCGCCGGGCGGGTTTCCTCTGTTATCGCAGCATATGGCAAATGTCCACAGCTTAACGCAGACGCCGGCTCAATGCTGCATGTATATCAATGTTGTACAACACATTCACTCTGATTTTGAGCAAAATGTTCCACATAATTTATAACACAAATGCTTTTCTAAGTGTACCCTTTTTTCTTTATTTTTACATATTCTGCCTTGAAAGGCATTTTTATTTGCTATATAATCCGTGTTATTGTTTTTCGAAAATATATAGGAGGAAAAGCCATGGAAAGAACAGAACTTATTAATTTATTTGCAAATGTTCCCGCAGATGGCAGTGACATCACTGTAGCTGGCTGGGTAAAAACTTCCAGAGAGTCCAAGACTGTTGGATTTTTGGAAATCAACGACGGGAGCTGCTTCAATAATCTGCAGATAATTGTTGACGCAAATGCTTTTGATAATTTCAAAGAACTTGCCAACCTGTCTGTAGGAAGTTCTGTAATTGTTAAAGGTAAGGTTGTATTAACTCCTGAATTAAAGCAGCCGCTGGAAGTACACGCTTCTGAGATCATCATTGAGGGAACATGTGATCCTGATTACCCTCTTCAGAAGAAGAGACATACACTGGAATTCTTAAGAACAATCCCTCACCTCAGAGCCCGTTCTAATACATTCAATGCAGTATTTCGCGTAAGGAGCGAGGCAGCATTTGCCCTTCACAGCTTCTTCAATGAGAACAATTTCGTATATGTTCATACACCGCTTATCACAGGAAGTGACTGCGAGGGCGCTGGCGAAATGTTCCGTGTTACAACGCTGGATCCTGCTAACCCGCCTCTTACAGAGGACGGACAGGTTGATTTCTCTCAGGATTTCTTCGGTCAGGAGACTAACCTCACCGTTTCCGGTCAGCTCGAGGCTGAGTGCTTCGCACTGGCATTTGGTAAGGTTTATACATTCGGACCTACATTCCGTGCCGAGAATTCCAACACGCAGCGTCATGCCGCTGAATTCTGGATGGTAGAGCCTGAGATGGCATATGCAGATCTTAAGGATGACATGGATACAGCCGAGGCTATGATCAAGTACGTCGTTAAGCATCTTCTCAAGAAGTGCCCGACTGAGCTGGCATTCTTCAACAGCTACGTGGACAAGACTCTGCTGGAGAGACTGTCTAACCTGGCTGATTCTGATTTCGGCCGCGTAAGCTATACAGAGGCTGTTGACATCCTGATGCAGCACAATGACAAGTTCGAATACAAGGTTGAATGGGGAACGGATCTTCAGACAGAGCATGAGAGATATCTCACAGAACAGATCTATCACAAACCTGTATTCGTTTACAACTATCCTAAAGAGATCAAATCCTTCTATATGCGTCAGAATGACGACGGCAAGACCGTTGCAGCAGCTGATATGCTGGTTCCAGGTGTCGGCGAGCTGATCGGCGGCAGCCAGCGTGAAGAAAGATATGACCTGCTGCTTCAGCGTATCGAGGAGCTGGGTCTTAACAAGGATCAGTATCAGTGGTACTTAGACTTAAGACGTTTCGGCAGCACGACACATTCAGGATTCGGTCTCGGATTCGAGAGACTCATCATGTATGTAACCGGCATCAGCAACATCCGTGACGTTGAGCTCTACCCTCGCTGCGCAGGCAAGCTGGTATAAAGGCGATAGATATTGTTATAATTTTTCAACCAAATGGGCTGCCGTTCTGGCAGCCCATTATTTAGGTTCAAGGATATTTTGAAATAAATTTTCACAGCCCGAAATAGCAGGTGCAAATACTGATCTAAATCGCAAGTTCTATGTTGCCTGCATTATTTTCTCTTCCTGCCGGCAATCGCCGCTGTGGAGATGGTGCCTGCGCTGAGAAGCAGCAGGACGAGCCACAGGAGCATGTTGCTGTCGTCGCCGGTCTTAGGCATATCCTTCTTCTCGTCTGGCTTGTCCTTCGGTGGGTCTTGCTTGTCTTTCTGAGCCTCCGTGGTTGTCTCCGGCTCCAGCTTAGCAATCACTGTATCGGCCAGCTTAATCTCATTTGCTGCATTCTCATCGCTGAAATATTTATCGCAAATGCTGCAGTGCCAGTATTCCTTATTGCCCTCAGCTTCTGTAGTTGCTGCCTTAGCCGCCACATGAGTCAGGCTGTGTGGAGCCAGCTCACCGTATGCTTCACCGCAAATGTCGCAGACTGCCTTATCCTTGCAGGTAGCCGTGCCGCCGGAATGATCTGATAACTTCTCACCGCAGTAATCGCAGTTGTGATCATTGTTTTTGTCTGCATGATTGCCGAAGCTCTTGCCACAACCGTAGTCGCAGAGATGATCGTGGTCTTCATCAACACATTCACCGATCAGGGTTTCACAGCCATAATCACACTTGTGATCCTTGTTAGCATCTGCATGCACACCCAGTTTATCATAGCCGCAGGTATCGCAGATGTGATTCTTGTCATCATCTACGTGCTTGCCAATCTCTGCCTTCGCCAGGCAACATGAATATACCTTCCAATGCTGAGTGCTATCTGACTGCCACTCGCCTAATGTACCTGTATGGTTATC
>CAVARE010000066.1:0-19941 GCA_963591145.1 Anaerotignum sp. | reverse complement strand
GTTGACGGACTGTTTGTGTCAAATTTTGCGAGCAAGACGGCATTTGCGGCGATTAATATCGTCATGCCGGCGCTTATGATACTTAACGGCTGCGGCACCATGATCGGAACTGGCGGAACTGCACTGATAGGCATAGCGCTGGGGGAGAATGACCAAGCAAGGGCAAATAGATATTTCTCCATGTTAGTTGAGGTGGCAGCGATCATAGGTGCAGTGGTCAGTATCGCGGGATTTATCCTGATGCCGGCCATAGCCGGAACATTGGGTGCCACGGATGAGATGTTTGACGATGCCGTGACATATGGACGCGTGATCGTACTCTTTATGATCGCTATGATCTTCCAATACATGTTTCAGTCGTTTATGAATGTAGCGGAGCAGCCGAAGCTTGAGCTCCTATTTACAGTTGGAGCCGGTGTTACCAACATGGTGCTGGATGCAGTATTTGTCGCAGGGCTTCACATGGGTGTGTTCGGTGCGGCCATCGCAACTGGAATCAGCGCCATCGTGGGCGGAGTATTCCCGATGATATTCTTCATCAGGAAGAATCCGAGTCCTCTCAGATTTACATTTACTAAGATCGAGATAAGACCAGTTCTTAAGGCCTGCTATAATGGTTTGTCAGAGTTGATGACTAATATTTCGGCTTCCGTTGTCAGCATGGTATATAACCTGCAGCTGCTCAAATACATTGGTTCAAACGGTGTCGCCGCATATGGTGTCATCATGTATGTGCAGTTCGTATTCCTCGGCGCCATGTTCGGTTATACCTTCGGTGCATCGCCGATCATCAGCTATCACTACGGTGCGCGCAATAACAGCGAACTGAACAACCTGCTTAAGAAGAGTATGGTCATTGAATACGCCGGCGGAGTCGCAATGTTTATAGCAGCGCAAATATTGGCACCTGCAGTGTCAGGGCTGTTCGTAGGATATGACGCCGAGCTGCAGCAAATGACGATCCATGCCTTTAGAATATTCCTGCTGGCCTTCCTGCTGTCAGGTGGAAATATGTTCGCATCGTCATTGTTCACTGCGCTCAACAATGGAACTATCTCTGCAATAATTTCAATCGTCAGGTCGCTCGGATTCGAGCTGCTGTCAGTCATGGTTCTGCCGCTTATACTGGGTGTCGATGGCATATGGTGTGCAGTATTCGTTGCAGAGATCGCGTCATGTATAATGTCATGGATATTTATTGTAGTTAAGAATAAGAAATATCACTACTTCAAGAAGTCTGGCGCTCTCGCGCAATGAGAATCAACGTGCAGCCTCTGCTCGAAAGCTTGTTTTCTCGTGCGGAGCCGCGCCGTTCTGGCGTGAGAATGATTAGGGCTGTTGATTTATGTGCGTGAAATAAAGGACCTTTATAGAAAAATACCCCGCTGCACTTTGTGCGGCGGGGTATTTTAGCAAATTGCATCGTGGCTATTCATCAGCCTGCGATGGCAAACCTAAGAAGCTTAACTGTATCTTCAGAACAATCCGTACGGATGTCGAGTTCAGGGATTCCCTCTGATGCTGTTATACTAGAAAATATATTAGAATAGGTCTTAACATCGTTCTTAAGGTTAACAACCTCATTAGGAAGAACCATGTTCACGTCGCCTTTACATTCCTTGACAGCCTCGAAAAATCTGTTGATATTTTTAATATTATATAACTTCATATTTTTTTACCTCCTGTTCTTTCGAAGTTGCCTTTATTATAGACTTGTATAGGCTTAAAAAATATACTAAGATAGACGAAAATTATAATAATTAAGACAAAAAACGGTGAAAGATTATAACTATCGTGAAAATGCTTAAAAATGTGATCATTTTTTGTGCATTATGTAAAATAACAGTAAACATCCGCAACTGCGCCATCTGCGGCGCGCGGCGAATTTTGATGACTTTTATGTTGACGGGTGCAGCTGCGAATGTTAGCAATATTATAAACGAGGTACATATGAATTTAGACGAACACAAGCAAGAAACTATTGAGGGGATGACTTATGATTTCCCGTACAAGCTGATCGTTGGCACTTATGCTGGCGTAGCCGGGGTGGAGTGGCATTGGCATGAGGAAGTGGAGCTGAATTACATAATCGAGGGCAGGATCAAGGTCTATACTAATTCATCGACCTACGAGATTCACGAGGGCGAGGCTTACCTCCTTAATAAGAATGTCATGAATGCGAAATATAGTATTGATACGAATACTCCGGTTGTGGAGGAGTGCAATCTGTTCCATCCGGTATTCCTGTGTGGACATTTTCATTCAATATTTGAAACAAAATATGTGAATCCTGTAATTAATAATCCTGATATAGAGGTAGCTAAATTCACCAATAAAACGAAAAATGGTGCCAGGATCATAAATATCCTGAAGCGGCTGAAGGATCTGGAAGAGGTCGAGGGATATGAGTTCAAGGTGCGAAACCTTCTGTCTGAGGCCTGGATCCTGGCTCTTCAGGAGATCAGAGATTATGAGGCCAGCCTTCCGAAGGAGAGCGCTGGTGTGAAAAATAGAATGCAGCATATGGTGGCATATATTCAGCGGCATTATTCGGAGAAGGTGACTCTCGATGATATCGCATCGGCAGCTAATATCAGCACGAGGGAGGCCACCAGATGCTTTAAGAAAATCAGAGGCAAATCTCCCACTGAGTATCTTATCGATTACAGGATCAGCGTTGCCAGAAGACTTCTGTCAGATACCGAGGACAGCATTACTGACATTGCCATGAAAACAGGGTTTACAGACAGTGCGTATTTTGGGAAAATATTTAGGAAATATCATGATATGACGCCAGTTGAGTATAGAAGAAAGTCGGCAAGAATTGCAAAAGAAAACATCTGATGAAAACAGAATATATGCGGCGATAGATCTTAAATCCTTCTTCGCCTCTGTTGAGTGCAGGGAGAGAGGGTTAGATCCCTTGAGAACAAATCTTGTTGTGGCCGACCCTGACAGGACGGAGAAGACCATTTGCCTGGCTGTTACGCCTTCTCTTAAGGAATATAAGATTCCGGGAAGAGCCAGGCTTTTTGAAGTTGTGCAGAGGGTGAAGCAGGTTAATAGAGAGCGGGCAGCCGTGGTGAAGGGGACATTTGCCGGCAAAAGCTATGATGCGGTGGAACTGGCTCAGAATCCGTCGCTTGAGCTTGACTATATTATTGCGCCGCCCCGAATGTCCAAATATATGGAATACAGCTCCAGGGTATATAGTATATATCTGAAATATGCTGCGCCTGAAGACATACACGTGTATTCCGTAGATGAGGTATTTATCGACCTCACGACATATCTGAAGGCCAGAAATATGAGTGCCCACGAGATGGTCAGAATGATAATTGCAGATATTCTGGCGACTACAGGGATTACGGCGACGGCCGGGATCGCGCCGAATCTATATCTGTGCAAGGTGGCGATGGATATCGTGGCCAAGCATATCCCGGCAGATAAGGACGGCGTCAGAATCGCAGAGCTGGATGTCTTAAGCTACAGGAAACTCTTGTGGGATCACAGACCGATTACGGATTTCTGGCGTGTTGGAAGAGGATATGCCAGAAAGCTGGAGGAGAGGGGCATTTATACGATGGGGGATGTCGCGCGTTGCTCCCTGGGAGGACCGAAGGATTATTATAATGAGGATTATCTGTTCAAACTGTTCGGCGTTAATGCGGAGCTTCTGATCGACCATGCATGGGGATATGAGCCATGTACGATTGCTGATATCAAGGCATGCAAGCCAGGCAGTCGGAGCCTGGGTTACGGTCAGGTGCTGCAGTGCCCATATGAATTCGAACAGGGTCGGCTCATAGTCAAGGAGATGGCGGATACACTGGCGCTGGAACTGGTATCTAAGGAACTGGTGACCAATCAGATGGTCATAACAATCTGCTATGATGTGGATAATCTTAAGAACGGCCGATATAAGGGTGAAATCGCCACGGATTATTATGGCAGGAAGGTGCCTAAGCACGCGCATGGAACACAGAATATCGGAAGATATACAACGTCCGCCAGGCTGATAATAGATGCGGCACTCCGGATATATGACAGGGAAGTTGATCGAAATCTTCTGATAAGAAAAATATATATAACGGCCAATAACGTCCTGCCTGAATCGAAGGCGGCCGAGCTGGAGGCAGGCGCGCATGAATATGAGCAGCTGGATTTTTTTACGGATTACAAGGCGCAGGAAGAAAAGAAAAAGCAGGAAGAAGCGCAGCTGGACAAGGAAAAACGTATGCAGCAGGCGGCTCTTCAGATCAGACGAAAGTTTGGCAAGAATTCTATCCTCAAGGGAATGAACCTGGAGGAAGGAGCAAATGAGATCAACAGGAATCGCCAGATAGGCGGACATAAGGCTTAGCAGGCAGAATAAGGTCTAATTCGTATTTACAGTGCAAAATGTAAATGAAAATGAATATCCTGACTGAAATTTATTAAAGATATTGGTGTAACTACTCAGCCACATTACAGAGACCATGTCACTGGCAGATTCTCTGTATACTGAGGGAATAGTTACACATTAGTGAGAAAATGAATATAAACCGAGAAGTAAACAGCAAATATGTAGATATGCTATATATGGAAAGGCCTGCCTCCCTACATCCGCACATGAGTATGGAAAACCGTGCTGGGCAGTTCGCGCCATTTGCGGCATTAAACGGATTCGGTGGGTTAATAGTAGAAACTGGCAGGCGGACAGACAGAAAAATCGACATTTCCGACGAGCAGATAGAGAAGATTAACAAGACACTTGCTTATGTGGTGCAAAGCGAGAGTACTGAAATAATCGTACAGATAACTTACTTCGAGCCAGATGAGCTAAAAGAAGGCGGGAAATATGTAATAAAATCCGGCAGGATCAAGAGCATCAACGAGCTGACCGGTGTGGTTAAATTCACAGATGGCACAGAGGTCGCAATAGCTGATATTGCAGAGGTTGCAATAAAATGATAGCTTCAGTTGCTTAATGCTTTCGTCTGTCACAGTGTTGTTGCGGTTAATTATGTATACTGCCTTCGTTATGTTGAATATGGATGGATTGTGAATTCGCATCCATTCGATTGTGTATTAACAAAAACGGAGGTATTTATGAAAAAATTAATCGCATTAACATTGACTGCAGTTATGACTCTGTCAGCTGCAGGCTTCACCATGGCCGGTGATGTTCCAGAAGGCTACACACAGACCAAGGTATTTGACGGATCCTATGGATTCGGTGAGGCAGAGATAACAGTATCGACTAACGACGATCTCAGTGCATTCTATATTACATTTGAATGCTTCGATGAGGAGCAGATTCTGGAAGGAACGGTCGCTGATGGTGTAGTTACTGTAGATTATGATCTTACAGGCTTCGTATCAGGCGATGCACAGCAGATGTGGGATGACGCTATGGCCAGCGAGAACGCATGGGAGGGCGATAGAGCAGAGGCTGGTGAAGCAGCTGATGCGGTAGCAGATGAAGCATCAGAAGATGCACAGGCAGATGAATCAGCGGATGGTGCTTCGGAGGAAGCTCAGATGCCAACTGTTCCTACAGCAGAATCAGATGACTATACAGGATTTGTCAGAGATTATGATGGCAAGGAAATGTGGTTCGATTCTACTATATATGGCGGATTTTACAGTGCATATCAGATCGTACAGGGTAATGGCGATGATACATTTGACATTGATGCATTTATCAACAGCCAGATGGGTGAGAAGGTGCTTGAGCGCATCAAGTATGAATTGGTGCTTTTAGGTGATGATAAGGTTGCTGATGATTACATGATTCAGTACTGGCAGGGTCGCGGAATAATTGAAACTCCGAACTACATGGATGATGAGGACAAGGCATATGTTACATATGTTCCTGATTACATGACTGAGGAAGGAAATGATAAGCTCTATCCTGTAGTATTTGACTATCATGGCGGCGGCGGCACCATGTTTGAGGCAACAGATCATGGCTGGGTTGAGATCTGCTATGACAATGAATTCATGGTTGTTGTTCCTAACAGAGTAGATGCTGAGTACCTGGTTGAGGATATGGATGCACAGCTTGCTGAAATGGAAGCTGCAGGACTTCCGATCGACTATACCAGAATCTATTGCGTCGGACAGTCTATGGGTGGAATGGCATCATTCCTGATGGCTGCTAAAAATAATAGTAAGGTAGCAGCTATTGCGGCCAATTCAAGTGCTCGTGGCCTTGCTGTTGTAGGTGAGGATACGCAGGAGCAGGAGGAAGAAACCGTTATATCGGCTGAATGGAATGTGACCGAAGAAGATCTTGCCGCAACCAATTACGCACCTGTAATGCTTCAGCTCGGCACTTGCGACATGGCGCAGCTTCCTCTGTCTGATGATAATGTGACAGGTCTGGGCAAATGGCTCGCAGCAAATGGACTTACAACAGTACCAGAGAAGACTGATGACAATGTAATCGGCATTACAGCTGACAAGGTATTCACCAAGCGAATGGATGGTGCTGTTCATACATTTGCACAGTATCTTAATGAAAATGGTGTAGTTATGGCGCAGATTATAGCAGTTGAGGGAATGCCTCACTGGACAGCTCCTTCATTTGCAGTTAATGGATGGGAATTCCTGAGCCAGTTCTCACGTGTGGATGGACAGCTGGTAATAGCTGAATAAAGAAAAACATTGCTGAAAAATATAACGTATATTGAGGAAAGCCGTTGCGAAAGCAGCGGCTTTCTTCGACGTTAAACCAATGTGTTTAAACTGATGATCATATTATATTGCATAAGAACCACCATATAATCTTATAAAAATTCCTTAAAAGAAAAAAATTAAGATGAAATTGTAGCTGAGACGAGGAACTGTGAGGGTTTGTTGCATTGTGCGAAAGTTTATGCATGTTACAATAAATTTGCACAAAGTGTGCAAATTCATAATGAAAAGGTGGAGGTATTTATGAAAAAAATAATTGCATTGACACTTACTGCAGCGATGACGTTAACAGCTGCAGGTTTCACGATGGCCAGTGATGTTCCAGAAGGCTACACACAAACCAAGGTATTTGACGGGTCCTATGGATTCGGTGAGGCTGAGATAACTGTATCAACTAACGACGATCTCAGTGCATTCTATATCACATTCGAATGCTTCGATGAAGACCAGATTCTGGAAGGAACGGTTGCTGATGGTATAGTTACTGTAGATTATGATCTCACAGGCTTCGTATCAGGTGATGCACAGCAGATGTGGGACGATGCTATGGCCAGCGAGAACGCATGGGAAGGCGATGGAGCAGAAGCTGGTGAGCAGGCAGCAGATGCAGAAACTGGATATACTCAGACCAAGGTATTTGACGGAGCATACGGCTTTGGCGAGGCAGAAATCACCGTATCAACCAACGATGACTTCAGCGCGTTTTACATTACATTCGAATGCTTCGATGAAGATCAGATCCTGGAAGGAACAGTAGCTGATGGTGTAGTTACTGTAGATTATGATCTCACAGGCTTCGTATCAGGTGATGCACAGCAGATGTGGGACGATGCCATGGCCAGCGAGAACGCATGGGAAGCAGCTGCAGCAGCACCAGCTGACGCACAGACTTCAGCTGATGATAAGGCAGCAGAAGATGAGACAGAAATTGATGGCGTTGTTCAGGATATCAGCAACTATCTCTGGGAGATTCCTGCAGATGCATCAGAGGATGAATACATTAAACTGATGACCAGAAATTATAGAATAATCCAGGCATTTGAACTCTTGTTTACAGAGGAGTCTTATGATGAATATTCCAGCGTTTATAGCCGCCAGTTTAAGAGATCACAGTCTTATGAAGATGCTCAGAAGGTTGTTGAGGCTCAGGCAAGTCTGGTTCAGCATACATCAATAGAAGATGGTGCATGGTTCCTGTGGGGATTCGATGCAGAAGATAATGCAAATGGATATGAATGGTATACAGCAAATGTTGGACCGATAGTTGATGGCGAAGAGGCAGATCTGACAGAGGATGCTCTTGATGAGAGCGAGATGGACGGATATGGCCAGGGACCTGTGCTTATCAAATGTCTGCTTGATGATCCGACTCAGGCGAAAGGTAATATCATCTTAGTATCAGGTGGAGGATTCACGTCAAGAAGCAATCCTGCAGAGGGTTATGCGGCAGTTCCTTGTTTCCAGGAGATGGGATATAACTGCTTCCTGTTGCAGAGACGTGTGGCACCATTTTCTCAGGAAGACATAGGCATGGATATGCAGCGCGCAGTAAGACTTGTCAGATATTATGCAGAACAGGAAGGCTGGGGCGGCCAGGATATGATAGCTGCAGCAGGATTTTCTGGCGGCGGCGGCACTATTCTTCAGGCTGTAAATTATAATTATGGAAGTTTAACACCGGCAGATACAGGTGTTTCAGGCTATGTAGCAGATGATATCGACCAGGTTAGCTCAGATCTGGATGTTGCGATGATAGTTTACGGTTCGGGCTCAACACCAGTAACTGAAGAGAATACAAATTTACCGGCATTCTATATTACACACGGTGACTCAGATGACATGGTTCCGGTTGAAAATGCACAGATTACATATGATTCTGTTAAGGACAGAGTTCCGGCAGAACTCTATATAGTAGAGGGTGCTAAGCACGGCTTTGGCGTAGGTCAGTCATCTACAGCGGCAGAAGGCTGCAAGGACTGGCCGGTACAGGCAGATGAATTCATGCAGGAGAATCTGGGACATTCTACAGCAAATAATTAAAAATTCATTGAATCAGCGGCATTAAGTTAAGGGACAGACTTCACATTGTTGAGTGAGGTTTGCCCTAATAATAATCAATTAATGATGGGAGGCATTTATGAAAAAGGTGTTATCAATTATTCTCGCGGTCTCAATGATTATTTCTACAGCGGGAATGGTGATGGCTGGGGAGCCATCAGAGTCAGAGGCCAATGACTATGATTATTCGAGAATCAGAACAGTTATTTCAACTGATCTGGAGATAGACGATATGGATTCCCTGATGCATATATTGCTTTATGCAAATGATTTCGAAATCGAGGCAATCGTGTCATCGTCCTCGACACTTCATTTTATAGGCGACGGCGAGCATACTGTAGGAGAAGCGATTGAGAGCTATGCGGAGGATAAAAATTACAAGGATATGACTTCCAGCGGAGGAATGGATACTCCGTGGATTAGTGAACTTATCGCAAATGAATATGCTGAGGTCTATCCGAATTTGCTGAAACATGATTCAAGATATTCTTCTCCTGAAGATCTGTTGGCTGTAGTTGCTGAAGGAAATATTATTTTCCCTGGTGACATGAGAGAAGAAACAGAAGGGTCAAATCTGATAAAAGAAGTGATTTTGAAGGATGATCCGAGACCATTATACCTTCAGGCATGGGGCGGAACCAATACTATTGGACGTGCCCTGATGAGCATTGAAGAGGAATATAAAGACACAGATGAGTGGGAAGACATCTATAATGAGATCTGCTCCAAGACAACGCTGATTTCTTATGGCGAACAGGATAATGCATACCCTGTTTATATTCAGGAACATTGGCCGGATATGGGCAGACTGTATTGCCTTTATGAGGCATATGTATATGCAACGCCGGCAAATGCACCGCTCAAATATCAGTACCTGTTTAAAGGCGATTGGCTGACTGAGAATATTAAATTCAATCATGGCGCACTTATGAGCAAATATTATTTGATGGGAGATGGTCAAGAAGATAATTATATGGGAGACCTGAGCACATTGGATGAAGATTTTGCATGGCTGGTGAAGGTTCGCAGCGATATAGGCATAGAACAGTATGATTTTATCTCGGAAGGTGACAGCGGATGCTTTATGTATCTGATTCCTGTAGGATTACGTGGACTTGAGAATACCAATTACGGATCATGGGGCGGCAGAATGCAGGAAGGTACAGCGGTTAAGGAATATGATCCAGCTAGGGGCAAGCTCTCTGGATCCTACAGTGCCCATCGTTGGCTCGAAGCGTTCCATAATGACTGGGCTGCCAGAGCAGACTGGTGTGTAATGGAATATGATGAAGCTAATCATCAGCCGATAGTAAGCAGTGAAAAGTTGGATATAGAGGCAGCTCCAGAGGAGTCTGTAGAACTGACAGTTAGTGCAGAGGATCCAGATGGTGACGAATTGTCATATAACTGGTTCGTATATACAGATGCATGCAGCTATAGCGGAGAATTCCTGCCATATCTGGATGTAGCCTTGAATGGAGATTCAGAGACAGTATTTACCATTCCGAAGGATGCACAGCCGGGTGACTACTTTAATATCATTGTTGAAGTTTCCGATAATGGAACACCGAGCCTTACAAGGTATGCACAATATATTGTGACTGTAACAGAGGAATAAATAGAAAAAAACATTGCTGAAAAATATAACGTTTATCAACAATAGCCGCTGCGAAAGCAGCGGCTATTGTCGATATATTAAGAAAATTGAATGCAAAATATTCGAAAAGGTATATTGATAAAACCATAATATTGTACTAACATATTCCTTGAAAGGAATAATTTGCATGGAAATTGAATATTACAAATTTGATGATGGCTCTAATCCAATAGATCCATATTTGGACAGCTTGGATATAAAGATGCGAGCAAAAGTGTTTAGAGCTATGGAATTGCTTGAAGAATTTGGCAGAGAATTGAAAATGCCTCATTCAGAGCATCTGACTGACGGAATATTTGAACTCAGAATAAAAAAAGGAACTAACATAGAACGGGTTCTATATTTTTTCTACGTAGGAAATAAAGCGGTCTTGACCAATGGTTTTACGAAAAAACAACAAAAGACACCGAGAGGTGAGATAGAATTAGCCAAGAAGAGAAAAGCGGATTATGAAAGGAAACATCAAAATGAGTGATTTTAGAAACAGTCTGGAAAAACATTTGCAGGATCCGGATTTTAGAAAAGAATACGACTCAACAGAAAATGAATATCAGATTACAAGGGCACTTATAGCTGCGCGCATAGCAGCTAATATGACACAAAAAGAATTGGCTGAAAAAAGCGGAGTAAGACAGTCGAATATAAGCAGAATAGAGAATGGCAATTGTGTGCCGACGCTTGCAACACTGCAGGCTCTGGCAGAGGGATTGGGGAAAAAGTTAGTGATTAATTTTATGTGAAATAGGTTTTGAAGTCATCTATACTGTACCGCTGCAGAAATATAACGCCACATATCAACAAGAGCCGCTGCGAAAGCAGCGGCTCTTATACTGAGCACATTCGTCTGTTACGGTGTTGTTGCAGTCAATCATATATACTGCCTTCGTTACAATGACTAAGGAATGGATCGCATGCATATGGTGCGGCCTGTTCTATTACGTGTTAACGAGGGGAGAAGAATATGAAGAAAAATAAACGATGGATTAAGGCGGGTGCGATCTGCGCCACAGCCTTATTGAGCGTAACGCAGGTGGCGTGGGCGGCGCCTGAAGCGGCAGAGGCAAATGCGCCTGCAGCACAAGAGGCTGCTGAAACATCTGGAGATGTAACAGCTGAGGCGTCTGATACAGGCAGCACCTTGGCAGATGAATTCATGACACCGCCGACGGTGGCCAAGCCTGGTATTCGCTACTGGCTGCCGAGGGCAGCAGCACAGGAAGATACAGTACGTGAGGATATGAGAAATCTTGCTGCATTAGGTTATGGAAGAGTGGAAGTATGCTCGCTGACATTCTTCACATCTACGAAAACATTGACCGACGAGGAACAGTGGGGCACAGAACGATGGGACAGCATAGTAAGTGCTATTGTGGATGAATGTACACAGCTGGGTATGATCGTCGATATCAATAATGGCGATGCATATCCGATACAGATGCCGTCAGTTATGGATGCAGACGATCCTGCCAGCGCTTATGAGATTACATTTGCCGAGCAGAATGTGGCAGCAGGTGAGAGCTATGACGATGTTGTCCCGGAACGCCGCACTATAAGGAAGGCTGGCACGACTAAGCTTATGTCTGCTTATGCATATAAGATTATTGATGAGCAGACCCTGGACGAGAGCAGTATTATTGATCTGATGCCTAATATTACGGTCAATGAAGATGACCAGAATGCCAGCACGCTGAGCTGGACAGCTCCAGATGATGGCGATTATAAGATATTATTTACATTTGAGCAGCCTATAGCAGGTTCAAATGGAAGCTTCACGGAATCTGAGGAAGGTCCATATATTGTTGATCATTTTAGCCTGGAAGGCACACAGGCACAGATTGATTACTGGACGGAAGTATTCGAAGAAAATCCAGACCAGCTGTATATCAGCAATATATTTACAGACTCTATAGAAGTTAAGGCTGACAAGCACTGGACACGAAATTTCAGACAGGAATTCATTGACAGAAAAGGCTACGATCTGGCGGAATATTTGCCGGCATTAGGTAATCTCACGTATTACAACCAGGTAGACGGACCTGGATATAATTTCACGGACGACGAGCTGACGCTTCAGGTAAGAAATGATTTCAGAGATGTGCTGACGCAGCTGTATGAGGAATATCAGTTGATTCCGCTTATGGAATTTGCCGAGTCGCTGGGTCTGGGTACGCGTGCGCAGGTTGGTTACAATTCTATACCGGCTGACATGATCAGCTCGGCGCTGTATGTTACAATCCCTGAAAATGAGGGCACGGATATTGACGGGCTCAGTATGGATGCGGCTGCAGTACATAACCTTGATGGTGCCGGTATCGCTTCTATTGAGACAGGATTTGAAAATCGCAACAACTACGGTCAGACATACGAAGACATTCTGTGGAAGATTAAGCGCGCCTGGGCGGCGGGCATCAATCTGCCGATGCTGCATGGCGCATCCTATGCAGGCGATAATGACGACAAAGAAGGCGGCATGGTAGCGGCAAATACGAAATTCAATGATTCTAATATTAACTGGCCAGGATACAGCGCTTGGGCACGAATGGTTTCGAATATCTGGAATCAGAATACTGATGAGGATATCGTCCGCTCAATAACCAGCTATATCGCCAGAACTGACTATGTAATGCAGAAGGAAAGCAAGAGAGACATTGCTGTTTTTAGAGAGAAATTCGTGTCAGGTGAGACAGGCTCTGATGGCGGCGACTCCAAATATGAAGACGGCGGCATACTGAAGAGCAACGGCTATTCTTATGATTACGTGGATACAGATATCCTGAAGCTTCCATGCATGACGGTAACAGACGGCATTCTTAATGCAGATGATACTGGCTACAAGGCGATTATCCTGAACAACCAGGATGATATCGGATTCGAGTCGGCTCAGATAATCTGCGAGCTGGCGCAGGCCGGACTCCCTGTGGTAATAGTAGGAAATGTACCTTCAGTTCTGTCATATCGCAGTGATATCGTCAAGGATGGTCATTCAGATGAGGAACTCGCGCAAATGTTTGAGACAGCCTGCCAGCTGGATAATGTGATGGTAGTGGCAGGATATGACGAGGTTCCTGATGCATTGACGCAGCTGGGTGTTGCGGCTGATGTTTCATATGTGGATTCGGAAAATCCTGAAGCGCAGGTAGACATTGCGGCATTGCATCAGACAGATGAATACGGCGAGTACTATTTCCTGTACAATTATGTATGCGATGGTGAATATCCTGATGTAAATAGAGATGAAGACATGAAGGAAATCGACGCCGTAGTTACGATCGTGGGCGAGGGTACACCATATTATATGAATGCATGGAGCGGTGAACTGGAAGCTCTCCCAGAATATGAATATGTGGAAGGCGGAGTCAGCATCCCGATGCATTTCGACAGGGATGAAGTGAAGCTCATAGTTATGCTGACGGATGAACAGGCTCTGGCAAATGGTCTCACACCACAGGACAAGTCGGCAGCCAAGACAGCAGTAGGTGAGTCTATAGCTATTGACAACTGGACACTGGAGATTAACTCAGTCCATGAGGGCGATACAATGTTCTGGAGAGACTCCGAGTGGACGACCCTGGAGCCTGTAGAATTAACTGAGCTTAAGGCGTGGGCTGATATCAACGAAGAATGGGCAGGAGTATCCGGCATCGGAACATATACAGGAACAGTTACACTGGAACATGGCTGGAATGAAGGCTATGGCGCATGGCTGAACGTAGGTCAGACGGGCGATACATACCGTGTCATTGTTAATGGAACAGAGGTTCCTGATATCGACCAGACGAAGGAAACCGTGGACATAGGCCCATATGTTACAGCTGGTGACAATACGATCGTCATCCAGGTAGCTACAACCCTGTACAATGCTATAGTACATGAGCCTAATGAGTATGACCCGTATGGACTGCTCGGAACTGACGGACAGGTGACGGTGACGGCTTATCAGGTTGAAGCTGTACAGGAATAAACAGGCTGGAGTACAGTCTTGCAGTTATGGGCATGCAATGAAAGCGGCTGCTTTAAACCTATGCAGAAAAATGAACGTATATAATAGTAATGAGGGTGGCGTCAGCCACCCTTATTGTATACTTAGAGGATTGAATACGGTACTGTAGATCCACCGCAAACATGTCATATTTCTAAATCAGCTTCTAAATTAAATGCTCATTTATGGATGTGTAAATTTACAAAAAAAACTAAGATATTTAAAATTATGCAAATAAATAATAAAATTCTTTTGAAAACTATAAAGAACTATAAAAAAGTATAAAGATGATTTCGTAGTATAAAAAGTTATAAATAAGTATAAAAGAGCTACGACGTTATAAAAAACTATAAAAGCATAAGAAACCTGACGAGAAGGAGAGCCATGCAGAATCCATTCACAACAATATAACGTGCGCATAGCAGCGAATATGACACAAAAAGAGCTGGTTGAAAAAAATAGCTATCGAAAGCTAGACACTGGAGATGGACTTATTTCTGAATGCGCAAATGTAAAAAACAGCTTGACGCGCAACATAAATATTGCTACAATACTCAAGCGCGTTGAGCGTAGCAAATATTAGGCGACATAGCCAAGTGGTAAGGCAACGGTCTGCAACACCGTCATCACCAGTTCAAATCTGGTTGTCGCCTCGTGTATTTTCCCGTAGGTTCTAGGGCTTACGGGATTTTTGTTGCAGTTTTTTGAGTTGTCTGAAGGCTGACCTGTCATTAAAGATAATTTGGGCTATAATAACAGGCGTCCTTCTATTTTGCCTTTTAGTCCGATGAGCTTCTTTATCAATGCCGTTGCATCCTAAATCTACCATAAACCGATGTGAACAATTAACAATAACACAGTTGTCCTTAAAACGATGGTGATGAATGCAGACCAAGGCCAAAGGATTTGTAGAAACGCGCGGATTGCAGAGGAAGGCAACCAGATTGAAATCACGGCATAAGGAGAAAAAAGGATAATGAAGGGAGATAAAAATATGTGGGCATTATTTGCTGTTTTATCGGCAGTTTTTGCTGCTCTTACATCTATTTTAGCAAAAGTAGGGATTGAAAATGTAAACTCAAACTTGGGAACTGCAATTCGTACCATGGTGGTAGTTGCCATGGCATGGGGAATGGTTTTGATTACGCACAGCTTAGGCGGCATTACTGAAATCAGCAGGAAAAGCTGGATATTCCTGATTCTCTCCGGGCTGGCAACAGGCGCATCATGGCTTTGTTATTATAAGGCATTGCAGATAGGAGATGCATCAAAAGTAGTTCCGATTGATAAGCTAAGCGTGGTTATTACGCTGGTGCTGGCTTTTGTATTTCTTCATGAACAGTTTACCGTAAAATCTCTAATAGGCTGTATTTTAATAGGCGCCGGAACTCTGATGATGGTGATTTAAAAATATCGAAAAATCAAAATTTTAGCGAGTTGATGAGGATGATAAATCAAGTGGACAGGAATTTGAAACCCACCTTGACTTTTTGTCTCGAAAAGCATATAACATTTGAGACAAAACAAGGAGGTGGTTTCATGCAGAAGGATAGCATTATCACTCAAATTTATGAGCGGATCAGAGAAGCGGGTCATGACGAAATTTACATTGTCGGAGATTTTCTGGATTTGGGTGAATATCATGCAGTACGCAAAGCACTCTTGCGGTTAGAAGAAGCGGGCAAGATTCAAAAGATAATGAGGGGGGTTTACTATTACCCACGATACAGCGAATTGATCGATGAATACGAAGCTCCGTCACTAGGCAAAGTTGCGGATACACTGGCGAGAAAGTTTGGCTGGACGATTGCCCCGTGTGCAGATACAGCGCTTAATCAGCTTGGTTTGTCAACACAGGTTCCTGCTAAATGGAGTTATATAAGTGACGGCCCTTATCATGAGTTTCAAATCGGAGCCTTCACGATAGAGTTCAGGCATAGAAACAACCGGGAGATATCGGGAATTTCCAGACAGGCAGCTACTGTTATCCAGGCCTTGAGAGCTATCGGCAAGAACAATGTCACCGACATACAGATGGATATTATCAGACGCCGGCTTTCGGACAAAGACAAGGCTACCATGTTAAAAGAGGCTCAGCAGGCTACAGTGTGGGTATACGATTTGATCAAACAGATATGTGAGTAGGAAGGTGTATATGGATGTATCAGTTGATAAAACAGCCAGATGAGCAACTTCAGATTCTGTTTAGAAATACAGCTCAGAAAACTCTTCTTCACGAGGCTATTGTTGAAAAAGATTTTTGGGTCTGCCTGACGTTAGACTATCTTTTTCACCGTTGTCCATGGAAGGAAGCATTTACATTCAAGGGTGGAACGAGCCTGTCAAAATGCTACGGGCTGATCAAGCGATTTTCTGAAGATATCGACCTAATATTAGATTGGCGTGTATTGGGATACGGTTTAAATGAACCTTGGGAGCAACGCTCCAACACGAAACAGGATGCTTTCAATAAAGAAGCCAATAGTCGTGCAGAAGCATTTCTGTCTGAACAGCTTCTTCCGGTACTGAGAGAGGATATGGGTAGAATATTGGGAAAAGAGGCTAGCTTCTATATTCTCACGGAGGATCCTCAGACGATATGCTTTCAGTATCCGAAGGTCTTTGAAGACAGCAGTACGATGCAAAGCATCAGACTTGAAATAGGGGCTTTGGCAGCGTGGACACCATCTGTTGCCAAGATGGTTGTTCCTTATGTAGCAGAGGCATATCCGAAGATTTTTTCAAAACCAGATACGGCAATTCTTACAGCCTCAGCGGAGAGAACTTTCTGGGAAAAGGCAACTATCCTGCATCATGAGGCAAATCGACCAGAGAATCTAGCTATGCCAGGTAGATACTCACGGCATTATTACGACCTTTATTGCATCGCACATTCAGACATCAAAGAATCTGCATATAGCAATCTTGCACTCTTGAAGTGTGTTACAGATTTCAAAACGAAATTTTATCCGCGAAAGTGGGCGCATTACGAGCTTGCTGTGCCTGGTACGCTGAAGCTCTTGCCGCCAGAGTACCGTATGGAGGATTTGCAGAAAGACTATGATAGCATGAAAAATATGATGTTTGGCGAGTATCCAGATTTCAAAACGCTTATGAGCTTTATAGGTGATTTAGAGCAGGAAATCAACTCACTGACAAAGTAATAGAATAAGCCAATTTATTTGTAAAAGAATCATCAGAAAATGGTTTATTTGAAAATTGCCATCGGCACGCAGCTGGTGGGCATCAAACAAGCAAGGAGCATTTATGCTGAATATAAGAAATGCAATCGACACGGATTTAGAGAAAATTATGGAAATCTATAAAGACGCGCAGGATTATATGATTAAAAATGGAAATCCAACACAATGGGGATATTCATATCCTGATGTGGCATTGATTGAATCAGATATTCAACAGAATATTTGCAAAGTTATATTCGATGAGAATGGAATACATGGCGTTTTTGCCTTATTCCAGGGTGCAGAGCCAACCTATGCTTGTATAGAAAATGGCGCCTGGCTTAATGATGAAACCTACCTTACGATTCATAGGCTTGCCGGTGATGGTCAGGTACATGGATTGTTTCAATGTGCCGTAGATTACTGCAAAAAAATATCCCGGAACATTCGTGTGGATACTCATGCAAATAATTTAACAATGCAAGGAGCAATTGCAAAAAGCGGATTTACAAAATGCGGAACCATCTACGTTAAAGATGGCTCCGCAAGAATTGCATATCAATGGACATCATAATTCCAGCCTCTTTTTTGATTTACCAACATGGAAGGTTTTTTCTTGTCCTAATGGTGAAATTGTTATTAGCCCTTTTCGCGGCACTCGCAGGATACGATGATGCCGTCAAGGAAACCCGGTGGCTGACGGACAATAAGGTCGCTTTGGCTCTTCTTTAGTGCTTGGGAACAGCAATCTTAGGCAATGTTCGTGTTGAATTGTGAGAAATTAATGAAAATAATCGTGTAGATTAATGCGAAAAATTAAGAAAATATCATTGATTTTTACATGAATACCTGTTTTGATTGAATTCGATTGTGCGTATTTAGCTGCAAGGGAAAGCAGCAGCTTATTGTTGTTTCCTCGCTGGAATGCTATCATAAGCGCGATTAACAGCATGCAGAGGGATTAAGCAAAATGACAGAGGCAGACTGTGTGGCGGAGCTGACGAAGCTGTACCAGAAAAAAGCAGCAGAGCTGATGTAATGCTTAACAAAACATGCGGTACGGAGGATTAACCAAGTGAAACAAGAAATTAGAAATACGAATAACAGGAAATTTATTAAGATTCTGTCAGCGGTTTTGCTGTTCACAGGGATTGTTTCAATAAGCAGCTGTATTTCGGCTCAAAAGACCGCGGCGCAGGAAAACACTGAGGATATTACTCATGTAATATTTGATACTGACATAGGCAACTGCCCGGATGATTTGTTGGCTATGCAGGCACTGTTTGCCCTGCAGGCAGGCGGCAAATGTCAAATCGATGCCGTTATGTCCAGTGCCAAGCATCAGGAAAGTCAGCGATTTTTGGACTGCGCCATGCATTATTACAAGGCAGATGATATACCGCTGGGGCTGGTGGAAGGCAGTCATGACCTGTTTGTTCTTACGCCTTATTATACATTGGTCGATGAAAAGAACGCGGACGGCACGGCGCTGCTGGAAGGCACTGGGACGAACATTTCTGACCGTCCTACGGGATGCGAGGTTTACAGAAAAACATTGGCGCAGCTGCCGGATAAGAGTGCAGTGATAATCTGTGTCGGGATGGCAAGCAATATAGGAGAATTGCTGGATTCCGAACCTGATGAAATCTCTCCACTTACAGGGCGAGAACTCATAGAAAGCAAGGTAAAAACGCTGTATATTATGGCGGGCTGCTTTGAAAAAGTGCCGAGGATTGATGTTCAAGGGGAATATTTATATGCAGAGTATAATGTGCTGGGTGATATCCCATTGGCTCAGAAGGTGCTGGAAACCTGGCCGACTGACCTGGTTTTGCTGCCGCTGGAAGCAGGCATGGATTATCCCTGCATCAGGGAGGATGTACTGACCGATTATGCAGGGCAGACGTCATCTCTTCTGTATCTGACCTTCAGCAGATGGGATCCTGATGATGCACCGAGCAATGTGGGAGAACATTGGTGGGATCCGCTGCTGGTGGCCTATGCTTTGGATTCTTCCGCCAGCTCATGTTTTGCGGAACCAGTACGCGGTGTTGTGACTGTGGAAGATGACGGAAAAACATCCTTTGAGGAAAAGGATGACGGCAATACAGTGGTCATAAAGCCGCTAAAGGATTCACAGGCGGAATTATATCAGATCCTGCGTTCCTATGCCGCATATCAGCCGTGATCAAAAATGAATAACATATAGAAAAAGCATCTTGTAAGCTGTGGCAACTACAAGATGCTTTTTGTTAGTGCGCCCGGCGGGTCCCGAATTTTATATATTATTCGGTGATGCCAGTGTTATTTTCTCTTCCTGCCGGCAATCGCTGCTGTGGAGATGGTGCCTGCGCTGAGAAGAAGCAGGATGAGCCACAGGAGCA
>CAVARE010000065.1:0-11962 GCA_963591145.1 Anaerotignum sp. | reverse complement strand
CAGAAGCACCGACAGAAGAGCCGACAGAGGCACCGACAGAAGAACCAACTACTGAGCAGCCAACAACAGAAGAGCCTACCACAGAGGCTCCGGTACAGCAGTTCACAATAACATGGCTGAACTGGGACGGAACAGTTCTTGAAAGAGATATAGTAAATAAGGGCAATAACCCTGTATACTATGGAGCAACTCCTAAGAGACCATCAGATGGAACATATTCATATGCATTTGCAGGATGGAGAGAGAATGTGGTTCCGGCATGCGGTAATGCAGTATATACCGCAACATATAGTGCGGTTCCTATCGTAACTCAGTATACGATCATCTGGCAGAATTATGACGGCTCGGTACTTAAGAGCGAGCGCATCAATAACGGCGAGACGCCGCAGTATACAGGTGCGACACCTACGAGATCATCGGATGGAACATATACATATACATTTATCGGATGGGACAAATCCATCACATCTGCAACATCGGATACAGTATATGTAGCCCAGTATAAGGCAACACCAGTTCTTAACAGTGCAGCCATCGGAGTTTATACACTTACATCGGATAATTACGTGGCCGATTATCCTGTAGTATATGAAAATGGCAATTCTGAAGTCGCATATGTAGAGTTAACGAAAGCATTTGCACAGCTAGAGAGCCTGTATAGAAATGTCCTGGGTGACGAGAATGTAACATTCACATCGACATATTCGAGGGATGGCGAGAATCTCATCCTTACCGTCAAGAGAGAGAATGGATCCACCGTGATCATCAATCTGGGTGAGAATACGGTTACATTTACGGATTATTCGACCTTCTCAGAGCATGATATTGCATCTGAGGGAAGTCAGCCGGTACTGGTGAAGGCCAATAACAAGAACATCTACCAGACTGCTGAAGCATATACTATGATATGGCTTGGAGATTACGCGCTGAACGTATATGAAATTGATGGCACAGCATATATGCCGATGTCAGCATTTTCAAGCATATTCATGGTTCCGGCAGGATTCAGCTGGATCAATAATGGCAAGGATTCGTTCATCGTAACGGACGGCCTGGATGAAACGGTTGTAAATGGCGATGGCAAGACGCTGAAGGAGATATATAGCGAGACTGCATCGGAGCAGAGAAGCAGCACTAGGGCAATAGCTGATTACAACGAGCTGTGTCTCATGCTTGATATGAACTATGGAATGAAGAATGACCTGGGCATCTCCTACGGATTCGATTCATACTTCCGTCAGACAGGCCTGTATCAGGCACTTACCAGCACCAGCGTAGCTGCTTATGAGGCGGCGATCAAGGAGCTGGGCAGCACATATTTCAGCAATGCAGCCGCATCCGAGAAGACTAACAGCTACGAGGAAGTGGACAATACAGCATATATAACCATAGCTAAGTTCAGCAATACAGGACTTAATTATGCGGACAGTGCAGTGAAGGATAATCTGGCAAATTATATTGCAGATGACACAATTGCTCTGATAGCTTATGCAAATGCTCAGATAAAGCGTGAGGGCAGCCCTATCGAAAATGTCGTTATCGACATAACTGAGACCAGTGGAAATGATCTTAGTGCAGCGGCATATGTTATGGGCTGGATCCTGGGTCAGGCAGACATTAATAAGCAGGACGGCCAGTGGGGAATATATAAGAACCAGGCATATCAGTCAGATGCAGACCTCGATGGACAGATTACTGCAAATGATAAATTAGATACCAGCGTTTATGATGTATATTGTCTCATAAGTGAAAATACGAGAGACTACGGCAACCTGGCAGCAAGTGTGCTTAAGGGCTCAACATCAGTTACAGTAGTAGGTCAGAGTACAGGCGGCGGAGCACATAACATCCTGACGGCTGTTATGCCAACCGGAACAGTGCTTGAATTCGCAGGTATGGACAGCTACTGCACAGTTAAGGCCGGTGCACATATAAGTATAGCCGCAGGCGTGGAACCGGATGTATATATTAAGGACATGACAATCATGAATGATCGTTATATGCTGGAGTCGGTTCTTGCCAATATACAGTAGTATAAAATCAACAGCCTGAACTAAAAGTAAGGAAGAAGGTAACAGGTTATGGAAATTGAGAAGATGTCATGTGCGGATTGCGGCAACGCATTATGTAATTCAGACAGAACAGATTATACAGCATTTTGCGAAACCGGGAATATGGATCCGGAGCTGTTAGAAGAGGTCAGACAGAAATATCTGAACGACCCTGAGAATCTTAAGATAATGCAGAGTGCGGCAGCAGTTGAGTATGGCGGATACTGCGAATGGACCAGAGTGAAGGAAGTAGCAGAATTTGCCAAGAAGATGGGATACAAGAAGATCGGCATCGCGACCTGTGTGGGTCTGCTGAGAGAAACCCGTATCGTAGCTAAGATTCTAAGAAGTTATGGATTTGAGGTATATGGAATTGGCTGCAAGGTAGGTAAGATATCTAAGCAGGACATGGGAATTCCTGAGGAGTGCAATGCAATCGGCAAGAGCATCTGCAATCCTATCATGCAGGCTGCGCTGCTGGAAAAATATGGTACGGAATACAATCTTGTAGTTGGCCTGTGTGTTGGACACGACAGCCTGTTTTATAAATATTCCGCAGCTCCTGTTACAACACTGGTATGCAAGGACCGGGTATTAGGACATAATCCGGCAGCAGCTCTGTATATGTCAGAGAGCTTCTATGCGAAGAAGCTGTTCGGGGATAAGTGATGATGCAGATGTCATCTGCTCCGATGCATATATAGGCAGAGTTCAGGCATATAATGATTGAAAATAATAGCGGCAGCGAGCATAAGATATATTGCTCGCTGCCGCTATTTCGTTAGTGTTGTGATATCTCGCGCTGGGACATTGCAGCTACTGTGGCGGTGGCTGTATGCCAGGGTTTATAGCGCGGGATATCAGGAATGTAAGAATATCCATCCTACCAGCCCATATGGTCGGTATGCAGCAGATGATGTGATAATTCGCCGCATGGCTCCCTGAGAAACTCGCGATATAGTGCCTGAACGTCAGGATTCTCATGAGAGAATCTGAGAGGATTGGCCTTATCAATGTTATAGAGCACGCGAGAGCGCTCAGGGGCTTTCTCTTCATTATAGTGTATCGGCTGTCCGCCGCCGCCGACGCATCCGCCAGGGCAGGCCATGATCTCGACGAAGTCGTATTCCACATCACCGTGGCGCAGTGCCTCAATAAGCTTACGTGCATTTCCCAGACTGTGAGCTACGGCAGTTCGTATGATTGTACCATTTACATTATAATTAACCTCGGTCCATGGGTTGTGACCATTAGTATCCATACCAGGCATATTAGTTCCGGAGCTTCTTACATCCTTAAATGAGCTGTCAGCATCCGGATTGGTGCCGGTCATGACGTAATAGCAGGTTCTGAGAGCTGCTTCCATAACGCCGCCGGTGGTACCGAATATTACGGCTGCACCTGTGCCGCATCCCAGCGGCGAGTCGAACTCTTCCTCCTCCAGGGATGCAACATCAACCTGGAATATTTTAAGAATATTACACAGCTCTCTGGTTGTGATGGAGATATCCACATCCAGGAGACCTTCGTTGGCATCATTAATATTTGGAATAGCCAGCTCTGCTTTCTTAGCTGCGCATGGCATGACGGAGACGCATACCAGATTTGCCGGGTCAACACCGATCTTCTGGGCAAAATATGACTTAGTTATCGCACCGAACATTTGCTGAGGCGACTTGGCTGTCGAGAGCTGCGGCACCATATCCGGGTATTGATTCTTGAGGAATCTTACCCAGCCTGGGCAGCAGCTGGTGAACATAGGCCACTGATAGTCTTCACGATGCTGCAGTCTGTGGAGGAATTCTGTGCCCTCCTCCATGATGGTCAGGTCGGCTGAGAAGTTGGTATCAAATACATAGTCAAATCCGATCTTTCTTAAGGCGGCTGCCAGACGCTTCTCAGTTGCCACATTGCTAGGAAGTCCCAGCTCCTCGCCCCAGGCACTTCTTACGGCGGGAGCCACCTGAACCACGGTAACCTTATTAGGGTCTGTGAGTACGCCCTTGTAGCCCATTACCTGGTCGATATCGAATCTTACTGACAGTGCTCCGGTCGGGCAGTGGGTTACGCATTGTCCGCAGAACACACAGTTGGATTCTTCCAGTGGTACCGAACCAACCGTGCCTACGGTGGTATGAGATCCTGAACCTACCATATCCCATACACTGACGGTCTGAACCTTCTCGCATTCCGATACGCATCTGTAGCAGCGGATGCATTTGCTTTCATCCCTTATGATAGGAAGATTCCGGTTCCAGTCAGACTCTCTGTAATCGGACTGGAAATTCTCCAGGTTACGGATTCCCAGCTCTGATGCGATCTCCCGCAGGTGACAGGAGTCGTTGCGCGCGCAGCTAGGGCAGTCCACTCTGTGCTGCGAGAGTATGAGCTCAACGTTGGTTCGTCTCGCATCCATAACCCGTGCGCTGTTGGTTATTATGGACATGCCTTCTGAGCAGACATTGTCGCAGGCGGCAAATAGCTGCTCCCTGCCTTCCAATTCCACGAGACAGACGCGGCATGCGCCGATCTTATTAATATCCTTCATATAGCAGAGGGTGGGAATCTTGATTCCTGCCTGAGCGGCAGCCTCCAGGATAGTTGTATTTTCTGCGACAGAATACGCCTGTCCGTTTATCTTAATATTTACCATTCGTATCTGCCTCCTTTTATAATTCCGCAATTATAATGATCGCATCTTAAGCAGCGGCCTGCTTCCTGACAGGCTTCCTTGTCATTCATGCCGATCTCTATCATATCGAAGTCGTGGATACGCTCGGACGGAGCGCGCTCTGACATATCCGCACGGGCACAGTACTCGCGATCCTTGAGCTCTACGTCAGGGATATCAATCTCAAGTGGAATAATATGATTGAAGCCCAGGTATTCATCAATATTTGCGGCCGCAACCTTGCCTGCACCGATGGCCATGATGGCTGTCTTAGGTCCTGTTACGCAGTCGCCCCCGGCAAATACTCCAGGCATGCTGTCTACCGTGGTCCAGTCGGATGCGCGTACAAGACCGTGCTCTAATGGAACCTCAGAATCGGCAAATGCTGATGTATCCATCTCCTGTCCGATAGCCTTAATTATGATGTCACAGTCTATACGCATATCAGGACTGCCTGACGGAGATGGGTTCATACGGGTTCCGCCGATTATCTTGCCTACCATATTCGGCCTTACCCACAGGGCGGTAACTCTGCCATCCTCCGTGTCGATGCGTACCGGAGCGCACAGATCCAGAAGATTTACACCCTCTGCGATGGCTCCCTCGATTTCTTCAGGAAGGGCGGTCATATCCTGGCGTCTTCTTCTGTATACAAGTGTTACGGATGAGGCATTGCAGCGGATAGCTGACCTTGCGCAGTCCATGGCTACATTGCCGCCTCCGACAACCAGCACCTTCTTGCCTGTGAAGTCTTCCATCTCGTCGTCTCCTAATTTGCCCAGGAAATCAATGGCCGAGATAACGCCGTCTGAATCCTCACCTTCGATTCCTAACTTCTTGGCCTGGTGGGCACCGATTGATACATATACGGCATCATATCGTTTACGCAGGTTGTCAATAGTAAGCTCACCTGAACCTACCTCTGTGTTCAGTCTTACATCTATGCCCATAGACAGGATATGCTTGATATCATATTCGATATATTTTCTAGGAAGCCTGTATGCCGGAATGCCATATATGAGCATGCCGCCTAACTGTTTCTGCCTCTCGAATATTGTTACCTCATGTCCCATCCTTCTTAAGAAGCAGGCAACCGTAAGCCCTGACGGGCCGCCTCCTACGACGGCTATCTTCTTGCCTGTCGGTTCCATAACGTGACGCGCCAGCGGAGTCTCTATGATATGATCGACCGCATTTCGCTTAAGTCCTCTTATATTAACAGGGGCATCCAGAAGTGTACGGCGGCATCTCGCCTCGCACGGGTGCTCGCAGATAAGAGCGCAGACGCTAGGAAGAGGATTGTCATGGGTGATGAGCTTAACTGCGTCTTCGTATTTGCCCTGACCCACGAGTGCCACATATCCGGGAATATTGACATGGGCAGGACAGCTGGCCATACATGGGATACTCTCTGTTCTCTCAGCGAGACAGATGCCGTCCTTAATATGGGATATATATTCATTTCTGAAACCTACGACGCCCTTAAGAACCATCTTAGCTGCCTCGGATCCGATGGCGCAGTCTGCAGAGATGGCGATATGATTGGCCAGATGCTCTATTTTCTCCAAGTCATCCATGGACGCTTCGTGATTTAATACCTTGTCCATCAGAAAGCTTAATTGTCTCAGTCCGACACGGCACGGCACACATTTGCCGCAGCTCTGTGTCATATATAATCTGAGAAATGTAGCTGAGATATCTATAGGACAGGTATCCTTGGGATTAAAGGTAAGATGCCTGTTCATGTACTTGGTCAGACCGTCCAGAACGGACTCGACCTGGTTCAGGCTGGATATTGATAATCTGCTCAAACAACTGCCTCCTTTATTGCTGTGTATAAAATTTTGTACAATCGACCAACGCGATTCTAATATGAATCCCTCGTAATTGCAACATTTGTTAAAAATGTAACGTTTGATATGTAAATATTGCTGAATAAAATAGATTTTTTTGTAATTGACTATGCAGAATGCAAAATGTAAAATGACCCTAGCGAGAATTGTCTCGATTTATATTTTTTAGGAGGAATAGGCAAATGAAAATGAAAAAAGCGATTGCATCAATCGTTGCATGCACTACATTAGTTGCAACAGCATTTTCTATGTCAGCATTTGCGGGGGAAGGAGCTCCTGCAGAAGGCGTTGGCATTGCAGAGGTAACTTATGGAGCAAACTATGTTGAAACAGCTGCTACAGAAAATGATACGATCAACAGCCCATCAGCTTCATCAAACATCACATCTGTTACATTAACAGACGGAACAGTTGTAGAAGCAGAAGGTGAAGGCGTATTAACACTGGTTGCTGATGGCGTTCAGTATGATATCCTGGACTATGTTGAGAGCGGAGAGGCTCTTCCAGAGGGATATGAGTTCGCTACAACAGCAGGAACAGCTTCATTCTCAGAAATGGGTAAGTTCATGAACATGGCAGGACAGACTGCACAGTATACATTCCGTTCAGCTCTTAAGGTTACAGCAGATGGAATCGATGATTCAGAAACAATCCCATCACTTCTCAGCACAACAACATATGATGAGACTGGCATCTCAGGCGGTCTGTTAACATCTATGGGTGCATTCTTCAACGGAATCATCGTTGATTCAGCAGCATATACAATTTCTGATATGTCAATCGTTGGTATCGGCGATGGTGCTAACGACTTCCAGGGTGAAGGCGCTATGGTTCTGTCACAGGGCACAGCTGATGTTACAGTTGAGAATTCTGTAATCACTACATCAGGTGTTATCCGTACAGCAGCAGCTGTTAAGGAAAATGGTATTCTTCGTCTGAACAATGTTGTAATCTATACAGAAGAGACACAGGATACACAGGAAGAATATGATGCACTGGTAGTTCCTATGATGAAGAGAACACCATTCGCACTTGGTCTTGAAGGCGCAGTTCGTGCAACTAACGTTCTCGGCGCTGGCCAGGGTATCTATTCAGATTCTCTTATCGTATCTTCAGGATGGGGCGTTCTTTCAACAGACTCTGGCTCAGGATATGATCAGGTTGGTACATATGCACTGGATATTTCTAACACAGTTGCAGGTACAGGTACTGTAGAAGTTGCAGAAGATGGCAAGGACTACTTCGCAACTAAGGAAGTTGGCGGAACTACATACGGATATATCGCAGGTGGTTCAGGATATGTTGCATACGCTGACTCAGGTGTATTCGATAAATTCGATAATGTTCAGTTCTACGGCGGCAATGAAGTTCAGATCATGGCTTCATCTAACTCTTCAGCATTCTATACAAATTCTGTTCTTACATCAGGACATATCGGTGTTATGACACAGCAGAACGCTGGCGGTACTATTTCAATCGTTGATTCAACAATGAACGTTGGCGAAACAGGCGTTCAGATCAAGTCTGGTGCTGCTAACAATGGTTATACAAATGTTATCCTCGATGGCACAGAAGTTAACTTCACATCAGATGCTAAATGGGGCAAGACATTAGTTGAACTCGTTGAATCAGATGATGCTGGTAACCCAGGTAATACATCATTCACAGTTGAGGATACAGGCGATGAAGCTACATCTTCAACAGCTACAGCAGTAGTTGATGATTCAAATGCTACACTTGCTAACGGCGAGTATACAGGTAACATCTGGAACAACATCTACAATAAATATCAGGCATTCAATGTAACACTTGATGCAGCTACAGTTAACGGAACAATTTCTTCTTCATACAGCTACCACATGAATGATGATGGCACACGTATGGAGAACGGTACAGTTCTTAATGCTGATACAACAGGTAACTACCTTACATCAGGCGTAACAGATTACAACAAGATCGGTGCTCAGTACAATGTTGCAAATGCACAGGTTAACAACCCACTGAATCTTACACTTACAAATGACTCTACATGGAACGTTGTTCTTGCAGACGGCACATGCGGCGAAGCTGAAGCTATCTACCTGAATGACCTTACAGTAGAAGAAGGATCAACAATTGCTTCTGAATCTCCAGTTGAATTCCATATCTATGGAACAGCAACAATCGATGGCGAGATCAGTGAGAACATCACAATCGTTGAAGAAGAAGCTGAAGTTCCAGCTATCACATCTTCAGAAATCTATGCATATGATATGGCTGACCCACGTCATACAGCAACAATCCAGGCTGTTGACGAAGAAGGCAACCCAGTTGTAGGCGCTATCTCATTCGAGGCTTACAAGGCATTCGCAACAAGCTACTTCACACTGGCTTACAATGGATATGAATTAGTTTCTATCGATGTAACAGATGGTGATGCAACTCTTACAGAGATCGCTGAAGGCGAAGAGTACTATGGTGAATACCAGTACAACATCGCTATGGAATCTGACTGCACAATCACTGTAGTTGTTAAAGCAGCAGCTGCTGAAGGCGGCGAGTCAGGCGGCGAGTCAGGCGGCGGTGAATCTGCAGGTGGCGAGTCTGCAGGCGAAGGACAGCCAGCTGAAGGCGGAGAATCTGAAGGACAGCCAGCTGAAGGCGGCGAACCAGCAGGAGAAGCTCCAGCACAGCCATGATAGTCAGGTTGGCAATATAATATTTTGAGATCAAGACTATGGGTCTTGAATAACAAGATGAAATTAAGGGCTCTGCACCTCCGGGTGTGGAGCCCTTGTTTTGTGCAGAAAATATATCGTAAGCAGCGGCAGGGCTGGAGGTGGAGATCGGCTGGCGAGTTTCTTCCTGCGAGAGTAGTTTTTCTACTTTTACGAATATGCAAGGAATGATATATTATATCTTGTCTGGTACCTCTATTCATACATAGGCCAGACAGGCTATTTTGTTAAACAACAAAAGGAGAGGAAATTTATGCTTACAGTAAAGGAAAATCTTGCAGAAACTATGAAGAAGGACGGTAAACCTGACCGCTTTGTGAAGCAGTTCGAATATCTCAACTGCATTTTCCCGGATACATATTATATGGGCGACTATCCTGTAGGAAAGCCTGGCGGGGGCTATGATCAGTATGGTGTATACTGGAGCCTTCCAGAGGGACAGATGGGAGCCTTTCCTCTTCATGATGAGGAGCATCGCCTGCTTAAGGATATTACACAGTGGCGTGCGGTTGTAAGAAAACCAGTTGTGCCCGAGGATCCTGGATATTGGGGATTCTTGCAGAGCTGGGCTGATAGAACTGACAGAGAGAATCAGTATGTATGTGCGCTTCACGCTCAGGGGATATTTGAGAGACTTCATGCGCTCATGGGAATGGAGGACTGCCTTATTAATTTCTATGAAGAGCCTGAGGAGATGCAAGCACTTATTGAATTTATTACTGATGTCGAGCTTGAATTTGCCCGTGTCATGATAGAGAGGCTGGGAATTGAAGCCGTGCTGCACCATGACGACTGGGGCTCAGGAACGAATTCGTTCTTATCGCCTGACATGTTTAATGAATTCATCGCGCCGGCATACAAGAAGATATATGGATATTATAAGCAGAACGGAGTTTTGATAGTTCATCATAATGATGGATATGCGGCCAATCTGATTCCATCTATGATCGACATGGGCATTGATATCTGGCAGGGAGTGATTCCTGAAAATGACCTCCCGTCATGTCTTGAGAAGGCGGATGGCAAGCTGACATTCATGGGCGAGATCGAATCCAGAGTTCTGGATGTTCCGGGCTGGACACCTGAGATGGTAGCAGCAGAGGTAGAAAGAGCCTGCAGGAAGGGTTCTAAGAATAATTTCATCCCATGCCTTACAGCGGGAACGCCAGGCAGCTCGTATGGAGTTCATGAGCAGGTGGACAGGGAAATTGACAGGATGAGTCAGTTACTATTTTAATAATTTAGAAATAGGTGATAATGAGACGTAACCTGTACGTGTGATCTCATAATTTTCAGGGAGAGAATGCGTAAATATCACTTGCTTGGGGCTGCATGCCGAGGTTCAACAGCACACAGCGAGTGAAAATAACTATAGGATGGAATCTGGTAGGTTAAGACAATGTATAAATTAATTTCAAATCTTGTAATTTATAGGAACATCAGCAGAGATAGTGTGCTGTTTAAGCTGGCAGACATCTGCAAAATTTTTGAGAGCGGCAGCTATGATAAGGAAGAGCTGGTCTCAGAGATCCTGGATCAGATTCATGATCTGATGGATCTGGCGACACAATATGGATTTGACCGTAATCTCTGGCATAATTATCTGGCATTTTTATTGGCAACTACGGAGAATCCGTTCACCCTGGTATCAGAGAAGGTGGGCGCAGTAGATGGCACCGTGAATGAATTTGCCCGTAATGATTTTGATATTTTCTATCAGCTGTTTCATTATGACTTTTCTGAGATGGAGGAAAAGCTGGGACTTAATTGCTTCACACTGATACAGAATTACAAGTCTGTGGCGAAGAAGGAACAATTCTATAATAAAAATGTCAGCATACGTGTTCAGGAGCTGAGTCTGGCGATGGAAGAGGCTGAGAAGCCAGAGGCTGTATATGGTGTTATCATGGATTTCTATGAGCGCTATGGCGTAGGTCAGTTCGGCATGAATAAGGCATTTCGTCTGTCTGTTAAGAATGACGAGCTCAGCATCGTGCCGATTATCGCTACCAGCAATGTGGTACTGGATGATCTGGTGGGATATGAGTACCAGAAGCAGGAGTTGACGAAAAATACCGAAGCATTTCTTCAGGGCAAGCCTGCCAATAATGTTCTGCTCTATGGAGAGGCTGGAACCGGCAAATCCACCAGCATTAAGGCACTGCTTAATCTGTATTACGAGCAGGGCTTGAGGATCATCGAGGTCTATAAGAGTGAATTTAAATATCTCCCGGAGATTATCAGCATAATAAAAAGCAGGAATTATCGCTTCATCATTTATATGGATGATCTGTCCTTTGAAAGCGCGGAGACAGAATATAAATACCTTAAGGCGGTTATCGAGGGTGACCTGGAGGTTAAGCCTGACAATGTCTTGATATATGCCACATCTAACAGGCGCCATCTGATAAGAGAAACCTTCAGCGACAGAACTGAGATTAACGAGGATGATGTTCATCGCAATGATACCATGGCGGAGAGACTGTCACTGGCAGCACGATTTGGAATTAATATAGGATATTTTAAACCAGAGAGGCAGGAATTCTTCAATATCGTAAGAGAGCTGGCGCACAGGCAGAAGAATCTGGAAATCTCTGATGAGGAGCTGATCCGCCAGGCGGATGTCTGGACCAGACGCCACGGTGACATGTCAGGACGCACCGCACAACA
>CAVARE010000064.1:0-15936 GCA_963591145.1 Anaerotignum sp. | reverse complement strand
AACTTAAAGATGTTTCTAAATACTATGTGCCGTGAACCTCGGCGTGCAGCCCCTGACTTTTAGGCAGGGAGCTGCGCCGTCCCGGCACATAGCTGTTTTGGAAGAATTATATTAAACGAATTATACGTAAACAAATAATAAGTGGTCAGCTGTCATAACGACCATACGAGGAATAAATATATGTACACAATTAACGAAAACTACCAGAAGCTTCAAGGCGGCTATCTCTTCTCTGAGATTGCAAGAAGAATCAAGGCTTATCAGGCGGAGAATCCTGATAAGAAGATCATAAGACTGGGCATAGGTGATGTTACACAGCCGATAGCGCCGGTTATCATCAAGGCTCTTCATAGTGCGGTTGATGAGATGGGAACAGCGGAAGGATTCCGCGGATACGGTCCTGAGCAGGGATATGACTTCCTGAGAGAGGCTATTGCGGCTGGCGATTATAAGAGCAGAGGCTGCGATATCTCAGCTGATGAGATCTTCGTATCAGACGGAGCTAAGTGTGACGTCGGCAACATCCAAGAGATCTTCGGTCTGGATAATAAGGTGGCAGTTTGTGATCCTGTATATCCTGTTTATGTAGATACTAATGTAATGGCAGGAAGAACGGGCGCATTTGACGAGGCCATCGGAGGATATAAGAATCTTATCTATATGCCATGTACTAAGGATAATGGATTTGTTCCGGAATTTCCTGCGACAGTGCCGGATATGATCTATCTGTGCTATCCGAATAATCCGACAGGTATGACCATCACTAAGCCTGAGCTGCAGAAATGGGTTGATTATGCTAATAAGAACGGCTCAATTATCTTATACGATGCTGCTTATGAGGCATATATTTCTGATCCTGATATTCCTCACAGCATCTATGAGTGCGAGGGTGCCAGAACCTGCGCGATTGAGATGCACAGCTTCTCTAAGAATGCAGGATTTACAGGATTGAGACTGGGATATACGGTTATTCCTAAGGATCTTGAGAGAAATGGCATTACGCTTCACAGCATGTGGAATCGTCGCCACGGAACCAGATATAATGGCGCGCCTTATATCGTTCAGAGAGCAGGCGAGGCTGTATATACAGAAGAGGGTAAGAAGGAACTGGCAGCTCAGGTCGCATATTATATGAATAATGCCCATACTATCAAGGCAGGACTCGAGGCTGCAGGATATACAGTATATGGCGGCGTAAATGCTCCATATATCTGGCTTAAGGTGCCAGGCAAATCATGGGAGTTCTTCGATTATCTGTTAAATAAAGTACAGGTAGTCGGAACACCAGGTGTAGGCTTCGGCAACAGCGGCGAGGGATACTTCAGACTTACGGCGTTCGGAACATATGAGAATTCGGTGGAAGCGCTGGAGAGGATAAAGAGACTTTAAATTGTATTGTGCAGGTGCCGGGACGGCGCAGCACCCTGCGAGAAAACAATCAGCGAAGGCGTTTTCGAGCAGGGGCTGCACGCCGAGGTTCACGGCACCTATGTATATTGATATGTGAAACATGCATCAGCCCCTGCATTCGCATTCAGGACTGTCGTCCTTCATGCTCATGCGGGGGCTGATAGTTCATCTGTAGCGAGATGTAGATCGATGATGAAAGCTGGATTGCTATCGCAATCCAACAGACAAGAACATTCCGAGCTGGAGCTCTGCATGTTCTTGTCTTCCCCTGGACGCCGTCTGTACATCTGTCCGAGCGAGCTCGTCCATCTGTACAGCCGTCATCCAGGGCTTTCATCTTCATGCAGACCGACCCCGGAGCTTTTGGCTTCCGGGGTCGATCTGTTTCTACGATGACTATTATTCAATGCAAGTTAAGGGGGTACTTTGCATGAACAAACTTATTACATATTGGTATATCCCATGAGGTATTCGTCTACTTCTCGGGCGCAGGCGCGTCCTTCGGTGATGCCCCATACGACCAGGGACTGGCCTCTATGTGCATCGCCTGCGGTGAATACTTTAGGTATACCTGTGGCATATTTGCCGGCTTCTGTTGCCAGATTGCCTCTCGGAGCTTTCTCACATCCGAATGCATTGGCTACATAATCTTCACATCCGACGAATCCGGCTGCGATCAATAATAACTCGCATGGAATCCTCTCTTCGGTGCCGGCTACCTCGCCCATATAGCGTCTGCCGGTTTCCTTATCAACCATTGATTCCAGCTTGATCAGAACTAATTCTTTGATATTGCCTTCTTCGTCTTTTATGATCTCTTTTACAGTTGTTTTATATATTCTCGGGTCATGACCGAACAGTGCGATGGCTTCCTGCTGACCGTAGTCGGTCTTGCAGACCAGCGGCCATTGCGGCCATGGGTTATTGGCAGCTCTTGTATCAGGTGACTTAGGCATCATCTCCAGCTGGGTTACGGATTTGCAGCCCTGGCGGATGGAAGTACCAGTGCAGTCATTACCTGTATCGCCGCCGCCTACGATAACCACATTCTTATCCTTGGCAGTAATAGCGAAATCCTTAGTCTGGCCTGTTACCTTCTTGGTAGCAGCAGTGAGGAATTCTACTGCGAAATGAACGCCCTTGGCATCTCTTCCCGGGACGTTAAGATCCCTGGCAGCCTTAGAGCCGCAGCATAGAACTACTGCATCATATTCATCTAAAAGGTCGCTGGCCTTAACTGCCTTAACCTTGCCGCAGTCCTTCTCAGCGCCTACGTTCATATTAGTCTTAAATACGACGCCTTCAGCCTCCATGATGTCGGTACGGCGCTTGATAACGTCCTTCTCCAGCTTCATGTTAGGAATGCCATACATCAGGAGTCCGCCCGGGCGGTTCTCGCGCTCATATACTGTTACGCTGTGGCCGCGCTTGTTGAGGCAGTCGGCTGTTGCCAGTCCTGAAGGACCAGAGCCGATGACTGCTACCTTCTTACCTGAGCGAATCTGAGGAGGCTCAGGCTTGATCCAGCCATTTGCATATCCCGTCTCAATGATGGCATATTCATTGTCATGTGCTGTTACTGCGTCACCATTTAATGCACAGGTGCAGGCTACCTCACACAGAGCAGGGCATACACGTCCCGTAAACTCTGGGAAATTGTTGGTCTTACGAAGCCTTCTTAATGCCTGCTCCCAGTTGTCATGGTAGATCAGATCATTGTATTCAGGAATGAGATTGTGCAGAGGACAACCTGTATACATTCCTCTTAACTGCATGCCTGACTGGCAGAATGGTACGCCGCAGTTCATGCATCTTGCAGCCTGTTCCTTACGTTCTTCCTTAGAAAGAGGAGGATGAAATTCATCGAAGTTCTTGATTCTTTCCAGAGGAGCTACTGAAGATTTGGCTTTTCTGCTATATTCTAAAAATCCGGTTGGCTTACCCATTTCTTGATTCCTCCTTTACTGTTCCTGTACGAGGTAGAATGCATCCAGCTTGGCCTGTTCGTGTGGAATGCCCTTTTCCTCTAACTGTCCGATAGCGATCATCATCTTCTGATAATCACGAGGGATTATCTTCTTGAACAGGTGCAGATATGAATCAAAATGATCAAGTATCTGCTTGCCGAATTTAGATCCGGTTGCTTTAACGTGTTTCTCTATGATAGAGCGCAGCTCTTCGATGTCATGCTTTTCTGATACCTGTGACATACTTACCATGTCTTTGTTGAGACGTAAGTACAGGTCATGCTGTTCGTCGAGAACATAAGCGATGCCGCCGCTCATACCTGCTGCGAAGTTCTTACCGGTACGTCCCAGGATTACAGCGCGGCCGCCTGTCATATATTCACAGCCGTGATCTCCGCAGCCTTCAGCTACAGCCGTTGCGCCAGAATTTCTTACACAGAAACGCTCGCCTGCGATACCATTTACATAAGCTTCACCGCTGGTTGCGCCATAGAGAGCTACATTTCCCAGAATGATATTGTCCTTAGCTGCAAATGTTGACTTAGGATCTACCTTGAGAATTAATTTGCCGCCTGACAGACCCTTACCGAAGTAGTCATTGGCATCGCCTGTGAGCTCCAGCGTAAGTCCCTTAGGAATAAATGCACCGAAGGACTGGCCGCCGCCTCCGTGGCAGTGAACTGTATATGTGTCATCTGCCAGGCTCTGACCGAACTTCTTAGTAATAACAGATCCGGTGATAGTACCGAAGGTTCTGTTGGTACTTGAAACCTCCACGTCGATGCTGGCCGGTTTCTTCTTGGCAAATGCTTTCTCCAATGCCGGAAGGAGCACACTCTCATCCAGAGTCTTCTCCAGATGGAAATCATATATATCTTCCTGCTTAAAGTGTGCAGGAGGGAAGTTGCTGATGATCGGTGACAGATCGATGGTGTCTGCACGGTGTGTGATTCTGTTCTCACGGGCCTTGATAAGGTCGGTACGGCCTACCAGCTCGTCTACAGTACGAACACCTAACCGTGCCATGATCTCACGCATCTCCTCGGCGATAAACATCATGAAATTGATTACATACTCAGGCTTGCCGCAGAAACGTTTCCTTAATTCAGGATTCTGAGTCGCAACACCTACAGGGCAGGTATCCAGGTTGCATACACGCATCATGACGCAGCCCATTGTAATAAGTGGAGCGGTAGCAAATCCGAATTCCTCAGCACCCAGGATACATGCGATGGCGACATCACGTCCTGTCATAAGCTTGCCATCGGTCTCAATTCTTACACGGGATCTGAGGCCGTTCTTGATCAGAGTCTGATGAGCCTCTGACAGTCCTAATTCCCATGGAAGACCTGCGTCATGGATAGAGCTCTTAGGAGCAGCACCTGTACCTCCGTCATATCCAGAGATAAGGACTACCTGAGCGCCAGCCTTGGCAACGCCGGCTGCAATCGTACCTACACCTGCCTCGGATACCAGCTTAACAGTGATGCGGGCATCCTGATTAGCATTCTTAAGGTCATAGATAAGCTGTGCCAGGTCCTCGATAGAGTAGATGTCATGGTGTGGCGGTGGTGAGATCAGTGCAACGCCAGGGGTTGAATATCTGGTCTTGGCAATCCATGGATATACCTTTCTGCCAGGCAGATGTCCGCCTTCACCAGGCTTAGCACCCTGTGCCATCTTGATCTGAATCTCGTTAGCAGAGCACAGATACTGGCTGGTTACGCCGAAACGTCCAGATGCAACCTGCTTGATAGCACTGTTGTATTCTGTTCCGAAACGGGCAGGATCCTCGCCGCCTTCACCTGAGTTAGAACGACCGCCGATGGTATTCATAGCCTTAGCCATGCATTTGTGAGCCTCTTCAGAGATAGAACCATAGCTCATGGCGCCGGTCTTGAATCTCTTAACGATCTCGCTGGCAGGCTCGACCTCTTCGATAGGAACGCCTCCGTCCTTGTCCCATACGAATTCGATGAGACCTCTTAATGTATGAGGAATCCTCTCATCATTAACCATGGTTGAGAATTCCTTGAATCTCTTATAATCACCGTTCTGGGTTGCTTCTCTCAGGGCGATGATGGTCTGAGGATTGTACATATGGTCTTCGGCATCAATATTTGAACGGAGCTTATGCTTGCCGAAGCTGTCTAATGTAGTATCAACACCCAGTCCCAGCGGGTCAAATGCATGTGAATGTCTCCATTCGACGCCTTCGGCGATCTCCTTGAGGCCGATGCCGTCTACAGGACTTACAGTGTTGGTGAAATATTTGTCTATAACTGATTTGCAGATACCTACTGCCTCGAATATCTGGGCGCTCTGGTATGACTGCAGGGTAGAGATACCCATCTTAGCAGCAATCTTAACAATGCCATGAAGAATAGCTGTATTGTAATCCTTGATAGCCGTATGAGGATCCTTGTCCAGGTTACCGTTTTCAACCAGCTCTTCGATGCATTCGTGAGCTAGATATGGATTGATGGCACGGGCGCCATATCCCAGCAGCAGGGCAAAATGATGAACATCCCTAGGCTCAGCGCTCTCCAGAATGATGGAGATGGCAGTACGCTTCTTAGTTCTGATCAGATACTGCTCCATAGCTGAAACTGCCAGCAGTGAAGGAATAGCCACATGATTCTCATCGACTCCCCTGTCGGAGAGAATGATGATATTAGAGCCGTTCTTATATGCGCGGTCGCAGTCTACGAAGAGACGCTCAACGGCTGTCTCCAGATCAGTATTCTTATAGTAGAGCAGTGATACAGTCTGAACCTTGAAGCCCTTCTTCTTCATGTTTCTGATCCTCATCAGGTCAACTGATGTAAGGATAGGATTCTTAATCTCGAGAACACGGCAGTTTTCAGCCTTGTCTTCAAGCAGGTTGCCGTCGGAACCAACATAGACTGCAGTATCGGTAACTATTTCTTCTCTGAGTGAATCTATAGGAGGGTTGGTTACCTGGGCAAATAGCTGCTTGAAATAACTAAATAGTGGCTGATGTTTTTCGGAGAGCACTGCTAATGTTGTATCATTTCCCATGGATGCAGTCTGTTCGATGCCGTTTTTAGCCATCGGAAGGATCGCGTCAGTAATGTCTTCATATGTATAGCCAAATGCTTTGTATAATTTTGTACGTTCTTCCGGTGAGCTCTTCTCTACCTTCTTATTAGGAATAGACAGGGATGAGAGGGTTACCAGGTTGTCGTCCAGCCATTCACCATATGGGTGGCGGGATGCGAAGAATGCCTTGCATTCCTCATCAGAAACTACTTCTTTTCTGACTGTATCGATAAGAAGCATCTTGCCAGGCTGAAGACGGGATTTGCAGACAATATTCTCTGCAGGTATATCTAATACGCCTACCTCTGAGGAGAGGATGACCTTTCGGTCCTTTGTAATATAATATCTGGAAGGTCTGAGTCCGTTTCTGTCCAGAACTGCGCCCATGATATCGCCGTCTGAGAAGAGGATAGCTGCAGGGCCGTCCCATGGCTCCATCATAGTAGAGTAGTAGCGATACATGTCCTTCTTAGCTCTCGAGATCTCGGAGTCATTCTTCCATGGCTCCGGAATAGTCATCATGACGGCCAGTGGGAGAGGAATACCGCCCATCATGAGAAATTCCAGAGTATTGTCCAACATGGCAGAGTCAGAGCCTGCCGTATTGATAACAGGCATGATCTTGTCCATGTCATCGTCTAACAGATCTGAATGAAGGGTCTCTTCTCTTGCCAGCATTCTGTCTGCATTGCCGCGGATAGTATTGATCTCACCATTATGCAGAATGAGTCTGTTAGGATGAGCACGTTCCCAGCTAGGAGTTGTATTAGTGGAGAAACGTGAATGAACCATGGCAATGGCACTTTCGTACATATCGCTCTGCAGGTCATAGAAGAATCTTCTCAGCTGACCTACCAGGAACATACCCTTGTAGATAATGGTTCTTGATGAGAAAGAGCAGACATAGGTGTCCTTTCTGCTATGTTCGAACTCACGGCGGATAACATAGAGCTTCCTGTCGAAATCTATGCCGCGGGCGATGTTTTCAGGTCTTCTTACGAAGCACTGCGCGATATAAGGCATGGTACTTCTGGCCTTTTCACCCAGGATGTCAGGCTCAGTCGGAACGTCTCTCCAACCGATGAATTCAACGCCTTCCTTGCCGCAGATAATCTCGATCATCTTCATGGCCTGACGTCTTGCCAGGATATTCTGAGGGAAGAAGAACATGCCGACGCCGTAGTCCCTGGCATCGCCCAGATCATCTCTTATACTGCTGAAGAATTTATGAGAGATCTGAACCAGGATACCGACACCGTCACCGGTTTCTCCTGTTGCGTCCTTGCCGGCTCTGTGCTCTAACTTTTCTACTATAGAAAGAGCATCATTTACAATAGAATGAGATGCGATGCCATCGATACTTACAACTGCACCAATACCGCAGGCATCATGTTCAAATCTTTCATCATATAATGTATTATTCTGCTGATTCATAATATATGTTCCTTTTCTTGTGCTGAATAGCATTCCTTAAACAGCAGGTCTGCTATATTGGTTAGTTGTTCTGGCTCTTGTCATATGCTGCCTTGACGAAGTTCTTGAACAATGGATGCGGCTTGTTAGGCCTTGATTTGAATTCCGGATGGAACTGAACTCCTACGAAGAACGGTCTGTCAGACAGCTCTACGGTTTCTACGAGGCTGTCATCAGGTGATGTTCCGCTCAATACGAGACCGGCATTTGTAAGAACATCTCTGAAGTTGTTATTAAATTCATAACGATGACGATGTCTTTCGGAGATTTGTAATGAGCCGTAGCATTTCTCCATGGTAGTTCCAGGTTTTATCTCGCAAGGGTAAGCGCCTAGTCTTAAGGTTCCTCCCTTATTAATATCGTTATTCTGTCCAGGCATGAAGTCGATTACCTTATTCTTGCACAGCTCGTCGAACTCGCCTGAGTTAGCATCTGCGATGCCTGCCACATTTCTGGCATATTCTATGACTGCGATCTGCATTCCCAGGCAAATGCCGAAGTAAGGAACATCATGTTCTCTGGCATATTGTGCTGCAACGATCATTCCGTCGATTCCTCTGTAGCCAAATCCGCCAGGAACCAGGATTCCGTCCAGGGGACTTAAGATCTCGGCAGCATTTGCCTGTGTAATAGTCTCTGAATCGATCCATTCGATATCTACATGAACTGAATTGGCAAATCCTGCATGTCTTAATGCTTCTGCTACTGACAGATAAGCGTCATGGAGCTGAACGTATTTGCCTACGATACCGATCTTAACGCTGCCGGAGCAGGACTTGATCCTTGCCACCATCTCTTCCCATTCTGTGGTATCAGGCTCAGGAACATCCAGGTTCAGGGCTCTTCTTACAACGCCTGAGAAGTTAGACTGTTCCAGCATGAGAGGTGCTTCATACAGACATGAAACTGTGCGGTTTTCGATAACACAGTCTGGCTTTACATTGCAGAACAGCGCGATCTTCTTGAAGATGCTCTCGTCTGTGATAGGAACATCGCTTCTTAATATAATAATGTCCGGATTGATGCCCATGCCCTGCAGCTCCTTAACGGAATGCTGGGTAGGCTTAGATTTATGCTCTTCTGAGCCTGCCAGGTATGGAACCAATGTTACGTGGATAAATAAGCTGTTTTCGCGTCCTACTTCTAATGATATCTGACGAACCGCCTCTATAAATGGCTGGCTCTCCATATCGCCGATGGTGCCGCCGATTTCAGTGATAACGACGTCTGCATCGGTCTGCTTGCCGACGCGATAAACAAATTCTTTGATTTCGTTAGTGATATGTGGAATAACCTGAACGGTTGATCCTAGATATTCGCCGCGGCGCTCCTTGTTAAGGACGTTCCAGTATACCTTACCTGTTGTAAGATTAGAGAATTTATTCAGATCCTCATCAATGAAACGCTCGTAATGACCCAGATCCAGGTCTGTTTCTGCGCCGTCCTCTGTGACATAGACCTCACCATGCTGATATGGACTCATGGTTCCAGGATCAACATTGATATAAGGGTCTAACTTCTGAGCTGCAACCTTAAGGCCACTCATCTTAAGAAGTCTGCCGAGAGAAGCTGCAGTAATTCCTTTGCCGAGACCGGACACAACGCCGCCGGTCACGAAAATGTATTTAGTCATCGTATTGCCTCCGTTTTAAATTTTTTATCCCCTAAAAACAGAAAAAGCGCCCATTCGGACACGAAGTCCAAACGAACGCCCTTGTTCAATGCGGGTATTCTACTCTCATTAAGAGAATATTGTCAATAAAAAAATCAATTTTAAGAAGGTATTTCGATGTATTTTTTATGTGCAAGATCAGTAAAGTTTACGGTCGTGCCCAGCCGGGACGGGGGCAGATATCGTGAGAAAACAATCAGCGAAGGCGTTTTCGAACGGTGTCATGCACCGTCCCGGCGCGAGCTTCGCTATACTAACTCTATCTTGAATAAGTATGAATGATATTCTCGGCGCATTCCTTCTTAGACAGTCTCATATCCATGGCCTGCTTCTCGATATAATGGTGAGCCTGCTCCTCTGTCATGGACAGATATTCGATGAGAAGCCATTTCGCCTTGTTAACGAGTCGGATCTCCTTAATCTTGTCTTCAACTGTTGCCTGTCTTGCTTCCATACCTCTCATCCGCTCTCTGGCTGAGCACATCAAGCGGAAGGTCTGACTGATCATCTGCGACGGGGCGGGCTTGGACATTACCATAACGCCGGCTTCCATGACCTTCGAATATACATTTTCATATAATTCGGCCTTGACAAAGAGCAGCACTCCGGCGCTTCCGTGAGAGCAGAGGTCTGCTGCCAGGCTGGTTCCGAACTCGTCCGTAAGAGGAGTATTGATCAGGATCATGTCATATGCAGTATGCATGGCCTCTCGCCGCGCCTCGCCTGAGGTAGATACAACATTAACTGGCCAGAAGTCTGTAGAAGGCAGCAAGGATTTAAGAGATGCGGCAAATTTCTCGCCGGATGACACTATAAGAACACTATATGTGTTTTCTCTGAAAACCATATACAAACCTCCTTTCCCCTGTGATGATTGTAATATGGTAAGCTGCTGGATTTATCTTCTACAGTATGAATCTATGATCTTGGCAGGAAGGTGTTCCTGCACGAAGCTGCTTGCGGCAGCAGCATTTGCGGCCTCTTCATATGTAGACGGAAGCTGGCAAAACTGTGCCAGAATTTCGGCAGGCGCATTGAAGAGATTAAAGTCTGCGCTGTCTGGAAGAGGCAGCTTATTCTCAATGCCGTGCATGCAGGCGTAGATTATTAATGCATATGCCAGATATGGATTGGCTGTAGGATCCGGAGATCTTAATTCTGCACGGGGTGTCATGTGAGGCGCCGCAGGAATTCTTATGAGCTGCGAGCGGTTTTCGGTGGACCAGGATACATATTTAGGTGCCTTATTGCTGCCGAGCCTCAGATATGATTCCTCGCAAGGGTTAAGAAAGGCTGTAATGTCGCAGACCTTATCCATGATTCCGGCGATAACATAATTAAGTGCATTTGAAACGGCCGGGGCATCAACTGAGACGTTGATATGCTGACCGCTGCCAGGAGCATTGACCAATGGCTTAGGTGAGAATTCCGCTGCCAGCCCATAACGGGCTACTATAGTAGAAACTACGGACTTAAATGTAAGAACATTATCCGCAGCTGTCAGAGGATCTGAATATCTGAAGTCGATCTCATTCTGGCCAGGTCCCTCTTCATGATGCGAGCACTCAGGATGAATGCCCATCTGAGATAAGGTTAGACAGATCTCACGGCGGATATTCTCGCCCTTGTCAGCAGGAGCTATATCCATGTAGCTGGCATTGTCATAAGGAATCTTAGTAGGATTGCCGTCTTCGTCTGTTTTAAATAGATAGAATTCTATCTCTGAACCGAAATAAAATGAGATGCCCGAACGTCTGGCATATTCGACTGCATTAATGAGTACGGCGCGGGTGTCACATTCGAATGGCTCTCCGTCCGGATAAGTGATGGTACAGAACATACGAACGACCTTACCGTTTTCTGAACGCCATGGAAGTGATGATAGTGTAGAAGGATCCGGATGAAGGAAGAGATCTGACTTAATATCTCCGCCGAATCCTGCGATAGCTGATGCATCGATTCCGATTCCGTCCATGAATGCCCGCTCCAGCTCTGCCGGCAGGATGGCGATATTCTTCATCTTACCGAATACATCACAGAATGCGAGACGTATGAACTTAACGTCCTCCATCTCCACATACTGCATAACTTCTTCTTTAGTATATTTCATGAGGTTTAGCCTCCTTTTTCGCTAGCAAATGTTGCCTCTTTTGGCAGAAATTATTGCAGAAAATGACAAAAAGTCAACCGCATTTTTGAAGAATTGGGCAAATAAAATAAAAAAAAGGGTTGACATTTGTCAAAAGCGGGAATATATTACGCCCATCGAGACAACGAAGTCTTGGAACCGAAAGTTCCTGACAACGTTGTCTCTTTCTTTTTATTTGCAATATATGCCGGGACGGCGCAGCCCACTACTCGAAAACGCCTGCGCTGATTGTTTTCTCGTAGTGTCTGCCTTGTCCCGGCATTGTGTATTGGAAGAATAGAAAAGTGCCACGAACCTTGGTGAAAAATGTTTTCTATAATGACTTGCATGGTTCTGGCATGTGTAGAGATGGTCGTAATTACAATGAGATAAAATATTAGAAAGGAAGCAACCAATATGTCAACAGTACCTGAAATTTTTGGATCAAATGTATTTGATGAGAGGGTTATGAAGGCTAGACTGTCTGAGAAGACTTACAAGGCTCTGAAGCAGACTATTCGTAAGGGTCAGCCTCTGGATCCGTCAATTGCAGCTGCAGTTGCTTCTGCGATGCGTGACTGGGCAGTTGAAAAAGGCGCAACACATTATACACACTGGTTCCAGCCTCTTACAGGCATAACCGCAGAAAAGCACGACAGCTTCATATCCCCGTCACCGGACGGCGGCGTCATCATGGAGTTCTCAGGCAAAGAGCTCATCAAGGGCGAGCCTGATGCATCAAGTTTCCCATCAGGAGGTATCCGCGCTACATTTGAAGCAAGAGGATATACGGCATGGGATCCGACATCATATGCATTTATTAAAGGAAAAACATTATGCATTCCAACAGCTTTCTGCTCATACAGCGGAGAAGCACTGGACAAGAAGACACCACTTCTTCGTTCTATGGAAGCAATCAATACACAGGCATTAAGGGTTCTCAGATTATTCGGAAATAAAGATGTACAGAGAGTTACCACATCAGTTGGTCCTGAGCAGGAATATTTCCTCGTAGATAAGAAGATATTCGATAAGAGACCTGACCTTATCTTCACAGGCAGAACACTGTTCGGCGCTAAGCCTGCCAAGGGCCAGCAGCTGGATGATCATTATTTCGGAGTTATTAAGCCGAGAGTTCAGGCCTTCATGGATGACCTCAATGAGGAACTCTGGAAGCTGGGCATTTATGCTAAGACAGAGCATAACGAGGTTGCTCCTGCACAGCATGAACTGGCTCCTATCTTCGAGTCAACTAATATAGCAACTGATCACAACCAGTTAACCATGGAGATCATGCAGAAGGTTGCAAGAAAGCATGACATGGTATGTCTGCTTCATGAGAAGCCATTTGCAGGCGTTAACGGATCAGGTAAGCATAATAACTGGTCCATTGCAACAGATACAGGTGTAAACCTCCTCTCCCCTGGCGAATCGCCATATGAGAATGCACAGTTCCTGCTGTTCCTGGTAGCAGTTATCAAGGCTGTTGATGAATATCAGGATCTGCTGCGTCTCAGTGTTGCAACTGCCGGCAATGATCACAGATTAGGAGCAAATGAAGCACCACCTGCAGTCATCTCCATCTTCATTGGAGATGAGCTTAAGGGAATTCTGGAAGCTATTGAGACAGATACTCCTTATGCTGGCGTTGAGAAGACAGTTATGAAATTAGGCGTTGATGTAATTCCTAAGTTCCCTAAGGATACAACAGATAGAAACAGAACTTCACCATTTGCATTTACCGGCAATAAGTTCGAGTTCCGTATGTTAGGATCGTCAAATTCAATAGCTGACTGCAACATTATATTAAATGCAGCAACAGCTCAGGTTCTTGAAGAATTTGCAGACCAGCTGGAGAAGGCAGATGACTTCCAGTCAGCAATGCATGATCTGATCAAGCAGACTATCATCGATCATAAGAGAATTCTCTTCAATGGCAACGGCTATGATGATGCATGGATCGAGGATGCTACTAAGAATAGAGGACTTCTTAATCTTAGAACTACTCCTGATGCTATACCGGCACTTCTTCTTAAGAAGAATAAGGATATGCTGATGCATCAGCACATTTACAATGAGATAGAGATCGAGTCTCGTGCGGAGATTGCTTACGAAAATTACAATACTGTTATTGATATTGAAGCAACGACTATGGCTAATATGGCCAGAAGAGGAATCCTTCCTGCAGTCGAGAGCTATACAGCTTCAGTTGCATCACAGGTATCAGCTAAGAAGGCCATCTCACCATGCATCGCATGCAAGGCAGAGACGAAGGTTGTTGAGAAGCTCTCAGCTCTTACAGATGCTATCGACGAGAGAACAGAGAGTCTCGAGAAGGCAATCATCAGTCTCGAGGAGATCTCAGATGCCAAGACTAAGGCTGAGGCAGTTAGAGACAGTATCCTGCCTAAGATGGCAGAGCTTCGTGCAGCATGCGACGAGGCAGAAACAATTACTTCCAAGGATTACTGGCCATTCCCTACATATGGCGAGCTTCTCTTCGGAGTAAGATAAAAAACATGAAAAAGGGGCAGATAATAACATGTGTTCAATAATGGGATGGTGCAGCAAGGATGCTGCATTAGATAAATTCAATGAGGCATTGGCCAAGACAGCCTCCAGAGGTCCTGACATGACCAGGACAATTGATACCGGATATGGATTTCTGGGATTTAACAGACTGTCGATAATGGGACTTACCGAAGCAGGTATGCAGCCATTTGAGCTTAATGGAAGCTATGTGGTATGCAATGGCGAGATATATGGATTCGAGGCACTTAAGAATGATCTGATCGCTAAGGGATATTCCTTCAAGAGCGATTCAGACTGCGAGATATTGCTTCCTATGTATTTCGAATATGGCACTGATATGTTTGAGAAATTAGATGCTGAATTTGCCTGCATAATATTTGACAATAGGACGCATGAGTACATAGCTGCAAGGGATCCAATCGGAATCAGACCTCTTTTCTATGGATACGACAGTGAAGGTGCTATATTATTTGCCAGTGAAGCTAAGAACCTGATAGGGATATGCGATAAGATAATCGCATTCCCTCCAGGACATTATTACAAGAACGGCCAGTTCGTGCAGTACCGTGATGTTACCGAGGTTAAGGAAGTCGTAACGGACGACCTGGAGACGATCTGCAAAAACATTCATGATAAGCTGACAGCCGGAATCACTAAGAGATTAGTGTCTGACTCTAAGGTGGGATTTCTCCTGTCAGGCGGGCTGGATTCATCGCTGGTATGTGCGGTTGCGGCCAAGGCCAGCTCGAAGCCTATCAGGACATTTGCCATCGGTATGGACATCGACGCTATCGACCTTAAGTATGCAAGGATCGTTGCCGATTATATCGGAAGCGAGCATACGGAGGTTATTATCACCAGAGATGACGTCATAGAGGCGCTGGAGCCGGTCATCGCCATGCTGGGAACCTACGATATCACCACCATCAGAGCATCCATCGGTATGTATCTGGTATGCAAGGCGATTCATGAGACTACAGATATCAAGGTTCTGCTTACAGGTGAGATATCAGACGAGCTGTTCGGATACAAATATACAGACTTTGCCCCATCAGCTGAGGCCTTCCAGCAGGAGGCCGTTAAGCGAATCAGAGAACTGTATATGTATGACGTGCTTCGTGCCGACAGATGTATATCAGTTAACTCACTGGAGGCGAGAGTTCCATTCGGCGATCTTGATTTTGCATCATATGTTATGTCCATCGACCCTGCGAAGAAGATTAATACTTATAACAAGGGCAAATACTTATTAAGACATGCATTTGAAGGCGATTATCTGCCGGAAGAGATCCTCATGAGAGAGAAGGCAGCATTTTCAGACGCAGTAGGACATTCAATGGTGGATGACCTCAAGGAATATGCCGAGAGCTGCTATACTGACGCAGAGTTCGAAGAAAAGCGTAAGAAATATACACATGCACAGCCATTTACCAAGGAATCACTTCTATATAGGGAAATATTTGAAAAATACTACCCAGGTCAGGCGGAGATGATCGTAGATTTCTGGATGCCTAACAAGGAGTGGGAAGGATGCAATGTAAATGATCCTTCTGCCAGGGTTCTGTCGAACTACGGTGATAGCGGTAAATAAATAATATGTATACTGCGCGCTGTGAACCTCGGCGTGCAGCCCCTGCTCGCAGGGAGCTGCGCCATCCCAGCGCGCGGATAAATACAATTTACATATGATA